>JADLCR010000084.1 GCA_020847095.1 Oligoflexia bacterium | reverse complement strand
CTTTATCCCAACGGGTACAATATCAAGGTTCATGAGAATCAATTGAGCACTCGATTTTGTGGGGCCTTCCGACCGGGCCATTTTGATGGCGTGCTATCAGTGGTCATGAAACTTCTAAATATAATAAAACCTCACCGCGCCTATTTCGGAGAAAAAGATTATCAGCAATTGAGACTCATCGAAGAAATGGTGGTGGCTTATTTCTTAGAGACCCAAATTGTTCGAGTTAAAACCGTGCGAGACTCGACTGGGTTTGCTCTAAGCTCGAGAAACCAATTGTTAACTCAAGATCAGATTTTATTAGCTCAAAGGCTCAATCAAGTACTGTTGAAAGCGAAGAGTGCCCATGAAGCCGAGAATCAGCTCACCGACTTTGGTTTTAAAGTCGACTACGTCGAGGATTGGGATGGTCGGCGACTTGCGGCAGCAACCTTAGGCTCAGTCCGTCTTATCGATAATGTGGAGTTAAAATGAAAATTTTGTTTATGCTCAGCGGTTCAATCGCCGCGTACAAAGCTTGCGAAGTCATTTCAACACTTGTAAAGGCCGGTCATCAAGTAAAGACAGTGGTAACTCCAGATGCTCTGAAGTTCATTGGCCGGTCTACACTTGAAGGACTCACGGGGGAGCCGGTTTCCTCTGATTCCTTTGAGCCAGGAAAACAAATGGACCATATTCATCTCGCTCGCTGGGCCGATATGGCTTTGCTGGCTCCCTGCTCAGCACAAACTTTGGCAAACCTTGCTCATGGACTGGCTCCCAATTTGGTAAACCTTTTGTTTCTTGCCTGGGAAATAAAGACCAAGCCCTTCTTTATTGCGCCAGCCATGAATCAAGCTATGTGGGATCATCCTGCCGTCCAAAACAACGTCAAACAGGTTCAAACTTTTGGAGTTAAGGTGATCGAGCCTGGTACAGGCCCGCAGGCCTGCGGAGAACATGGTCAAGGCCGCCTTGCGGAACCCAATCAGATTATCGAAACTATTTTTCAGGGAGTTCGCAAATGAAGGTTCTGGTCACCGGCGGACCCACAGCCGTGTACATTGACGAGGTTCGCTATCTAACGAATCAAAGCACTGGCAAAACAGCCTCTATCATAACTGACCACCTTTTAAAGGATAAGGCCGAGGTCCTGGGGCTATTCAGCTCTAAAGGAATTCAACCGAATCTTGCAGAAACCAAACCATTTTTCACATTTTCCCAGTTTCAAAACTCCCTGAAACAGATTCTAAGCAATCACGAATTTGATTGGGTGATTCACGCCGCCGCTGTTAGCGACTTCACCCCCAAGACTGATGAAGAATCCCATGGTCCACTGAGAAAACTTAATTCTGAATCAGAAATTCAATTACAGCTCAAGCCCACTCCAAAACTCATTGGTGAGATTCAAAAATATTCTAAAAATGCCAAAGTCAAAATTATCGCCTTTAAACTGACCGTGGGGGCGAAGCCCGAAGAAGTTCAGACTAAAGTTTCTAAATTATTCGGATACCCGGGAGTAGAATTGGTCGTTCATAATGACCTTCGAGAATTTCAAAATCATCAACTTCACCCATTTCATTTATATGATCGAAGCGGCTTATTTAAGTCAGTTGAAGGTGCTCTAGCTTTAGGCCAAGAGTTGGCGCACCAAATAAGGAGTCGTTCATGATATTAGCACTCGATGTTGGAAACAGCCAAATCTATGGCGGCGTCTATGATGGTGAGCGATTGTCTCTGCAGTTTCGAAAGCACTCTCGAGCAGCGCAGTCTTCTGATGAGTTGGGTTTGTTCTTAAGACAAGTCTTACGAGAAAATGGAGTCGACCCAAAATCAATTAGCAAGATTGCACTTTGCTCGGTAGTTCCGGATATCGTGCACTCACTCCGAGGCGCCTGCCAAAAGTACTTTGGTATCATACCTTTTATTTTGCAAGCGGGCACTAAAACTGGCCTTCGCATTAGGTATCGCAATCCTCTCGAAGTGGGCGCCGATCGAATCGCCAATTCCATTGGAGCCACTCACCTTTTTCCAAATACAAACCTGATTGTCATCGACTTCGGAACCGCAACAACCTTCGATGTCGTAAACCTTGATCGTGAATACCTTGGTGGACTCATCATCCCTGGACCTCGATCTCAAATGGAAGCCCTTGTTAACACTACCGCGAAACTACCGGCGGTCGAGATTGTTAGACCTGAAGATGTTGTGGGGCGCTCAACCATTGAAAGCATTCAATCGGGCCTCTATTACGGAACAGTCCATATGGTTCGTGGGATCAATCAACAAATTCAAAACCAATACTTTAGAGAAAGGCCTGCTACTGTTATCGGAACAGGCGGCTTTTCGAGACTTTTTGAACGAGAAGGCATTTTCGACAAAGTGATGCCAGAATTGGTTCTTGAAGGGCTTAAACATGCTCTTGAACTCAATCAAGATAGGGGAACTTCATGACTCGACATATGCTTAGAGCGAAAATCCACCGCGCTACGGTGACACAAGCCGATCTCAACTACCAAGGAAGTATATCTCTTTGTCCTGACCTTATCCGAGCCGGCCACTTTGTAGAATTCGAGCGCGTCGATATTTACAACTGCAACAATGGCGAGAGATTTTCAACTTATGTCATACCAGGGCAACCGGGACAAGTTTGTCTTAATGGAGCAGCAGCAAGGCTCGTTCAACCTGGCGATCAAGTGATTATCTGTGCCTATGCGAATGTCCCAGAAGATCTTGTCAGCAGGCACAAGCCGGCTTTGGTCTTCGTAGATCGGCAAAACAAGATTCTAGAGATCGGGGCTCAATTCCTTCATGGCACTGGAACTGAGACGGACTTGAATTCTAAATTGAACATCCCCGATCTTATTTGAAAACGTTGCGGTCTTATTCAAATGAAGCACTTGAACGGCTTCGGCAACCGGAGTCCATGGAATCTCTCTCATCGGGAAATCCATTCCGTCATGCATGAGAATTCCGTGAAGCTCGTTATTGATCAGGCGTGTTTTATCTAGAATTAAATATTCATTTCGAAGGGGAAACCCAACCATCAACATATCAAATGGTCGATTAGGTGTTTGACCGTTAAAGAAAACGCCTTTTATATGAGTCGTTGCCTTTTGCTCAACGGGATTTTTAGTTGGATCAATTCTCGTCACCATGTACTCGAGATATAACTTATCAAGGTTTTTTGCTCTTGGTCCAAATGTCATTTCGAGCGAAGTTCCTAATGTTTTAGAATCAAGAAGATGACATCCAGCTTCGTCTAGGGAAATAGTTAAATAGCCAAATTCGCCTGCAGGAAAAGCGAGCTGAGGAGTTTTTTGATAAAGCGCACGCAGTCCACCGCGGTAATCGAAAAGCAAAATATCAATTTCGGTAACTTTACTTTCAGTGAGATATTTCCCGGTTTTACGCAAG
The DNA here is from genome assembly GCA_020847095.1 of Oligoflexia bacterium. GTDB lineage: Bacteria > Bdellovibrionota > Bdellovibrionia > JABDDW01 > JABDDW01 > JADLCR01. The sequence goes on along the minus strand of JADLCR010000084.1, from coordinate 6,217 downwards.
GCCGATTGGAGTGATAATCGTTGCCTTTGAATGCAGTAGATCTGCTTTGGGCTCAAAACCTTTTGATAATCCTGAACCTGCTGAACAATTCCATTCGGATTTGAGACTTCTCGTAGCTTAATAGCTCCAAACTTAACCGAAACCCCGCTTAAAATCCCCGCAGATTGAAGTGCTACATCCTGAGTTTCAGACTCTTCTGCGTGAGACAATTCACAACCAAATGCAACTAGCAGACAAATAAATAAGCGGATCATTTCACGCAACTCCTTGAAACGGCCTCAATGGCGGTTTTTCGCTCTACGAGACTTGGATAAAGCCTTCCCTCAGACTCACCAGAATTCAATCTTTTTTCATCGTCATAGCCCAACGCTCGGGACACCTTCTCAATCGCCGCGTAGACATTCATCGGATCCCGACCGGATCGACAGAGCATTTGCGCTCCAAAACGATCAGCTTCGATCTCGTGTTCCAGAGCGCCCATATTATTAGCATGTAGGACAAGATTCCAAAATCGCCCGTTTGATTGTGCGTGAAGAGTATCATTCACATGGCCAGTCAGGACGTAGACAATGTCGTCAGAAATCAACTGAACCGCACGCTTGCCGGTTTCTTTGGCCACTCGACTATAACTTCGAACCAGGTGTCCGCGGTCTTCATGGGCCAGCTCATGAGCCAGCACTCCGGCCAATTCGTCGTCGGTGAGCATTTTGACATAAACGTCCGTAATCATCACCACACACCCGGTTTGGTTCGAGTTTGGCCAGTCTTCCGACTCTAACACCCGAACAGACTGACACTTGGCCAATTCTTGATCGTGCATGTACGGAAGCAGGGACTTAAAGACCCGATTGACTCTTCGTACCAACTCCACATCTTTTGATGGGGTCATGTAGGACTTAATGAACTCAACGGCCGCTCGGCGATCTGGAGAAATAGCTTCGGCCGGAGGCGCATTATTGGCCAAATACTCGAAAAGTCCAAAGTAGACATCGCTCATCTTCTTTTTGGTCCAAGTTGGAGTATTTTCGGCCCAATAATCTTCGGCGAAATCCGTTCTTTCACGCAAGGGTTGAAGAAGATTTCGATCAATTAAATCGTAAGTTCGCGCAACTCGAGAGCCGTATCGCGCTTCCAGCCAATTGTAGGCAGGAACAACTTTTTTCTCTAAAGTGCGGTCGACCTTCGGGATCCAGAAGGCCCAAGCCTCTTCGATATATTGTCGTGATGATTTTCCAGTCGAATGTGTGGTCCCCGTATTGGCTGCGTGGGCGTCCCCTAACCATATTGCTAAAATGATGAAAACAACGCTGTGTTTCAACTCATTCCCCTCCGATTCTTAAGCCCTCATTAACCAAATCCCGTGCCGTATGTAAAGAGTCAGTTTCGTTTTGGAACCATTCACCTTATAAAATATTCAAACACTTAAAATGCTTCGTGAATTACCGACAATTGTTGACCATAACTTGAAACAACGTTACTAACCGCCCTCATGATTTTCTTCTTGAGACAAATTCTCAATAAAGCCACTCAAAGCCTTGTCGTAGTTTTAATTTTTCCAGCCCCGGCCGGGATGCTTGCCCTGTCTTACGCCCACGCCCACAGCACAACGAACTCGCCGCTTGTCGAAACTTTAGAGGCCCTTCATTTTGATCTTAAGTCTGGGACACAACGGATTCGGGATTCGGAAATCGAAGCTCAACTCAGCATTTTTTTGGAACAAACGATTAACAATTTAAATGAAGAACACCAAAAACTCTTACTTGAACCAATTGCTAAGCGTTTCTTCATCGGGCTAAAGGATTTTGCAAAGCACAAACTCAATATCTCGAAACTAGTTCCTTGGGTGAAATCCAATCTTATAAAACGCGGCCCTCGGTTTGTCTTGGCCAATGTTTTTACTGAAGTCATGGAGAATCTGATTATTGTGTTTGTTGCCAAAAATCCTCAGTACGCATTTTTGCTCCCGCTCTCGTTTACTCATTCGCTAGATATTGTGGGCTATTCCCTATTCTTAGCCGTCCCTGAAATTTGGAATCACATCACCAAATATCGAAGTCACGGAGGTCTATTTTCGGGAGCTCAGAATTATTTTCGCCATCTTCAAAGGAGTCGAGCGATCACCCCTCTTGATTGGTCCGTCGTTTTGGATATCCAAAGAATAAATATTGGCCCTGCTGATTCTGTAACCCCCTTTGACGTCATCACGCTTAAAGACTCGATATTAGAACGCTGGCTGCCAGATTCGATGCGAAAGTTTTTTCAACCACATCGAATCGCTCAAAGAGAGGCGACCGTTTCGTTTTCAATTCGAGAGCTTGAAAAACTTTGTCTCGAGGCCCAAATCGACCTAAATGCATTTAAAAATGCTCGGTCCGAACCTGCAGTCTATAGTCGAATTCTTATTCATGAGCTGATGATTCACGACGAAGGAAAATCAAGGCTGCAATCGGCCATTTTGGCACAGAATCCAAAAAGCCCCACTGTGGAGCAACATCCATTTGATTTGGGAACCTTGACTCGACGGCTCTCACTCTCCGCACTAGAGCAGTCAGGACTGACGCCAAGTCAGTTAGCCGAAAGGTTCTATTTTTATCTGGGTGATTTAGCAGATTTCCAGTTAAGACAGGTCAAAGGCAATTACTTCTTAAAAAGACGGGTATTTGCGATTATCGAGAAGGATATTTTACCTCTCACCTACCTAACAGACTCAACATACCGACAGGTTTACCGCTCGGCGAGATCGGCATTGCATTTGATCAAATCTGCTTCGAGCCCCAATATTTGGTGTCAAACGGAATTGGCTAGTCTTGCTTCCCGGTTCGCTGACGAATAGGCTTTAGGCCTAAGAGCTCTTTCCAATTTTTGGCTGTTAAAAGTCGCGATGACTTGCGAGTCAAAAAAGGAAATAACCTATAAGAATGGGCCAACAATCTGCCATTAAGACTTGTGACTCCCTCTGATTCTTTAGCCTCTACAATGCGGGCGATTTCTTTAGCGGTAGTAGGTGCATCTTCAACCCACTTCTGAAGCCATTTGGGAAATTCAAACCCATTTTGCGACTCCATAATGGGAGTTTTAACAAAACCAGGATTTATCAAAATTAATTTTAATGGTGATTGAAGCTGTATGAGTTCTTCTTGCAGCGAGCGGGTAAATCCAATTACCGCATGTTTTGATGCAACATAAGAGGTCATAAAAGGGGCCGGTATCATTCCCGACACCGAACCAATATTCACAATGGTGCCCGAAACAGGCTTCACCATTTGCTCCATCGCGATGCGAGTACCAATAACCACTCCCCTAAAATTCACATTCATCACCCGGTCAAATTCATCTTGTCCGAGATTTGCAAATTCCGAGAGCTTAACGATACCTGCATTGTTGATCCAAAGGTCGGGGCGCCCGAATCGCTCAAACACAAGACCGGCTGCCGTTCTAAATTCACGCTCGTTTGAAACATCAGCCTGAAACATAATGTATTGCGAACCCTCGTGGGTCGAAACGTCAATTCCGGCGACTTTCCATCCGCGCTCAAAGTAAAGCTGCGCAAGAGCTTGTCCAATACCCGACGCTGCCCCCGTAATAACTACAAGTTTTTCTTTTATCTGAACCAAAATTTTTCCTTTTGTCGCATCGGCAGTAGTTTTTTAAAAAAGATTTTGGCTATTTCACTTTATCGGGCGCCTTGAGCCTTCGTCAGCATCCTGTCAATATCCAGGAACCGTCCAATGCGATAGAGCAGCGCCCGCTCCTCTAAACCATCTGACGGTATTTGTTGAGTCGAAGAAAAGAAATCCGGCTGAATCTCCGAGGTCTTGAGGACCGTAACGTTTACCGCAGCCCGGCCTTCAACCCGCCCTCGCACGACTCGCATATTGATTTTGTATTTAAGTCCTGGTCTTGGTCGACCATCCTTTGGATCGGAGAATAATTTATCACCCTTGATATAGTCGGTTTCAAGAACGCCCAAATCGATGTTGTTGATTCGCACTGGATACTTTCTCAGGGCCAATTGAACGGCTCTCCATACTTGCTCATAGGAATCAAAATAAATCCGAGACTCAGGTTCTTTGATGGGAGGATCTTCAATAGGATTTCCCACACAGCCCGTCGCTAAAAGTAAAATCGAGAGACTAAAAATCTTGAGCATTTCTAGACGCATGTGTCATAGCCTCAAAAAGGTCATAGCCGAGATTCACCGATCTCAGCTGAGATTTATCAAATTGATGGCGAGTTTCCAATCCCAACCATGCTATTTCCCACCGTTTTGTATCCACTCGCACCGGAGCTATGAGGACCGACTCTTTTTGAGCATCTACTGGAAGCTGGGGGAGTTTAAAGTAGCTCGTTTTGCTAGAGGCAAAAACGACCCATTTAGGATGACTTTCTTCAACAACACCATTGGCGGTTGGTGTGATTTGAACATCCGAAAGGACGGCAAACAATGCCGAGGCGGTCGGGCTAATTCCGGGGCGCTCGGGGCGAGATACCGCGACCTCACTTCCTTGATTTGTTACGGCAACATCGGGAACGCTAAAAAAACTCTTATGTTCAAGAAGACCCGGGGTCATGGGGCCACGGGGAATATTTCGTGAAATGATCGACGACATGCCCTTTTCAAAGAATGTTTGATTGTTCACTTTCTTAAAATTAAACGCGAGATTCATGACGTTAAATGGTCGAGTGTCGTTTTCTATGCACGATATCCCTTGGGCTCCTTGATCAAGGGCTTTGAGGTCCATCGGCATATAGGGCTGCCCGTAAGATTGGGGAAATCTCAAAAGCGAAAAACTCACGACTCGCAACTGGCTTGGAAAGTTTTTTGCTGATACTCGCAAACATTGCTTAAGGCGCGTGAGACCTAAATCCAAGTTATATGTTCTTGGCGATGTGAGGTACTGATCAGTGACGTAATGAAGCCGATCAAATTTAACGTCGTTGATAATGTCAAATAGGGTTCCAGTATCGCTTGAGAGGGTGTCTTTAACTTTATCAAACGGAAATGTGCCGCCAACGCCGATGAAATGATGAGTGTCGGGCACAAAAACCGGAATGTGAAACTTCGGCTTGTTAAGAGTTACCGGAACAACTCCCACCCAATGGGTTTGTTTTGGCAACGTGACGTTGCTTGGGAGATAGAGATCCTTACCCAATACGCTGAACTGGTCATCGATAGGACTAATTAAATCGGTGATGGCAAATTGAAAGAGTTTGTCTGAGGTGAAAAACGGAACAAACAAGCCAAGGCGGCCTAATTTAGTGTTATCGAAACCCGTCAACTCACCGGATACTTCAATTTTTTGAAATCGACTGGGAGGGGGAAGCTTAAGCTGAAAATCCATCCCGAATTGATTAAAGTAAGTTATCCGCGGGTAACCAGCTTTCGAAAGCGTGATAGGCTGATCGTCTAAGCTTAGAGTTTGAAACTCCACGATTCCTTTTGAATCGGTTTTCTTCCAGTTCTGAACAAAGGGCTGATCGGGTCCAGTCCCTACTAATACCGTAACACCCTCCACAGGTGTTCCCCCCTGTTCGGAAACGATGATTCGGATAGAATCTTGCGCCCAAGTTTGCTGACCCCATAGGCCAAAAAGAATAAGAATTCTGATGAATTGGCTTAGCATAGACTCCCCCAGTTAGACTTAATGAGACCTGCTAAATGGGGGTATTGTCAATGGTTCAAACTCACCTAAATGGTTAACATTCCTTGACAAATCTGAGGGCCATTTTTAATATCCGGGCTCTTTTGTGGCAGAGTAGCTCAGGTGGTTAGAGCACGCGGTTCATACCCGCGGTGTCGGGGGTTCGAATCCCTCCTCTGCTACCAATTAACGACCGACAACCGAAAGGTTGGCGGTTTTTTGCTTTAATAAGGGATTCGAAGGGAATTTTCGGCCGCCTTGAGCGGCAAATCAGGCACGATGCCTGATTTAGAAAATTCCGGGAGGCTACGCAGTGATGAGCTGGAGGCGAAGAGCGTAGTAGCCGAATCCCTCCTCTGCTACCAATTAACGACCCTCAACCTGACGACAACCTGACGTCTGGGATCGGGCAGCGGGCAGCGGTTCCGGCAGCAGGCATCTGGTAGCAGGCTATTGATTCACCCACTTAAACAAAGAAGCCCCCAAAAAAGATCAGGTTAAAGCCTAACGGCCCTGGGGTTTGCGGTGTACCGGTGAAGGTTAAAGAGACAGATCCCCAAGAAATCATACTTTGT
>JADLCR010000083.1 GCA_020847095.1 Oligoflexia bacterium | reverse complement strand
GTTTTGGGAAGATGAGATTGGACACTATCGTTCGTCTTTAGTTAATAATTGTCAGGCTGTGAACACAGCTAAGAATGCTAAGGAGTAGTTTATGAGCAATATTGTACATTTGGTTGTTGCAGTGGCGGTGTTATTTTTCCTGTCGAGAGTGGCTTCGGCGGACGGCAAGGTTGAGCGAAGTCTCGAGCAAATGAAAACCAATGCTGAAAACAGTTTGAAGAATCAAAAGTCGTATGAAGAAAACCAATCGGTGGCAGAAAAGAATGTCAAGGTTGTGGAAGAGGCACTAAAGGCCCTTGGAGATCAAAGAAAGCAAATTCGAGAAAATGCATTGAATGCCGACAAAAATGTGGCCACTATGCAACGACAAGAAGTTCAGTTGCAGGAGTTGGTTAAAAAGGAACAGACTTTAATAGAAACAGAAAAAAAGCAGATTCAACAACTCCAAGCGAAAATTGACATGCTCAATAAGAATCTAGAAAAGCGTCAGGCTAACGTGGCCGAATACACTTTGAAGAAAGAAAACATGGATAAAGAAAAACAGGAATGGCTTGACCAGAAAAAGGCGGCTGTCGACATCGAAAAAAATATCGATGAAAAAGAAGCTAAGGCTAAAGCCGACCTTGCGGAATGGAAGAAAAAGGCTGGTGCGTACGCCGCCGAAGTAGCCAAATGGAAGCGTGAGGCTCAAGAAAATGAACGGCTCGTTAATCAATACGAGAAGTTGAATAAATAAACTTTAGACAACTGTTAAATCCGCATACAGTTTTGACCTCTCCAAATGCCCTCCTTTGAGGGCATTTTGCATTAAAATTGAATGTTAAAAAGGCATGCGAAAGATGGCCTTATCTCTTGTAATCGTTGGAATTATCACTCTGGCGGCTTGCGTTTCGAAGGCCGTGGTCGATGAGCCTAAACTGCTCAAATCAAAGAATTTTCAAATGGCCGAGACCTATTGTGATGCCAGTCAACATATGCAAGTAGCAAGTTGGCTCAAGTTTCGGCAGCTATCCGCTACAATCATGAGTGATGCTTACAGGGGCGAGGTTCCCCAACTCGATTCCATCTATCAGTACGCAGAGCAAGTGGCGTGGCTTTCTACACTGAGCCTTTGTCTGTTTGCTTTGCTTCTTTTTGGAGCCATCACTTGGCGCATCACCTCTGGGGCCGAAATCCGAAATTGGAGTCGATTGGCATTGGCCTTGGTGCCTGGACTCATGTTCATACTTGGCTTTTCGAGAGCTTTGGACAAACAGACGAAAGAGCTCGAGTTGGCTATTCAACACGTCCAAAATCGAGTGACCACCTCAATGGTTTCGATACCGGATTTTGGATCAAGGGCCACGGGTAAAATTGTGAACACTCTTAAAAAGCAGCACCAAAAGTTAGGCGAGATCCCTCAATCTTATTTCGCAGCGCTAAAAATCATACCGGGTAAACCTCGGTGGTGGACGGTAGGATGGGATGCCGTGTATATGGTTCGACTTCATCGTGTTTTGTTCACTGGGTTCGTATCGAGATTCAAGTCCGAGGCCCAAATGGCAAGAGAGCTAATGCTAGCTACTGATCGCCATTGTACTCAAACCCAATCGCTTTAATGATTCAAAGTTTTTTTGAGCTGAAGTTCATATAAATTTCGATAAACGCCTTGAGGAATTTTCAACAATTCTTGATGGGTGCCACTTTCGACTAATCGACCTTGATTCAAGACAAAGATTCTTTCGCATTCCAAAATAGTAGAAAGGCGATGGGCTACAATTATGCTCGTACGCCCTCGGGTGACCTCTTTGAGTGCTTGTTGAATCAAGTGCTCGCTCTGGGAATCAACAAAGGCGGTCGCTTCATCCAAAATGAGAATGTCAGGGTTAAAAGCCAAAATTCTTGCAAAACTAATGAGTTGTCGCTCGCCTACGGACAGGTTGGCGCCTCTCTCTTCGACGAGAGAATCCAGTCCTTTATCGCGAGAGCGACAGAGATCTTCGCAGCCAGCGCGCCAAGCGGCCTGTCGAACGGTTTCTTCAGATATACTTGGGTCAAACATCGAAATATTCGAAGCAATTGTTCCTTTAAATAAGAACGGATCTTGCTGGACGACGGCCACTCGCCTTCTCAATTCTTGGGCTTGGAGCTTTGAAATATCATAGCCGTCGATGGTGATCTGCCCCTGGTTTTTGGGAATCTGGTAAAAGCGCTGAAGCAGACTGATAATGGTGGATTTGCCACTTCCCGTTGGTCCAACTAGGGCGACGGACTGACCGGGAAGAACTTGCAAATCAATTCCCTTTAGAACTTCTCCTCCTTCGGGTGAATATGAAAAGTGAACGTCCTTAAACTCCACATTTCCCATAAATCGATTTTCGCTAATTTTTTGCCCCGTCAAATCCTCCGCAGGCTCATCTAAAAGTCCGAAAATGCGCTCCGCACTGGCGAGACTTGACTGAAAGGTTTGATATTTTTCCAAAATATTCCTGATTGGATTAAGAAAGTCCTGAGTATGCATGAGAAACGCAACTAAAGATCCAACGGGAACAGCATCACTGAGCGATATCAGCCCGCCAAAATACAGAGCCATGGCGACGGTGATGGCGTTAAATCCGTTTAGCACAGGATAGAGCCAAGCGAGATATCTCAAGTTTTCTACTTGAAAGTCACGATACGACTCGTTGATCTTTTCAAAAGACTGGCGCGTCTGTGATTCTTTATTAAAAAGCTGAATCACTTTGATTCCTGACAAGCTTTCCGAAACATAAGCATTGAGTCTTGCGAGCTGCCTCTTTAAAAGGCGAAGCGTATCGCGTGCATTTCTGGAGAGCCAAAGCGAAACCCACAGCATGAGAGGAGAAATAGAAAGTACGACTAATGTAAGTTTTGGAGAAATCAGCGTCATGGCCACAACGATTCCTATGATCGATATAGTGTCAGTGAAAACACTCACCAAACCAGAAGTGAAGAGCTCTGATAGTGAGCCAAAATCATTGGTCAGTCGGGTTACGATTCGACCATTTGGAGTGCGGTCAAAGTACGAAACGGGCAGCCGCTGCACATGACTGAAAAGATCGCTTCGGAGCTGATAGATGACTTGGAGGCCCAGTCGCTGAAACAAGTATGTTTCAGCGATCATCAAAATATAACGAAACACCTCTATGAGGAGATAAGCGGCTCCTGCTTGAAGAAGAAATTCTGCCTTCTTTGTAAGGATGAAATGATCTACGGTGTAACCAATCAGGCTCGGAAGAAATCGTCCTAGGGCAGTGTGGGTCAGCACCAAAGCGACCACGAACAGAAAGATACCTTTGGTTTTCCAAACATAGGGCGCCACGCGCACTACAAGATCGCGATATCGTGTTCCAGATTGGAGTTTGTCGTCTTGGTAGGCGATACTCATAGCCTGTCGCTTTCATGTCCTTGAAGACGCAATAATTCTTGTAAGGTACGGCTTTGTTTGGCCACTTCAGAGGGATTTCCTAGAGCTTCTGCCGTCCCTTGATGAAGAACTAAAAGTTGATCGCAGGAGCGTACGGCGCTGAGGCGATGGCTCACAATGATCTTCATTTTGCCGGCGAGCTCATCTTTAAGTGCACTTAAAATAGTTGATTCCGTTTCTGCGTCGACGCTAGATAGAGAGTCATCAAAAATGACGAGAGACGACTGGCGAATGAGAGCTCGAGCCATCGTGAGTCTCTGTTTTTGCCCCCCTGAAAGATTCACTCCTCGATCACCCAATAAGGTTTCCCATTTCTGAGGAAGTGTTTCTACTTCTTGCTCAAATGCAGTGACACGTGCGTATCTGCGCGAAAGCTCTGGACTCGGGAGTTCGGTTAGGCCAAATCCTAAATTTTCAACGACGGTTTGACTGAATAAGAATGCGTCTTGGGGAATCACAGCAATTTGCTTTCGCAATTCAGAAACAGGAATATCGTTGATGTCCACTCCGTTAATGAAAATTTTATTTCGATCAACCAGGTAAAGTCCTGTAAGTAAATTGATTATCGTCGTTTTGCCCGCACCTACCGGGCCGATAACTCCAAGAGTTTCGGAATCGGAAATTTGAAAACTCAGATTCTGGAGTGCCGGCGTGTTTGATGCCGGGTACGAAAACGAAAGGTCTTTAACTTGAACCGACTCAATGCGCTCCAAAGGGCGGGCGGTCTCAGGGTTTGTATTGGTATCCAAGGGAGTCGATAAGAATTCATCAATCCGCCTTATGCTCGAGCGTGCTTGGGATACTAAGGAAAAACCCCAGCCAATGGCTGTCATGGGCCAAGCCATCTTGCTAATGTACCGATGAAAAGCAAAGAAAGTTCCGACAGTCAAAGTTCCGGCAATAACGTCTCTGCCGCCCCAAAGAATGAGAACGAATACTCCGACGGAGACGCAAAACTCCATTACAGGATGCATAAAGGATTCGGGCCATGCGACTTTCAGAGCTGCCTCATGGAACTGTCGACTTTTTCGATTAAAAATTTCTGTTTGATGATCTTCTTGTACATAAGATTTTACCAATCTTATTCCAGCGATATTCTCTTGGGTGATTCCCGAAAGTTCGCTGAACCGCTCTTGTACTAATGAAAAGCGGCGATCGATAATATTTCCCAACCAATGAACAAAAACCGGCAGGAGAGGGAGTAAAATCAAAGTTTTCCAGGTGAGGCTCCACGACAGCGTCATCATAATTGGCGGAATTGTGACAAAATACAAGAAGGCATCAGTTAATACCAAGACTCCGGGGCCCATTCCCATTCGCACACTTTCGACGTCGTTTGAAATCAAACTCATAAGTTCGCCCGTCGAGTTTTTCGTATAAAACGTCGGGCCCAGTTGGGTCAGTTTTGTAAAAATTCGATTTCTGAGATCTCGCGCTAAATTTTGGTGGTAGCGTCCCCACTGCATTCTCCAATGAAATCGCACAAACGATAGGGCTAATGTTAGACCTCCGAAAATGAGTGCGGTTTTAAGTAGCTCAGGCTCTGATGCTCGATTGGTAATTTGATCAATGCCCCTCATGATGATGAGTGGCGGAATGACATCCAAAGCATTCGTTATGGTCAGCAAGGCCAGGCCTGACCAAAAATACCGGCCATAAAGAATTCTAAATTCCCGAAAATATTTTAGAAACGGCATGAGTTACTTTTGTTTATCAGGTCCGAGGATTTCTTCCAAGACTTTGCGCTGCTCCGAAGACAGTTGATTTGAGCTTAAAAGTTTTCGCGCCTTAGCCCTTGTTTCCTCAGGGGCGTAGCGACCTGTAGCAAGATCGGGGATTTCTTGGCTGGCCTCTTCTTCGGATTGCTTTCTTGAGATTTTCACATGGTAGGCCGGGTCTTCTTTTGCGAGAGCTTTCTCGCGTCCTCGGCGGTCGCGATGGGGGCCATCGACATAGGGTTTTGTCTTGTCGATGCGATGCCCGGGCGACTCATTTTTGGAATCAATCTTGGCCATAGATAACTATATTCTGCATTGCAGCAATAGGTGATGCAAGCACTTCGAAGTCGAGTAAAAATAACGCAAAGCATCTTTTACTTTTTAGCTAGAGTTTACTTGAGGGTAGTGCCAAATTATGAGGTCAGAAATAACACCAATTTGAAGGAGCGTAAGTGTCTCAGCAAACCGCATCTCCAGTCGAAATTCAGATGAATGGACCTGACATCCAACAGATGCTCGATACAAGTGTCCTCACAACACGTGCGGATAAATTCATCGCCTGGGGGCGAAAGAATTCGCTCTGGCCACTACCGTTTGGAACCGCCTGTTGCGGAATTGAATTCATGTCGGTTGTTGGTCCACGCTATGACGTCGCTCGCTTTGGAGCCGAGGTTGTGCGGTTTTCCCCAAGGCAAAGTGATTTTCTATTAGTGGCCGGCACCATCACAGAGAAAATGGGTCCAATCTTGAAATTGATTTATGAACAAATGCTTGAGCCCAAATGGGTTTTGGCAATGGGAGCGTGTGCTTCAAGCGGCGGTTTTTATCGCGCTTATCATGTGATGCAGGGAGCAGATAAAATTATCCCAGTTGATGTTTACGTCCCAGGCTGTCCTCCAACGCCGGAAGCGGTCATCGATGGAATAATGAAAATTCAAGAGCTCATCGCTTCGGGTCGTCGTCGTCCCGTTCAACGGTAAGGATTCAGAACAATGGCATTCGATATCAGTGTCTTGCAGAAAGATTTGTCCGAAAAAGTTGGAGCTAAGCTCGAATTTACGCGAGCTTTCGGCGACGATGTCGTGAGTTTTCCAAAAGAAAAGCTCCTTCCCATGATGACTCACCTGAAAGAGCGTCATGGTTTTCAATTCATGCTCGATATTTGTGGAGTCGATTACCCCAATCGCGCCAAGCGATTTGATTTCGTTTATCATCTGTACGCGCCTTCTTCTAAAGGTCGCCTACGCCTGAAAACTCAAGTTGGTGAAACTGAAACTATTGAGTCGCTGACGCCGGTCTATCGTGGGGCAAATTGGTTTGAGCGCGAAGCCTTCGATATGTTTGGAATTCGATTTGCGGGCCACCCTAACTTGCGAAAAATTCTAACCCACGACGATTTTGTGGGGCATCCACTTCGAAAAGATTATCCAGCAGATCGTCAACAGCATACGGACCGAGTTCAGCCCATCTGGTTTGAACCGTCACAAGGATCTGATAGCCATCCGGACAAGAGCTTGGTGCCGATTAATATTGGACCTAGCCATCCCGCAACCCACGGAACTTTAAGAATCATGGGTGAGCTCGACGGCGAAATCGTAAAGCGATTGAATGTGGAAATTGGTTATTTGCATCGCTGTTTTGAAAAAATGGCCGAAACCCATTTTTATAATCAGATTATTCCTTACACGGATCGACTCAATTATTGCTCAGCCCCAATGAATAACGTCGGCTTTTGTAAAACAGTTGAGCGCATGATGGGGGTTGATATCCCGCCCAAAGCCAAAGCCATGCGCATTGTGCTTTCTGAACTCTCGAGAGTCATTGATCACTTGGTTTGCATCGGCACGAACTGCGTGGACCTTGGTGCCCTGACAATCTTTTGGTACATCTTTGAGCAGCGAGAGCGGGTTTACACTATGTTTGAAAAGCTTTGCGGTGCTCGTCTCACTGTGGCGCTCACTCGGGTCGGCGGAATGGCTTATGACAATCCTTCGGGCTGGGAACAAGAGTGTCTTGAAACGGTGAAGGGAATTCGAAAGTGCATAGATGAACTTGATCAGCTCCTCACTGAAAACAAGATTTTTATTAAGCGTACTTTGGGAGTTGGAAAAATCTCGGCCGAAGACGCCATTGACTTCGGATTCACTGGTCCGTGCCTTCGCGCTTCTGGAGTCAATCTAGACTTGAGAAAGGCGCAGCCCTATTACGGATACGATCAATTGGACTTTGATGTTCCCATTGGCACTAACGGAGATTTATACGATCGTTACTTGGTACGCATGGAGGAGATGCGCCAATCTCTGAAAATTATTGAGCAGGTTTGTAAGAACATGCCGGCCGGTGATTACACCATTCGAGACAAGAATATTGTCCTGCCAGAGAAAAAAGATGTGTGGGGCAATATTGAAGGTCTCATGAATCATTTCATGCTTGTCATTAAAGGGATTCGACCGCCTGTTGGAGAAATCTATGACTCGACTGAGGCGGCCAATGGAGAGTTAGGATTTTATCTCGTATCTGATGGAGGTCCTCGTCCTTACCGCTTGAAGGTTCGTCCTCCGTGCTTTGCGATTTACCAAGCGTTTCCGTATATGATGCAAGGGCAGTACGTGGCCGATGTTATTGCCACTTTGGGAAGCCTGAACATCGTAGCAGGGGAGTTAGATCGATGAGTAAGAAGTTAGAGCTGCCATCGGCAAGTCGTGCCTACATTAAAAAAGAATTGGAGAGATACGAAACCAAGGAATCGGCATTGATTCCAGCGCTTTTTGAAGCGCAAAAAGTTTTCGGATTCATTACTCCCGAAGTTGTGGATTTATTGGCCGTGGAAATGGATATCCCACCGTCACGAGTCAATGAAGTCGCACAGTTTTATACGATGTTTAACAAGAAGCCGGTTGGCAAACACCATATTCAGGTTTGCACCAATATCAGTTGTGCCATGGTTGGTGCTCGCGAGACGGCCAACTATATTTGCAAGAAACTTGGAGTTAAGCTCGACGAAGTTTCTAAAGACAGTCGGTTTACAGTGAGTCAGGTGGAATGCCTGGGGTCTTGCGGAACAGCGCCAATGGCTCAAATTAATGACGATTATTATGAAAATCTTGATCAACAAAAAATTGATAAGCTTCTGGAGAGTTTAAAATAATGGAAGTCAAATTATTGTCAGAACATTACGACAAAAAAGAATTCCGTCATCTTGAGGGCTACCAGAAGTTAGGCGGATACTCGGCCTTGAAGAAGGCCTTGAAAATGAAGCCCGAAGAAATAGTCGCGGAAGTAAAGAATTCTGGCCTTCGCGGGCGTGGCGGAGCCGGATTTCCGACAGGCATGAAATGGGGGTTTTTACCCCAAAATGGCGAACCTCGTTTTTTGCTTTGTAACGCTGATGAGGGTGAGCCCGGCACTTTCAAAGACCGGCTGATGATGGAGAGAGCGCCTCATCAATTGATTGAGGGAATGATCATTGCGGCTTTCGGAATCAAATCTCAAAAATCTTACATCTACATTCGTGGGGAGTATTATCAACCCTACAAGATTGTCGAGAAGGCTATTGAAGAGGCCTATAAGGCGGGACTTCTTGGAAAAAATATTCTGGGATCAGGATTCGACCACGAAATGGATGTCTATCGTGGAGCGGGCGCTTACATCGTCGGTGAAGAAACAGCGCTCATTAGCTCATTAGAGGGCAAAAAGGGCCAACCGAAACTGAAGCCTCCTTTTCCCGCTGTAAAGGGGTATTTGGAAAAGCCCACGATCGTTAATAACGTGGAAACTTTGGCTGCCGTTCCGTGGATTATTAATAACGGGGCTCAGGGTTACAAAAAATACGGAACGGAGAAATCCCCCGGGACCAAACTGTTTTCTGTCAGTGGCAACGTTAATAAACCTGGCGTTTATGAAGTTCCGTTGGCGTATTCATTCAAAGACTTGCTTGAAAATGAGTGCGGTGGCATGAAACCGGGATTTAAGCTAAAAGCTCTCATCCCAGGTGGCTCGAGTTGTCCGGTTTTGAATTATGACGAAGCCATGAAAGCTACGATGGACTACGAATGTATGTCTCAGATGGGAAGCATGCTCGGTTCAGGTGGGGTGATTGTCATCGACGACAAGCAATGCATGGTCGATCTCCTCAATGTGCTGATGCATTTTTACCATCACGAAAGCTGCGGTCAGTGTACCCCTTGTCGTGAGGGTACCGGCTGGATGGAGAAGCTTTCGTCAAGCATTGGAGCGGGCAGAGCCCAGTTATCCGACATCACATTATTGGACAAAGTCGCCCGTCAAATGATGGGAACAACCATCTGTGCGCTTTCAGATGCGGCCGCATTGCCGGTAATCAGTTTTGTTTCAAAATTTAGAGATGAGTTTGAATTCCATATTCACGAAAAGAAATGCAAAGTGAAGGGACATTGTCATGCCCAAAGTCACCATTAATGGAAATACGATCGAAGTTCCTGCGGGAACTTCGGTTATTAAGGCCGCACAGCTTTTGAACATTCCTATCGCACATTACTGTTGGCACGAAGGGCTTTCAGTGGCCGGTGCTTGCCGCATGTGCATGGTTGAAGTCGAAAAAATGCCGAAACTGCAGGTTGCATGCAACACGACAGTCACCGATGGAATGGTGGTTTTCACCAATACGGAAAAGGTTAAAACTGCTGTTAAATGGGCATTGGACTTTCATTTGATCAATCACCCGCTTGATTGTCCTATTTGTGATCAAGCTGGTGAATGCAAACTCCAAGACTATTACATGTCATACGGACTTTACACGCCCGAGATGAATCAGCCTAAAGTGAAAAAAGAAAAAGTGGTCAGTCTCGGCGATCGAGTTGTTTTGGATCAAGAGCGTTGTATTCTGTGTTCGCGCTGTGTTCGCTTTACTAAAGAGGTTACAAAAACTCACGAATTGGGGATTTTTAATCGCGGGGACCGTAGTCAACTGGCAACGTTTGAAGGTCGACCTTTGAATAATAACTATAGCGTCAATACGGTTGATATTTGTCCTGTCGGAGCTTTGACGAGTAAGGATTTTCGATTCAAGCAGCGCGTTTGGTTTTTGAAAGAGTTCGACTCGATCTGTAATGGATGTTCAACGGGTTGCAATGTAACCATTAGTTACAATCAAAATGGTGTTTTTAGAGTTAAACCTCGCGTTAATCACGACGTGAACGGCTTTTGGATGTGCGACAGCGGGCGAGATATTTATAAATATACAAATAAAGAGTTTCGCCTCACCCAAGTGGTGGAGCGATCTGAAAAGCTCGGGGGCGACGCAGTTCGCGGAAAACCGGTAGCTCTGGCCTTACAAGAGATTGGTCGCCAGCTTAGCCAAGTGATTAAAAATAAAGGGGCACAATCGGTTGGTCTTGTTTGGAGCGGTCAATACACCAACGAAGAGTATTCATCGATGGGTCGGTTTTTTAAGGACCTTGGCGTGAGTCAGTTCTATCACTGGAAGAATAATGAAAAGGACTTTGATTCCTTTGATGGAATCCTTAAGAGGGGTGATCTCAATCCCAATACGGCCGGACTCAAAAAAGAGTTGGCAGGCCTCAAATCTTGGGCGGATTTTGAAAAACAGGTATCCCCATTAGAGATGATTTTTGTGATGGGACCTGAGAATTTTGGCGCCTACAGTGACCTCGAGGAAAACGTTAAAGTGATTAAAAAGGCAAAGGAAGTGGTTTGGTTTACTGCCTGTGAATCGAGCCTGCTCAAAGAATTTAAATGGCTCATTCCAGCGAAAAGCTTTGTAGAAAAGTCCGGTACCTTTGTAAACTCTAAGGGATTAGCTCAGGCATTTAAGGCGGGATTGACTATCGTACCCGATGCGGTTTCTTTAGAAGAGGCGGTGAAGGGCATGCAAGAGTCAGCGAGGATGGTTTCATGAGTGTGGTTAAACGGCCCAGTCAAAAATCGAAATGGTACATTCCTGGGGTGCTGACGGGTTTGGGCATAACAATCCGACATATGTTCTTCAACCTTCTTCATCGCAAAGATATTTTCACGATTGAGTATCCGGAGGAACGTTACCCTTATAGTGATCGCTTCAAAGGAAATCATATCTTAACCGTTAAAAAAGACGGGTCTCTGCGTTGCACGGCGTGTATGCTTTGTGCGACCTATTGCCCCGCTGAATGCATTTCAATTACGGCGGCTGAACACGACGATCCAAACGTGGAAAAATACCCCATCTCCTATGAGATAGATATTTTAAGGTGCGTTTTTTGCGGGCTTTGTGAAGAAGCCTGTCCTGTAGACGCCATTCGAATGGGTCCTGAGCATCAAACGGCCGCTCTCGCGGGATCGCGCTTTGTTTATGATATCAATAAACTAGCTTATCGCCCCAATCTCAAAGGCGGCGTTCTCAGTCATGTCGATGACGAAGAAAGAAAAGCGCGAGGACTATGAGCTGGCTCGCCGGACGTTTAGAAGACGTAGTACGGCGATTGGAAAAACAAAATCAGTTTTCTTGGTTGATTCCAAATGGTTGTTGCGGCCATGAGATTAAGAATGCCCGATTGGCCACTTATGATTGGGAGCGACTCGGAGTATTTAAGGCCTCTCATCCTGAGCAGGCTAACTTATTAATCGTTTCCGGTTGGGTTAATTCAGCAGTCGCTGAAGAAATCAAGGTCACTTACGACCGCATGATCAAACCAGTTTGCGTTATTGCCATAGGAAGTTGCGCCATTACGGGTAGTCCTTTTGATACTTTTGACCCGAAACGACCGCCAGTTACAGTGTCATCACTTATACCGGTAGATGTTTATGTTCCAGGCTGTCCTCCAAGACCCGAAGCCATTTTGCGCGCCATTCTTGAGCTTCAATCCAAATTAAACCCAGGTCCATCTCATCGAGAGGTTTTGCATGAAGCTCTTAGAGACTAGCAGGCTAAAACCTATCGAAATACAGGCAGGCCAGCTTCGAAAGACCTTGGCGACTCTCGACGATGATTTTTCCAGTCCAGTATTGTTGGGGACTGTTGAAGTCAGCTCTGGATTTCTAGTTCTGTTTCATTCAGTAAGATTCAATCGCGACTATTCAATCCTTATTAAGCATCATGATTCTGTTTCCCTCCTCGAAGAAATAGATCAGTGGAGACGGAGTTTAAATCAATGAGCTTGGGTGTTTTTGATCTTAGCTATTCGCAAGACGGGGAGTTCATCACCGATGTTCATTTGCATCGAGGGAAGAACATCCGACCGATTTGGAAAAAAATTGAGATGCTAGCCCCCGATGCCATGATCGTTTGGGTGGATCGATTTGATAGCTTATGCCCCATTGCTTCAGAATGGGCATTGGCTCAGGCACTCGAGCAAAGTGCTCAAATTGAATGCGGCACAGAGACTCTTTTCGAGAGAACCCTACTCAATGAAGTCAATCGGCTGGTATGGCTCACCACTTACTTAGGCAAGATCTTTCAAGCTCTTGCTCAATATCAATGTTTCGAACGAATTCTTTCACTTCGTGAACAAGTTTTTAATTTTCAAGACGAGGTCTGTGGCGGACGTATCTTACCGCAAGCCTTATGCGTCGGCGGCCTTCGTCGCCCCATTGCTATGGGTGATGTTCAAAAACTTGGATTCTTCTTAAAAAACTGGTCGGCAGCGTGGTCGGATCTAAAACCGTTGGTTGAAGATCCTCTGCTCAGAAGTCGGCTCAAAGGGGTCGCTGTCGTACCTTCTGAAGAAGTTAACAACCACGGACTTTGGGGTATCATCGGAAAGGCTTCAGGAGTTTCTTACGATGCAAGACGCCATCGCCCGCATGGCGCCTACGCCTTAGTAGATTTTAACATTCAAGTTTTTCGTTCGGGCGACTCATTGGCTCGCTTCGAAGTGGCGCGTGAAGAGATTGGGCTTTCCATTCAGATTCTTCATCAACTGATGAAGCTCTTTCCAAAGGCCAGTAAAGTTGAACGCCCTCGTCCAACAATTCAACTTAATAAAGGCTTTTACTTTGGAGAGGTTGAGTCTGCTAAGGGGCCCGTAATTTCGGTGCTTGAAGTTTTAGACGGCGGGAGTATAGGGGCAGTGAAGATCATCACCACCGGTAGTCGCCTGTTAGAACAAATCCCTCGGTTATTGAGAGGGACAAGAGTGGAAGATCTTGAGCTCGCCCTAGCATCATTGGGTTTAGACATGGAAGAGGCCGAATTGTGATCACTCAAGTACTAGCTGCGGTTTACAGAAGAATTCAAAATGCAATACAGTCGCCCACTTTAACCATCCAATATCCTAACGTTAAGATTCAGCCCCCTGCAGGTTCACGCATTCGCATCCGAAATTCATTAACAGAATGTACTGGTTGCTTGGACTGTTCGAAGATTTGTCCTGCCCAATGCATTAAAATCGAGTCTGAAGAGTATCTTTCCAAAGACCGTGCTCCGAAAACATCTAAGGGAGTTGTCTTTGAGAGAAAAGTGACCAGTTTTGAAATCGACTATGCAAAGTGTGTGTTTTGTGGCCTTTGTGTCGATGGATGCGAAACATCTGCACTTTCGTACGATAAAACTCTGGTGGCTCCTAAAACAAAAGTAAGCCTTTTGCAGGTTGATCTTGTTCATCGGCCGAGGGCTCAACGTAATGAAGAATCTCAATGATGATTTCTCAGTGGCCTACCTTTGATCAGCAAGAACTAATTTCTCAAGAGTTTGATCAATTGAGCCCACTCAAAGTAGGGGGCAAACGAAAGTTTGCGCGCGACGGTATTCTCGCTTTGAATCAGGTGCTTCGTGGTCTTGCAGCAATGTATCCCCACAAGCGAAGTTTGGCCTTTGAAGCGTCAACCCCAGAGCCATTGCAAGCCGTATTAAAAGGTTTTATTGCCGATGGTTATAGTGTTTCAAAGATTGGGTTATGGGACCAAAAAAATTCCAATTGGAATATCGCTGAACTTAGTCAGAGCCTGAAGAAAGATACACTCTTTTTTCTAGTCAACAGCGTTGATCCGGTTTTGGGAGTTAAACTTCCCGTTGATTCGTTGGTCACCGCATTAGAGTCACAGGGTGCTTTCGTCGTTACCTATCAAGGGCCGGATTGCTTAACACGAGGTTGGCGAGCCAACCTCATGGCCCATGAAGTGAGTATTTTAGACCCACTTTTTTTCAAGAGCCCTTCAACGGCGCTCATATTGTGGGGAGACCGAATCAAGATGGATCCTTTTATTTGGGGAGAGTCACAGTATACAAGCCAAGACGCAAAGGCCTTAATTGATGGGTTAACATCCAAAGACTTTCAAGAAAATGAGGCCACAGTAAAGAAGTTTGAAGGGGATTTGATTACAAAAATCAATCCGGTCTTGGCGTTGCCCGAGGGAATGAGTCGCGTTTATGACCGAGCCGGATTTTGCGCTCCCGACATCAACGGAGATGCCGTGGCGTCTGTACTGAACTCTCAAGGGGTTCAAGCCATAGCGGCGTCGGCGTGTTACTGGCGATCGCCACAGCCTTTGACTTGGTTGCAAGCGTTTGGGTTTTCAGAAGCACAGATCGAGGCCATGGTCGTGATACCATTAGATCAAATCAAAAAGCCCGGCGCGCTCGATATTACTTGTGCCGCCATCAATGAAGTTCGAAGTGCCCTTCAGTTCAAAAAATAATTTACGCCCAGGTTGATGGGAAGAGTTGGTTGAGATTGCCCATGGGCTTGATGTCGGCCATGGTGGCCGTTTCAGCGTCAATTTGCGCAAGCTGCAGCCGCCCGCTCAAATCCACATTAACTGCCTGCCATTTAGTGTAAGCGTCAATGACCCAAATTCCTGACTCTCTCGTTCCGTTGCCCGAGCCTTTGGTGCCGCCAAACGGTAAGTGAGCTTCTGCCCCCGTCGTCGAGTTATTGATCGAGGTCATTCCGGCATCAATATGATTCTTGAAGAGATACATCGACTGTGGGTTTTGAGTGAAAATGGCACTTGAAAGTCCGTAAGCGGTTCCGTTGGCTACAGAGAGAGCCTCTTCAAAGCTTTTTACACGAATCACATTTACGGTCGGACCGAAAACTTCATTTTGCGCAATGTTCATATTAATTTTCACGCCATCCCAAAGGGTGGGATGAACATAAAACCCATGAGATTCGTCACCGCTAAAGTTCGATGGTCGGGTGTCCTTGGTGATTCGGCCCTTTCCGAAAAGGAGTTTAGCTCCGTCTTTTTTGGCCATTTCAAAATGGTCCAAGAATCGTTCACCGAATCGAGAATTAATTAAGGCGCCGTAATAAACGGTTTCATCGAGACACGGATTACCAATTTTAAGTTTTTCCGCAGCTGAACTAAAATCAGCAATGAATCGATCGGCGATCTTTTCGTGTAAAATCAAATTGCCTGTACTCGTGCATCGCTGTCCGCCGGTACCATAACAAGAAAATAAAGAAGCCTCGACCGCCTTCCCAAGGTCGGCGTCGTCCATAATGACCAGCGGATTTTTGCCTCCGAGTTCTAGCGACGGAACTTGCAGTTGCCTACCGCAAGCTTCCCCAATCATTTTTCCAACAACCGTGCTTCCAGTGAAGCTGAATTTTTGAAACCAACCTTTGTCGATTCCTTTGATCATTTCTTCACCTGTGCTCTTGCCGCCTAGACCGTGCACGACATTTAAGACGCCAGGAGGAAGTCCCGCTTCAAGCGCAAGTTGAGCGAATACATAAGAAATAACCGGCGAATCTTCGCTGGGCTTCCAGACAACCGTATTTCCACATAAAAGTGCGGGAATGATTTTCCAACTCGGTACGGCAATAGGAAAGTTTCCAGCAGAAATTATTCCAACAACTCCATAGGGTCGGCGGTAGGTCATACACTCTTTGTTTCGCATTTCTGACCAAACGGTTTGACCATAAAGCCGGCGTCCTTCACTTTGGAAAAAGTGAGCTGTATCGATTGCTTCCTGGACACTTCCTAATGCTTCTCGCTTCGTCTTTCCGATTTCTCTTGTGACGAGCCAAGACAGGGTCTGTTTATTTTCGGCAAGCAGTTTTCCGAAACGCCCAATAATTTCTCCTCGCACCGGAGCCGGAGTTTGGCTCCATTTTGCAAAGGCGCTTCGTGCGGCATCCACAGCCTTTTGGATTTCTTTTTCGCCCCCGACCGGGAAAACGCCCACCACATCATTCAAATCAGAGGGATTCAAGGACTTGAAAACCTCTTTTGTGGAGCCGCCTTCAAATCGATTGTTGATGAAATGGCTACCGACGAGTGTTTTTCCGTAACGTTTTCCACCTGGGTTATTTTCAATAAAGTCCATGTGACCCTCAACTATGAGTAGAGTTTTTTAAGCGTTGATTCAAAGAGTGAAACGGCTTCGTCTACGTTTGCTGACGTGATATCGAGTACCGGTCTAAGCCGAATGGACCGATCGCCACAAATCAATACCAAAAGGCCCAACTCCCAAGCAATTCTTCTAAATTTATCGCGGTCAGCGCCAGTGGGAAGGTCAAATGCGATCAACAATCCTCGCCCACGAATGTTGGTGACTTGCGAAAAGCGTTGAGAGAGCTTTCGTAGCTGCGATTGAATGTAATCGCCCTGTTTGGAGGCGTTCGCCAGCAGATTCTCCTCGTCCATAATTTTTAAATATTGAGTGCAGCGAACCATGTCGGTGAGATTGCCTCCAAAAGTCGAATTGATTCGACTGGAAATTTTAAAGACATTGTCCACTTCGTCGATACGCGCAGAAGAAGCGATGCCGCAGGTTTGGGATTTTTTGCCAAATGAAATGAGATCGGGTTTTACGCCAAATTGTTCCCAGGCCCAAAAACTACCAGTGAGTCCAAATCCCGTTTGGACTTCGTCAAAAATAAGTAAAATGTCATGGGCGTCGCATATTTCTCTAAGGCGTTTTAAAAATTCCGGTCTGAAGTGGTTGTCTCCTCCCTCGCTTTGTATGGGCTCCATAATAAGGGCCGCTAAATCGTCGGGATTTTTTTGAATGGCCGACAAGATTTGGTCAATCGCTTGCTTTTCAGATTTTTGAACATCCTCAAGACCCTGGGGCGTAAGCGGAAAGGTCAATTTAGGATTTTTGATGCGAGGCCAATCAAACTTTGGGAAATACATTATTTTTTGTGGATCCGTATTCGTGAGGCTCATGGTGTAGCCGCTTCGGCCATGAAATGCCTGCTCGAAGTGAATGACTTGATAGCCCTTTTCACCCTTGCCCTTTTGGAGGTTCTTTCGAACCTTCCAGTCGAAAGCTGCCTTTAGTGCATTTTCAACGGCTAAAGCGCCACCTTCGATAAAGAAAAAATGCTTGAAGTGATTTCGGGAGGCGTGGCTGGCCAAAGTGTCGACAAACTCGGCGTACTCAGGGGTGTAAATATCGGCGAGCACGGGTTTGACTTTTGAAACTCTCGTGAGTTTTTTCAAAAAGTCAGGTTCATTCATTTTGGGGTGATTAAAGCCAATGGGGTTGCTGGCATAAAAGCTAAAAAAATCAAAATAGGTTTTTCCTGAAACGGCGTCCACCATATGAACACCGCGACTTTTCTCGAAATCAACCACCACCGGAAAGCCATCGACTAAGATGTGGCGCTTTAAAACTTCAAACGTATTTTGTGCTGTATATAACCCTGCCATGATCCCTCTCACTTTTTGGATGGCGACCATAATAGGTTTATCAGTCCATAAAAGGCAACCCTGGACCTGGAAATTAACGCAATGCATGGTAATAAAAAAGGAGCCGCAAGGGGCTCCTTTTTTTTAGGTTAAGTCCAGGCGAGTTGATTATCGAACTTGAAAGAAATCTCTTAGGCCAACGGGGTTGGCGCAGTCGTTTGTGACCTTAGCCGTTTCACGCAAAATTTCTATATTTCCATCCTGCTGATTCTTTCGAAACAACGTGGTCTCGTATTTGTCAATAATGTCATAAGTGGTTATGGAAGTGGTGACGTATTCGCGCTTTACCGCTGAGTTAAGGGCGAATGTGGACACCACCTGAATTTTGGAACCTTCGCGGCCAATTTTGTATGAAGGCGGTTCACCTTTCCTATCGCCAGAGTCCGAAATGACTTTGCTCGTGGTCAGGTCCATGTTTCCTTGGCTGTTTTTATAGCCGTACCACAGGCTTACGATGGTGCCGTCGATAACTTGAGTTTGGGTTGGTTTAACGAATTCGATTTCAGTCACGCCCGAAGCGGCCACTGCCTGCTTGAAAGAATTTTGTTCTTCTTCGCTTAGGCGATCAAAGTCACGAACAAGATAATAAATTTGATTTTGAGCACAGGGACTTAAAACATCGCCACGCACGGAAACGTTGAGTTCTTTTGCCAGTTTTTCTGCTCGATCAAGAACACAACCCGTTGAAAAAGCAGTTAATAGACAAAGAGTGAATAGAATTCGAAACATGAAATCCTCCTAAGAATCAAAAGTGCGTGGAATTTAACAAGAGCCGACACGATCTACAAGGCGAAGTGCTGATCTACACCGTATAAAATTTAGCTACCTGCTGGGCAAAACTGTCTGATGTTTGTTCAAAGTACGGGCGGAATGTCTGTCGGGGCGCTGTGAGTGTCTCTTTCAACCGAGCCTTAAGTGAGGCGAGATCTTGAGGTGGCCCATAAAATTGAATATGAGGGGCTTGAAACTCGCGGTGGGCCGGAATGTCGGAGCAAATCACTTTACATCCTTGGCTCAATGCTTCGGCAATTGGATAGTTAAATCCCTCCTCTAAACTTGGCGATACTAAGCAATAAGCTTCGGCGTAGAGGGATTTAAGTGCAGCTTCCGAAGCGTTTCGTAGCAAAATCGTATTTTTTGTCACTAGCGGGCTCATGGCACTCCAAGAACGAGGAATGTCTTGGCCTCCCAGCGAGAGAGCCAGTTTAAAATCCAGTTTTTCTTCCCATAATTTGAGGCATGCCCGAATCAGCGTATTGAGATTCTTGTGAGGCTTGTCGTTTCCCAAAGCCAAAACAGTCTTTTCGTTAGGCGGAGATTCAATTGAATTTGGCTTGAACCAATGAGCTTCAAGACCGTTTCTAATGACGAAGATTTTTTTATTCAAAAAAGGATAGTGTCTTAAAATTTCAGACTTTGAATGTTCACTGACCGTCAATACGGAGCGTGCATTTTTTAAAGCTTGTTTAAGGGGACCAAAAAAATAACTCATGTGAAGGATCGAGGGATTTCTCAAATGAATCAAATCATGGAGAGTGATGATGCTGGGACTTGGCGTCCACGCCGGTGCCTCAAAAGACGTCCAATGAACCACATCAAATGGCCTAAATTGCAAACTCCTCGCTTGAAGCTCCAAAAAAGCCATCGGGTGTGCGAACGACAAAAGAGTCCTAATGGCTTGGTGAATTCCCAAGGGCTTTAGAAGTTCCAAGGTCGTTTGTTGATGATAGATAATCGAAATCTGATAACTGTCGAATTGAGAGAGTGATTCAATCAATTGATAGGTGTACCGCCCAATTCCATGGGTTTGACTGGACACCATCCTAGCGTCCAATAAAACCGAAATCTTTTTCACTGCTGTTTCGATAGCCTTTCAATAATCTTCTTAATGTACGGACGACCGTGGTAAATGGTCTTACCAATAGAATCGCGATCCGCCAACACGTCTTTGGCCATCACAGCTTTTAATTCTCTCGCGGTAAGCCCAGGTCGGTAACTCCAGATTAGACCTGCTGTTCCTGCAATTCCCGGCGTAGCCATGCTAGTTCCGCTCATGTCTTCGTACCCGTCGCCCGGAACCGTGCTCGTCACTTCATGACCGATTTGGGAAAAGTGGACGAGTTGATTGCCGTAATTAGACCAAAATGGAATAAAAACATCCGTTGGATAAAGGGCCGCTACGGTCATTTGATTTGGCAAACCATAGCGAGCAGGGAAGGCTGGTGCAAAACTAATGTCTTTGCCATCATTTCCGGCCGCCACCGCAGAAACGACACCTGCCGCATCAGCGGCTTTAAACGCCTCATAGAGCGCCCGGTTATTTTCTGTCCCGCCCCATGAACAGTTCAAAACTTTAGCTCCATGTTTCACAGCATATTCAATGGCTCTGATGGCATCTTCGTCCGTGCCTTCGCCATCAGCGGTAATAAATCTGAGGGCCATGATCGAACATCGCGGACAGACGCCTGAGTAGCCAATGCCATTGCCACCAACCGCAGCGGCCACACCCGAAGTGTGGGTTCCGTGTCCGTGGTCATCGTAGGGGAGGTTTTTCTTTTGTGCAAAATCGTATCCGATAAAGTCGTCGATGTAGCCATTGGAGTCATCGTCAACGCCATTTTCTCGCTTGTCTCGCCCTTCTTCGTCGAGACCTTCTTCTCCGGCGTTATGCCACATATTCCCAGCGAGATCTTTGTGGTTGTAATCGACACCGGTGTCGATATCCGCAATGATCATCGAAGGATCTCCAATAATTCCCTTTTCCCAAACCTTAGCGGCTTCAACAACTGAAGCAGCATAGGTGGGTCCTTTGGTGTCTTTTATCCACTTGTTTGGATTGGCGGGTTTTTCAATTGGATAAGGAATATCGCCAATATTTCTCGAAACACGAACGGAATTGATCCTGCGAATTTGGTTTAAGGACACGTATTCCACATCGGGATTTCGAGAAAGTTGAACCATGAGCATTTCAAGCTCTTTGGGGTTGTAGACTTCTAAAAAGTTGAGCTTCTGTACCAGTTGAAAGGACTTAACCGATTTGACACCGGCAATTTTGAGACTTTCTACCGATTTTCCATCTTTGAGTTTAACAAAGAATCCGTTTTTGGCGTGACTTGCCATAGCCCAGGCAGGGCCATTCAAGGCAAGTGCTAATAAGACTACAATTGATTTCATTGGGTCCCCTTTCTTAATTGCTCAAAACATCCTTGTTTGAATATGATAGGCTTGGTTAGGACTCAGAATTCAACCTGAGACTTTGATTCCAGATGAAAAACTCTCTTTTTTTTAGTCGGACCAGTGACCTTGCTAAATCCATCGATCGCTATGTTGGAGTTGGGCTTATTTTGTTTATGGCCCTGCTATCTCCGTTACATAAGATGCTGAGAGGGCGCCGCCGATCGGAGGCGAGCATTTTAGTTCTCAAAATCTCCGCACTCGGCGATTTGGTGGTGATGCTTCCAGCGATTCGAAGAATTCGGCGCCATTATCCCCAAAGTGAAATTCACTTTTTTGGCGGTCCATCAACTTTAGAAATAGCGAGTTCTCTAAATGAATTTTCAAAAGTCGGCTTATTAAATTTAAAATCCGTTATTCAACTCTTTCGAGAAGATTATGAGCTCGTCGTGGATTTCGATCAGTGGTCTAGGTTTACGGCGCTCATGGCCTTAATTCCCAGAGCAAAGCGTCGTGTTGGCTTTAGGTCGCCAAATCAATTTCGCCACTATGCCTTTGATCAAGTTTATGATCTGGATTTTTCAAAACACATGGGCCGCAATTTTTGGAATTTAGTTGGCGTGGGATTAAGCGGCCTTGAAGAAGAAACCGCATTTACCGACGACATTCACTCCTGTGCTCAAAGCCGGCGAAAAGCTCCGGTATCGAAGGGTGCGGTGATTTTGCACCCCGGTTGCGGGGCCCATGGATCACCTCGTCAATGGCCCATCGAACTTTGGATTCAATTGATTGCCGACATCAAGGCCATCGATCCAGCCATTCCTATTGTGACCACCGGGGCCGGTGATGTCGAACAAGGGCTCGTTTCCAAATTGGCTGAAAAAGGTGCTCAACCGCTCATGAATCTGAGTATTAGTGAACTTACAAAAGTGCTCAGTGAATCCAGCGTCGTCGTGACGGGCAATACGGGCGTGATGCACTTAGCAAGTCTTGTCAACGGGCGAGTCCTGGGGCTGCATGGGCCTACTTCAGAGGTGCTTTGGGGGCCGCTTTTCGGGGGACAGGTTATTCGATCAAGCCTTTCATGCTCCCCTTGCTTGACGTGGGGACATGACTATGGTTGTTCTGATGCCGTATGCATGAAGGTCATTAGACCTAAGCAAGTGGCAATGGCGTTAAAGGAACTATATGCTTAAAGAACATCAACGGTTTTTCAATATTGTTTTTCAGATGTTTGATATTTTCATCATTGCAGCTGCATGGCTCATTTCTTACCCGATTCGATTTGTTTACATCACTCCTTGGATCCCGGTGCGAAAAGGCTTCCCCCTTTATGACGAATACGCCTATTTAACCTTTGCCATTATCATCATGTGGTTTGTTTCTTTCCACTTAGCTGGCGTTTACCAGGCGCGAAGAACTCAAACCCTTTGGCCAGAAGTAAAAACGTTAGCCAAAGCCTCAACAATCGCCTTTTCTGTTTTTGCCACCCTGACATTTCTTTCGTCGGCGGTCATGTTTTCGCGCGGCGTGATGTTAGTATTTTTCGTCGTGGTGAACAGCCTCTTGCTGTTCGAGCGAATTAGCCTTCGGCTGATACTCAGACATTTAAGAAAGCGCGGATTCAATCAGCGCTTTGCCTTGATTGTGGGCGACAATGAAATCTCACAAGCATTTCTAGAACGAATAAAGTTTCATCCTGAGCTCGGGCTTCAAGTAAAGGGACTTGTGAGAATTGACGGGGAGCAGGGTTCGAGTCCCACGGGCCTTCCTATTTTGGGAACGTCACTGGATTTAACACAAACGATTAAAGACCACGGAATAGACCAGGTCTTTTTGGCTCTAAAGGCGGCAGAACGCCCACACTTTGATACATTGCTGGCTAGCTTGGCCGAGCAAAACGTTCGGGTCAGTGTGATTCCCGATATTTATCAATTCGTCACCATAGGTTGCGACGTCGAAGAATTCGAAGGGATGCCACTCATCAATCTCAATCATTCACCGATCATTGGCTGGAATCGAGTGGCCAAACGAATTTCTGACGTTGTGTATGCCACAATTGCGCTTTTGATTTTTTCTCCACTCATGGCGCTTATCGCTGCGGCAATAAAACTTTTTACGCCCGGCCCAATCATTTACCGACAAGAGCGCATGGGATTAGATGGAAAAGTATTTCATATGCTCAAGTTTCGAACGATGCGCATTGATGCCGAAGGTAAAACTGGTGCGGTTTGGGCAAAGCCGAACGATGACCGCGTCACATGGCTTGGTCGTCTTTTAAGAAAGACATCCCTTGATGAGCTGCCTCAATTAATCAATGTTATTCGAGGAGAGATGAGTTGCGTTGGTCCGAGGCCCGAACGTCCTCAGCTTGTCGAAAGGTTTCGACATGAAATCCCCAAATACATGCTCCGGCATAAAGTGAAGGCCGGCATGACCGGTTGGGCACAAATCAATGGTTGGCGTGGTGATACAAGTTTAGAAAAGCGCATTGAGTTTGACTTGTACTACATCACCCATTGGTCACTGTTTTTTGATCTGAAGATCATGTTCATGACTTTGTTTAAAGGATTTATATCAAAGAACGCCTATTAACTGCGGCTCTTAAAAAACGCCAAGGTGCGCTTCAGTCCCTCGTGTAAATCAATCGCAGGCTCCCATTTGAGTAAGCTCTTGGCCTTGGTGATATCGGGCCTTCTTTGTTGGGGGTCGTTTTTTGGGAGCGGTTTGAATTCGTGCTGAAACTTTTGACCACAAACTTCGCTGATGGTCTTTGCTAAATCTATAATCTTAATCTCCGCAGGGTTTCCGATATTCACCGGGGTGTCTACAGAGCTCTCCATGAGGCTAATCAAGCCCTGAACCTGATCAGAAACGTAGCATAGGCTTCGGGTTTGATTTCCAGTTCCATAAATAGTCAAAGGCTGGCCTTTAAGCGCCTGGGAGAAAAAATTCGGAATGACTCGGCCATCTTCGGGTCGCATTCGAGGGCCATAGGTATTGAAGATACGTGCAATGCGAATTTCAACTCCGAATTCCATTTTATGAGCGAGACTTAGGGCTTCGGCATATCGTTTTGATTCATCGTAACAACTTCTGGGGCCAAAGCTATTGACGTTTCCAAAGTAATCTTCGGTTTGCGGATGAACCAAAGGATCGCCGTAAACTTCAGACGTACTGGCGAGCAGGATGCGGGCTTTATTGGCTCTCGCCCAATCGAGTAGATTTTGATGCCCTTTAGAGCCTGTTTGCAAAATGGTTACGGGCATTTTCTCAAAATCAACGGGACTTGCAGGGCTTGCTAAATTGTAGATCTGATCACAAGGCACATTCATATACACCGGAACTCGAACATCTTGTTCAATCCAGCTGAACTTCGGATTCTGAAACAAGTGCTCAATATTCTCGCGTTTGCCAGTTAACAAGTTGTCGATGGCAAAGACGCGGTGACCAAGCTTTAGAAGTTCTTCGCAGAGGTGACTTCCAATGAAGCCTGCTCCGCCGGCGACGAGAATAGTCTTCATGCGTGCTCGCGTCCGATGCAGTAGTAAGTAAATCCCTGAGCGCGCATGTCTTTTGGTTCAAATACATTTCGTCCGTCAAAGATTACGGGCTTTTTCAGAAGTCGTTTCATTTCCGAAAGATCCGGTGCTCTGAATTCGTTCCATTCAGTCACAACGATCAGTGCATCTGCATCTTTAAGGGCATCCATGGCATGGGGCGAAAACCGAACTGTTTGGCCAAAGATTTTCTGGGAATTTTCAGCGGCAGCTGAATCATAAGCTTGAATGCGGGCTCCAGCCTCTAGCAGCTTTGAAATGATTGTTGTGGACGGAGCTTCTCTGATGTCATCGGTTCGAGGTTTGAAAGCCAAACCCCATACGGCAAATGTTTTTCCTTTTACATCTCCAAAATGCTTTCTAATTTTTTCTAAGATGACTGATTTTTGATTTTCATTTACCGCATCTGTGGCTTTGATCACCTCTAAGCTCATCCCAAAGGCCTCACCAGTTTTCACCAAGGCTTTAACGTCTTTTGGAAAGCAGCTTCCGCCATAACCCACTCCAGGATAAAAGAACGCCGAACCAATTCGCTTATCTGAGGTGAAACCTTTTTTAACTTCGAATACGTCTGCGCCAACACGGTCGGCGAGATTAGCGAGTTCATTTATAAAACTAATCTTGGTCGCTAAAAATGCATTAGCGGCGTACTTGGTGAGTTCTGCGGCTTTATTGGACATAAAAAGTATGGGTGAGCCATTCTTGACAAACGGTGCGTAGAGCTCTCCCATCACTTTTCGAGCTTCGTCGCTGGTCGCTCCAATGACAACGCGGTCGGGGCGAAGAAAGTCATCAATGGAGGCGCCTTCTTTCAAAAATTCGGGGTTGCTAACGATTTCAAAAGGGACCTTCGTCAACTTTGCCATGTGGGCGGTAACTTTTTCTGCCGTACCAACCGGAACCGTGCTTTTGAGAACGACGTATTTTTTAGATTTCATATTTTCAGCAATGGTTTGCGCAACCTTTAAGACGTGTGTGAGGTCTGCTGAGCCGTCTTCTCCTTCAGGTGTTCCCACCGCAATAAATATCACTTCGGCGGCATCGACCGCTTCCTTTGGATTTGTCGTAAAATGAATTCGATTTTGCTCGATGGTTGATTTCAGTAGTTGATCAAGTCCCGGTTCATAAATAGGGACTAGTCCTTTTCGAAGTCCATTGACCTTTTCTTCGTCAATATCCACTCCAATGACGTGACGTCCCGAGTCCGCAAAGCAAACAGCAGCAACTAATCCGACATAACCAGTTCCAAACACTGCAATTTTCAATTGAGTTGCTCCTTTCAATTTCCTAGAACTCTAACCTGAGATAGGCTTTAGTTAATAAACTATCAAGGAAATAGGTTGTCAACGCAATGCGAAAGACACGAGTAAAACAACTGCTGATTTCTGGCTTTAAGCTGGTATTTGCCGTCATATTGATTGGGCTATTAATTCGCTCCGAGAAAATCACGGCGGCACCTTTTGTTCAAATGTCTCAAATTCCCTGGTTGGCCCCGCTCATCTTTGGGCTGATTTTTCTGCTCATTTTTATCAACAATTACCGTTGGCTATTGCTACTCAAGGGGCTTGGAATCGACTCCAACGTTCGACAGACGTTGCCATTAACATTTATCGGATTGTTTTTTAATCTGGCCATGCCGGGCAGCGTTGGTGGCGATGTGATTAAAGCCTATTACATTGCTGGAGAGCATCATCATTCTCGCTTAAAGGCCATTACAAGCGTGATCATGGATAGAATCGTAGGCTTTTATGCCATGGGATTGCTTGGGCTAGGGGCGGTTCTCTTTAATATCGAGAAAATCTTAAGCTCTCATCAGCTCAGGGTTTTGGCTGTGTTCATAGGGGCTATCGTGGGCGGATTTTCTCTATTTTTTACTCTTGGGTTTTCGAAGACCATCAAAGAGCATTCTTGGACCGAAAAGCTGATAACCAAAATGCCCATGCATCAAATTTGGAAACGGATGTACGATGCGATTCATTCTTTTCGTAATAGCCGTAAGCAGTTTGGATTGGGCATATTACTGAGCATGATCTGTCATAGTCTTATTATTCTATGTTTTCTCATTATCAGCCGCCAGCTCGGCTATTCCGAGGTTACGGCGCTATCGTTATTTTTTATTGTGCCTTTGGGTCTTGTGGCAACGGCGATCCCCATTAGCCCCGCCGGAATCGGTGTTGGTCAGGCCGTCTTTCTAACACTATTTGTTTGGTATTTTGGCAATGACTCCGAGCTGGGACCAACGTTGATCACAGTCTTCCAAGTTGTTCAGGCCATTTGGGGTCTTGTTGGGGCTTATTTCTACTTTGTGCGAAAAGGGCCTCAGCGAACATCAGTCATGAAATCGAGTTCAGCTCTTGGAGGCTAAAGGCAAAGCATTTATTTTACGAGTGATCGTCGCACAAGAGGCGGACGTCATGGTGCGACTCTTAAGTGATCAAGGAGAGGCGATAACGGCTTTTGCGAGGGCCGGCTTAAAAAGTCGGCGCCGCTTTGGCGGGGCATTGCAACCGTTTTTACATGTGCACTATCGACTCTCAAAGTTTGGTCGACGTGAAGTTCCCATCTTAGAAGAGGTATTGGTTAAATCAGAGTTCTCTAAAATCACTGAGGATTTTGATAAGTTAATTCAAGCCTCTTATCTTTGTGAGCTCGTCGAAAAGACGACGAGAGAAGGTCTGGCAAACCCTGAGATTTACAATCTATTTGGAGCCGCTCTCAAAGCCCTGGATTTTGGCCTTTTTGCTGAAGGTGTGATCGCCCAGTTTGAAATCAAACTTCTTTCAATTTTGGGTTGGCTTCCCGTTATCAAGGGCTGCAATTTATGCGGAAATAATACCGAACGCCTCAGTCTTGACCCTCATCAAGGAGTTGTGTTGTGTGCGGACTGCGGGCACCATCCCTTTGAAGTTACCTCTGAAATGGTTCAAATGATTCAGCGCTGTCTCAATACGTCCATTTTGAAAAGTGATTTAAATAAATTGACCGCTTCACGAGTTAGTCAGTTAGCACAGACATTTTTACGAACCCATGGCGGCATCAAAGATTTTAAGTCAGTAAAATTTAAAAAGTCAGCTCGCTTAACTTAAAAAGTCCGTACAGGCGTTTCTTCTTTGAAAATCTTTAAAATTAATTGGGCGGCCGTCAAAATATTTTCAGTGACATGTTCTGGTGGGTCAAACGCCGGGTCGATGGGGGGCGTTTCATTATTTTGAAGTAGCACGGATCGACACGAAGCCCTTCGTCCGCACTCCACGTCGGTCATGCGATCGCCTACCATCCATGATTTCTTCAAATCGATATCGTGCTTTTTGGCCGCTTGCT
The DNA here is from genome assembly GCA_020847095.1 of Oligoflexia bacterium. Classification (GTDB taxonomy): domain Bacteria; phylum Bdellovibrionota; class Bdellovibrionia; order JABDDW01; family JABDDW01; genus JADLCR01. Next base: position 208 of record JADLCR010000083.1, on the reverse strand, counting down.
CAAGCATTCCCGCATTGGGTTTACGGCAACTACAACCGCCGTCTACGGGGTGTGGGCAATAATAAACATCATGAATAGTGGCCCCGTGGGATTTGAAGTCTTTGATAATGATTTCGTTGATCTTTTTAAGGTTGGATTCTTGAACTAATCCTCGAGCAACGCCGCTTTGGTTAGTCGCTAAAATGACCAAAAATCCTGCCTGATTGAG
>JADLCR010000082.1 GCA_020847095.1 Oligoflexia bacterium | reverse complement strand
GGTCACTATTCGTTTATTAAAGACATTTCAAAAGAAAAGAAAGAACAACAAGAGCTCATCGAAGCCAAGAGGCAAGCACTTGAAGCTTCGCTAGCCAAATCAGAATTTTTAGCCAATATGAGCCATGAAATTCGAACTCCGATGAACGGAGTTATTGGAATGACGGGCCTATTGAGCTCGCTTGATTTGACCCCTCAACAAAAGCAGTATGTCGACACCATTAGGATTTCTGCCAATGCCCTAATGACTTTGATCAACGACATCTTGGACTTCTCCAAAATTGAATCTCGAAAAATGGTTTTAGAAACTATTGATTTTGAACCGAAAACCATTGTGGAAGAGACGAGCCGTATCCTCGACCACACGGCGCGCACCAAAGGACTCGAGCTCAAAGTGGATATTTCCACAGATGTTCCTCGATATTTAAAAGGTGATCCAGCAAAATTGAGGCAGATTCTGGTCAACTTGGTCAACAATGCGGTGAAGTTTACCGCTCAAGGTTCAGTAGAGCTTCTCATTACACGCAGTCAAGAAATGGGGCCTCAAGTGGAAGTACGCTTTGAAGTTAAAGATAGTGGAATCGGAATGACTCCCGAAGCGATGGGCCGCCTCTTTAAGCCTTTTTCACAAGCGGACACTTCGACAACGAGACGATTTGGCGGAAGTGGATTAGGATTAGCCATTTGCAAGAAACTCGTCGAGATGATGGGGGGAGAAATCGGTGTGGAAAGCGAACCCGGCGCTGGATCCACCTTTTGGTTCACCGCCTGGTTTGGATACGGCGAAAAGCCCGAGTCCACTGGTACCCAGTTTGCGACAAGTTCCCTTCCGGCCCACCAGCGTTCGCAAAAGAGAATCCTGGTTGTCGAAGATAACGTTGTGAACCAGCGGGTCGTTTTAGAGATGCTTGAAGGCATGGGATTTCAAGCGCAGACCGCTTCGGGAGGCTCTGAAGCATTGCAGCTTTTGGCAACCGGAAAATATGATCTGATTTTGATGGATTGCCAAATGCCAGGTATGGACGGATACGAAACCACGGATGCTATCAGGCGTCGGGAATTTGAGCAGAAAACGGGCTCCCGAATTCCGGTGGTGGCATTGACCGCCGATGTAACAAGCGCCGACCGAAAACGCTGTTATGAGTCAGGCATGGATGACTACCTCACCAAACCAATCGAATATCAGGCGCTGCTCAATTCAATTGAAGGTTGGCTCCGAAAATCCGAATCGGGAACTATGCAACAACCATCGACCTCGAAGGATTCGGTGGCCAAGCTGCCCGAAATTCCCACGGTAAAACCCGAAGAAACCCAGCCTCTTATCAACTGGACCGTTTTAGAGCGTCTCAAAAACTTCCAGCGTCCTGGTACGGGAAATTTAATCGCCGAGCTTGTAACCATTTTCAAGCAAACTTCGCCCGATAATCTTAAGGAAATTCGAAAGCAAGTTATGTCCAATAACGCTGACGGAGTGAGGCAGGCCGCCCATGCTTTGAAATCAAGCACCTCAAATCTGGGATTTGCGCGTCTGTCTCAGCTTTGCCAACGCCTTGAGGATCTGGGAAAGCAAGCTCAACTCAGTAATGAAGCCTTGGGCCTACTGAAGCAAATCGAAGAAAATTACCAATTGGTCATGGCGGAGCTAGACCAAAGACAAGAGTTATTGAAGGGTCAAGCTTCATGATCCAAAAACCGAAAAGTTTAACGAGGTCAAGCAATGCAAAACATATTGTTTGTCGACGACGATAAAGTCACATTGAAGATGGTAGAAAGCATCCTGACGGCGGCTGGCTATTACGTAGCCACAACCACAGATGCCATGTCAGTGGTCGAGAGACTTGAAAAAGAGCACTTCGATCTCCTTATTACCGATGCCAACATGCCTCTTTTAAGCGGATTCGATTTAATTCGCACCATTCGCATGCACGAGAAACTGGCTCATATTCCAATTACACTTCTCACTGGGCGGCGGGAGAAAAAGGACATTCAAATGGCCATCAATTCTGGCGCTGATGAGTATATTGTGAAGCCCATTGATCCTGTGATTTTCATTGGAAAGGTTGAGGGACTATTAAAAAAGTTCAGCCCCGCTTCGAAGAGTCAATTTCCCGAAGGCCCTGTACGAGCGGAGGCAAAATTTGATCATCAAGTCGAAATCACTTATGTATCTGAGCGCGGGCTCACACTAGCTTCAAATTTCACCGCGCCGGTTAATTCGAAAATTAAGGTTCAAAGTGAGTTTTTTAATCGCATTGGCATTGAGCCTCCGACTTTAAGGATCATTGGCACGTCGGTGGACAATACAAATGCCGCAAGGACATTGATGAGCACCTCATTTATTGGACTTACGGACAACGAATTGCAAAAAATCCGTCAGTTTTTGAACACGACTTTTCAAAAGGCAAAAGCGGGATAATTCGACCCATGAGCTGGAACGTCGTTTTCTGGAATATTGAAAGCGGCCAGTCAAACAAAGCCATTCCTGGCAATCCCCTTGAAAAAAATCTCGAACAAATAATTGAGACCTCCAATGGTCTCGACGCCCTTGTGCTGGCAGAATTCAAGCCCTGATGTCTTTCTAATGAATTACAAAGAAAGTTGACTTGCTTCGGATCAAGTTTATTCTTCCCCTACTCAAACCAAAGCCCGCAGTTAGGAATCGCCGTATTCAGCCCCCATCACATCCGTCCTATGAAGCAAGAATTGCTTGACTGGAAGTCCAAACCAAAAAAATCCCGTTGGATGGGAATCGATTTAGCAAAAAGTCCCAATCATCATCACTTCACACGACAGTTTATTTCTCTTCTACTCACCAAAAAAGATGGAGAGAGTATAGAGATAATTCCGTTTCATTTTATGCACCCTTGGGAAGATGTGAAGGTTTTTGGTCCCCTCGCAATTCTAATCATTGGATCATCACTTTTTATCGGAACTCCATCGCCGTTCAGAACTCAAGTAAAGCGGTTTATAAAAATGCTTACTGATCAAGTACACGGTAAATCTAATCCCATACTAGTCTTTGGAGACTCGAATTCACCGGATAGCTGGCTTAATATTCCAAGTTACTGGTGGCGCAAGATATCCAAACTCGCCCACCCCATTTTTCAACGATCGCCAACCTTTCCCGCCCCGGGGTCAAGTTATTCGCGTAAGTATCCGTCAATGCGACTTGATCAAGCCTTTGCCATTAATCTCAAGGGAAATCAGAAGGCCGAAGTGCTATCGATGCAGGGAAGTGATCATTTTCCGCTTAAGATAGAGGTTTTTTAAATCTCTTTCTTCTTTTGGTATCAAGATCCAGCTGAGTTGGTTGGCTCGCCCCTCTTAACGACTCGAGTGGAGCTTGCGCCTGTTTAATGATTTGCTCATCAGAAACTTGCGACTGAGTTGGGTCGAGAAATATGTCAAAGATTTTTGCGAGTAACTCCGAGTTGTAAATTTGCTTTTTTTGGTTGTCTTCCGTCATTTGCATTAAGGCCTCTGCGGGCGTTAATGGACGCTTATTGAGCCCGGCGCTTGATAAATCATCCAAATCGTCTGCAATTCGAACAAGCTGAGCCGCCGGATGAATTTGATCTCCCTTGAGTCCTTTTGGATATCCCCCGCCCCCATAATCTTCATGATGCTGCTCTAATATTGAAAATACGGCGGCCGGAGCTGCAAGTTTTTTGTTCTTGACCATCTCAAGCCCTTGCACGACATGCTTCTCGTAAACTTTTTTCTCTTCTGCACTCATTTCCGTATAGCTCTTTCTCAGTATTTCGGGTGGAATGTCAACCCAGCCAATATCGTGCAGTAATCCACCAATAGAATACGAATCGATATCTTCCAAGCCCAATGCCAAAGCAAATAGACTCGAAAAAACACTCACGTTCATGGCGTGATTATAGTTAGTCTGATTTCTTGAAACAATTTTGAGAATTCTCTCATAAATCTCAGGCCGGGGCGACGTCTCTAGAATGATGTCTTTCACAACGTTCTTACAGGTTGTGAGTACTTCTTTATTTTTATTGGCGTCAAATTCTTTGGTAGAAAAGAAGTTGGCCAAAAGTCCGCGCACCTCATTTTTAACCGCTTCTCGCTTTTCACTTGATGAGAGCGCCTTATTTTTAATGGCTTTGCTTATATTTTGACTTGTGAACTTTTGGAAACTAACAAGTTCTGATCTCCGAATATAAATATCGTTGACGTTGAATTGCGAAAGACGCTCAGCTTGCTCTTCAGTTAATGAAGATCCCTTGCGAACATATAAAAGCAATTTTTGATTAGCAGGTAAGTAGAGGAACACATCAAAAGGGAATTTGGTTTCAGGCTTAACATCAGTAAGTCTTACAGGAAAAGTATGCTGTGGTGCTAATTGTTCTGGAGGAATCAAAATCGGATCGTTCTCCAATACAAATGAAGTGATGAACTCATCATCAAACATCCAATGGGCGAAAGTGAGTTTCGCGCTTTTCAACTCTAAAGACGGAACGTCGTATTCCGTAATTCCTGGCCCGAATATGATTAAAATATTCGAAGATACTTTTGCCGCCCCTAATTCTAATAGCTTTAAGGTTTCGCTTTTTTGATCCTTAGCAGCCAGGATCAAAAATTTCGGAAGTGACTTAGCCTGGAACTTGAGGAGCCCCTCATAAGTGGTCAAACGGGTGAACTCGTAACCCAAAGGTTTGAATTTGCCCTGGAGGCGTTCAAAAAGCAGATCATCATCGCAAAATACGGTAAGCACCGAAGTCTTCATAGGCTCACTTACTGATCGGAACAAAAGGCAAATCCCTGAGTTGTTTCATATATTTGACATTGAACTAGCTTGGACTAGACTTAAGTGTATATGAACCTTTTGGGTCTTTCAGGCTTTTACCACGATTCCGCTGCTTGCATAGTCGTTGACGGACAAGTTAAAGCCGCCATTCAAGAAGAACGCCTCAGTCGCATAAAGCATGATGCTTCCTTTCCAAAGCTGGCGGCTCGCCAATGCCTGGATCAGCTTGGGTTGACGATCAATGACATCGATCACGTATTTTTTTATGAAAAGCCTTTTCTAAAATTTGATCGGCTTTTGACAACTCATTTTAATGAGTGGCCCCGGTCCTTTAGTCCATTTACTCGAATGCTTGAAGCCTGGCTTGGGACCAAGGTCAAGATTCCCCGAATTATCAGTAAACAGCTTAGTTATAATGGTCCCATTGGGTTTGCAAAGCACCACGAGAGTCATGCCGCTTCGACTTTTTACTGCTCCCCTTTTGATGAAGCTACCATCGTCACCCTCGACGGCGTTGGCGAATGGGCCACCGGTGCCATTCATCATGGCACGGGAGATCAGTTCAAAACATTGAGAGAACAACACTACCCAAATTCTTTAGGACTCTTTTACAGTACATTTACCGCCTATTTAGGATTCGAGGTTAATGACGGGGAATATAAAGTCATGGGACTAGCTCCCTACGGAAAACCTATTTACAAAAATAAGCTCCTTGAGCAGGTCGTAAAAATTCAAGATGACGGTAGCCTTAAAATCAATGAAGACTATTTCAGATTTAACTATTCAGACGGTATGCCCCACGAACTTCGTTTGACAAAGCTTTTAGGAGTAAAACCTAGAAAGCCCAGTGAACCTATTCAAACCATTCATCAAGATCTTGCTGCAAGCGTGCAAGCTGTTCTAGAAGATGCGGTTTTCAAAACCGTAAAGTTCGCCATAAGCCTTACAGGCCAGAAAAGAGTTTGCCTCGCCGGTGGAGTGGCACTTAACTGCACGGCAAACGGAAAGCTTCTCCATTCAGGTCTTGTTGACGATCTATTCATTCAACCAGCCTCGGGAGATGCTGGTGGGGCCATCGGGGCCGCCCTTTTTGGTGCTCACATGATACTGGGACAGAAGCGGCATGCCAAAGCACTCCCGACTGTCTACTTAGGCCCCAACTACGATCAAAAATCCATAGACGAATATTTGCAAAGAGCTCAAATTCCCCATGAGAAATTAACTACTGACGGGCTCGTCAAACGGGTCGCCCAAGAAATTAATAATCAAAAAGTGGTGGGTTGGTTTCAAGGTGCGATGGAATTTGGCCCTCGAGCCCTCGGAAATCGAAGCATACTCGGTGATCCGAGAGCTAAAGAGAATTGGATAAAAATAAATAAAAAAGTTAAATTTCGAGAGGACTTTCGCCCGCTCGCCCCAAG
>JADLCR010000081.1 GCA_020847095.1 Oligoflexia bacterium | reverse complement strand
AGTCTATGGGATTTACGAAGTTTTCCAAGAGTTAATTCACCGAATTCTTTTTCTAATTCTTTCAAACCGTAATGTTTCTCAGTACTCATACTTGTTCACCTCTTGAACAATGACTAATTCTACAACGCCCTCATTTTCTTCCGTGTAAATCGCTTTATAGGCCTTCGTGAGCCGTATTGAGCGTTGGCCTTGGAGATCTCTCCGCCTGAGAGAAATGAGCGAATCCTTCGCAATCCCCTTAAAAAGGCCGACTACTGGATCTGTGTTTTTTGTGCGCAGAGCTTCACAAGCACTTTGGCACTTAGCGGTCGGCCATTTTCATCTCGAAGTTCTGAATTAGATCGGCCGTTAGAATAGCAATCAACTGGAAGAGACGAAAAGTTATAAGCTCCGGCGCATAATTCCGCTCTGAGACTCGCCGCGAGAGGCTTTTGATTCTCATCTAAAAGTTCCCGTGAGTTTGAATAGCAGTCAATTGGTCCTGAAGACCAAGCCAGCGGTGAGGCGAGTATTAGAGATGCTACGGTAATATATTTTGTCATATATGATCTCCTTTTTTTTGGTTTTAAAAAATTTAAGATCTCTTTTTATTTAAAGACGGTGTTCATTAATTCGGAAAGTTCTTTAACGATATGGGCTTCTTCCATTGTTTGATTTTTTGAAACTACGCGAACAACAATATTTCCTTCATAGGGTCCTTCGGGTGGAAGAACTAAGAGGGTTTTCCAGGTCAAATTGAATCCAAAACCGGCAAAAATATCTTCAAAATCGCTAATGAAGATGCTGGATTTGTCTTTTTTCACGAAGGTATTTCCCAAGTTAAAAAGAACGGATACCCCCTCTGACGGACCAGAATATCGGCCAAAAACGTCACCAAATTTTTTATTTTTGAGGCCTATGATTTTCATCGCCGCGCGCCCTTCAGGGCATTTCGGTGAACCTGGGCAGAGAAAGCCTTGCGTATCAAACATCCTAAAATTTAATCCGCGACTGAGCATTCTCACTCTAACCGGTACTTTAGTGATTCTGGTGATTATCTTTTCGGTATTTATCTCCTCAATTTCGATGATGGCATCACTTAGGTCTAACGTTACCGCCCAGCGAGTGGTCATTTCTAATTTGTAACCGTTGAGGAGAAGTCTGATGCGTACGAGTTCGAAACCATCTTCACCGGCAACAGCAAAGGCATTGGGGACGGTTAAAGACATAATGAGTATTAATATTTGGAGCATTCTACGCATCCATAACTCCTATCGTGTTCGCTTTTTTTAGTTGGGAGCCAAAAAGCTCGCAAAGTTTTGAAGAATTTCAAATATAGTTTAGGCCGCTAAGTAGGGCACCTATTTGAAAGGGGGAAATTAATACAAAGCACGATTTGGAATTTTGGAACTTAGGGAATTAGTTAATGATCACTAAGACAACCCGAGCCTCTCGCTTCGCTCGGGTTGTGGTGCCCCACGTCCTAAGCTAGTCGAAAACCTGGGTCTATAATGATACTTATAAAAACCAGTTGATATACCATTTAAGATATAGTATATATTTAGTATGTGGATGGTTTTTGAAGCCCGCAAAGCAGAGAAAAATATAGATAGGCCTCCAAAACAAATCCTGGAAAAGTATGAATTCTGGAAGAATATTGCCCAGATTTCAGGCCCTGATGGATTACGAAAGTTCCCAGGATTCAATGACCATGCTTTAAAAGGTGAATGGCAAGGACATAGGTCTTCTTATTTAAGCGATTCTTATAGGGTCATTTATTGGGTTGACGGTTTAGCTATTAGAGTCAATGTGGTGGATGTAACCCACCATGATTATAGGAGAAAGTAGATATGGCTTCTGAATATGTAAAATCAAAAAAGAGAGTCTCTTTGACAGTAGGTGACTCAATAAGAATTGCCCGGGAAATACTGGGATGGAGTCAAAATGAGTTGGCAAGTTACACTAAGATCCCTCAATCCACAATTTCAGGTTTAGAATCTAACCGAATCGCTTTAGGAGTTGAGAGAGCAAAAAAGTTAGCCATAGCTCTTAAGGTGCACCCTGCAGTTTTACTTTTCCCCCAATGGGACATTGATCAATCATCGGTTGCTTGAAAAAGTCATCATAGCAAGCATTTTGAACCAGCTCTTTGACACCTTGGCTTGATAGGCCTGTATTTAGTTGGGTTCAAACAGACCAGTTTTTATTTGCATTGGTAGCAGCCGGGAAAGCCAATGGAACAACGAAGGGCATTTTTGCGCCCCTACTGCCCAAATTTTGAGCACTATATTAGGCAATCGAGTCAAAATCTAAAACATGTTGAGGGGCCATTCATACCTGCAATTGGCATATTAAATGTAAGGAGTTGTCTTAAGCAGGAGATTTAATGAGAAATTTACTTATTGGCCTTTCCCTATTTGTAACCACCTCCCAGGTTTTGGGACAAACCTATGATTCATGTATTGCTGAGAAATCAGCTCAATACATTGAAGAAAAGCGCAAGCTACATACGGCCGATGAAGTTGAAAAGCTATTGATTCAAATCGGTCAAAGTCTTAGCACAAAAGAAAAGTATCTCTTGTCGACCTTAGAGTGGAATGCTCGGGGAGTCACTGCTCCTGAAAAGGGCCGGCAAAAAGCAACAAAAAGGCTCGAAGCCCTTCAGGAGGAAATTTTCAAACGAAATGGTGTTATTTTTTATAGCGCTGAGGACCTAAAAGAACTTGGATGCCATGCTTGCAAAACTTTTCCAAATGAATACAAGGAAACCTGTCTTACTCGAGACGACACATTCTATATACTTCCTAACCCCAATCGAGTTCAGAACATTTACTTTTGGGCTGGTAGAAACGAAGTCATTGTTCAATCCGAATCTTGGCTCCAAAAAATGCCTAGGGTTACGAACGGCCTGATTTTTTACTATGACTACAAACGTAAAAAAATGGAGATCAGAGATTTAACCCTTACAAATAATTCATCGGATCTCATTCCTCTCGAGACCTCGGCCAAATTCTTCGCTCAAGAAGAATGTCAGAAATAAACAACTTTCTCGGGATGTAACGGTACCCGGAAATCACTAGTCTTCGAGCCAATTACTTTAATAGTTTACAGGGACTTCAGAGTCGGTGATTTTTTCGATTAGTCGTAAATGCTCGCAATTCTGACAGCATGTAAAGTCCTATGTATTACAATTTTTGAAGGTCACAGTACTTGATTACCAAAGCCAGGAGAACTTCGGGAAGAACCCGGGAACCGGCCAGGACTAGTCCTGGCTCCTCACTGCGCGGCCTGGTCTCGTTCACTAAATCCGACTTCTCGTCTGATTTTACGTTCACGCGATTCAATTGTATTTGGCGAGGGGCAACTTATCTTAGGTTGGAATTAAGCTCTGGTTTGCCAACTACTTTTATTAAATGATCACGATGTAAGCTTGAGTCTCGTAGCGTTCGCACTTGGTAAATGATCACTAAGACAACCCGAGCCTCTCGCTTCGCTCGCTCGGGTTGTGGTGCGCGAGGGGGGACTTGGCCACTACGTTTGTCGCCTCCGGCTCCTCACTGCGCGGCCCCCCGGAAAAATCTAAATCACGCCTCCTGCGTGATTTGCCATGTCAGATGCTTCTTGAAGGCGCATCTGCCATGGCCGATTTTTCCCTTCAAGCCCCCATATCAACGCAAAATAAAAAAAATCCGCTGAACCCTTCGGGTCCACCGGATTTTTTATGGTGCGCGAGGGGGGACTTGAACCCCCACGCCGAAGCACATGCCCCTCAAACATGCGTGTCTACCAATTCCACCACTCGCGCAATAATGTGGAAGAAACAATGATTTAAAATAGGCACTGGGTTCAGTCAACCAACAAAAAAACCAACCGCATTAACCCACTCGAATTTTAGTCGTGTCTCATGAATGAGAACAATGCCTCTCAAGGATGCGAGAGGAGGTAGTTAAAGGCCAAGGATGGCTGTTTGTTCTCTCAAAGCGGTAATGGAAAAGGACGTAGGGATGGCGTCCTCTTTAAATAAACACCCTCATTAGTTCCTCCATTTTTTGAAGGCTAGAAGGCACCCCCTTCTAGCCTTCGTTTTGCCGACTAAATCGTTGACACCTGAAAAGCACCTCGGAGATCGGTGTAACTAATTGAAAATACTTAGTTTTTGTCTCTAATTGACCATAAAAGTGACGGGGTCTGACAGTCAAATGGGGAGGTGTCAATTCGCTAGGTTATTAATAAGTACCTGTATTGACTCATTTATATGTAAAACTCCCTCATTGGTATGAGCCTCGCAATTATGCCTGCTTGAAAGGGTAGGTATATGAAGAGGCTTATCTACATTGCTGTCTTGGTTCTCAGCGTATCTGTTGTGGCCTGCGGCAAAGGAAAACAAGTAGCACCTAACTCCGGGCTTCCTCCCGGCAGTACAGGGCCTTATCCAAGCCCCGGCACTTCGCCTACTCCATATCCGTCGCCGGGAAGTTCACCAACAGCCACTCCGCCCCCAGCACCGCCAGATCTAGCGGGAGGCGCTAATGCCCAGCTCATTATTGCGGGATCTACCGATGCCGAGCGAAAAGCACTTTTGCAAAACTATCAAGGCTCGCCCATTAACAATCCGGGCCCCGTCATGGTCAACGTCAATACGGCCGCTAACAGTGGCGTTTACTTAGGTAAACTTAGAATCCGTTATTATGATGTTCAGTATAACAACCTCGTTTTGCATGACGGACAGTTTGAAAACGGCACTCATATTGATCGCGGAAACAACGTCCATATTAAAACAACCGATTCTGTAACCGGCGCCGAAGTGTATCGCATCATGTTCGAGGATCGATGGGGCGCGGTCATTATCGTCCTTCAGCCGTATGTAGCAGCTACTCCGTATGGTACTGATCCTATCCCCATGACTGGAAAAGTTTGGTTCAGAAACTTTAATAGCTCAGCACCGAACCCACTTTACAATTCGTACTGTGATCCCTACTCGGGATATTGCTGGCCCGCAAATCCTGCAGCGTACTGCTGGGCCGGAATTATCACATCGGGGCCGTATGATTGCCGCAACATGGGAGTGCCCCCTTCAATAACTGGAAGTAAAGCGTTCACATTTTTAGGAACGATTCCTTATATCGATGGCCGATTGGCCCTCGGACTCTGAGGAGAGAGCTTATGTCGAAGAAAAGTCATTATCGCAAATACAGCCACTGGTTGAAAAAGGGCGCATTGGCGTTTTTCACGCTTGCCGGAGTGACCATGTACCTCATGGTTCCTGGTTGTAGCGGAAACAAAAATGACCCCAGACAAAACCCGTACGGTCAGGTGCCTCCTGGTGGAGCTTATTGTCCTCCTGGGCAACCGTGCGCTCCCATTCCAGGTGGACCTGGAGTTCCGCTACTTAACGGCCCTGCTTATTCGAGCTTTGCCGGTGGCGAGATGCTCTTGCAAGTTTCTGGCACGGGCGTAGTTCCTGGGCAGCCAGCCAACGGGCAGGCGAATTTTACTGGAACAGTTTTGTTTCAGCCGGGCGCTTGTGGAATGTTGCCCCCAGGGCAATATCCTATTCAGGGAACGGGAGTTTTCGTATCAGGTTACGCCGGATCCATTGGTGGAGTTGAAGGAAGCCTATCAATCCCCGGTGGTGCTGTGACGGTTCAAGGGGCCATTTGGCTTACAAGTGATCCAATGAATCCAGGGGCTCCTCCGCTTTACCGACTTCAAGGGAATATGATGGCTCCCATCTGTAACCGCAACATCACGCTATTATAAGAGGCTTGCGATGAAACACAAGGTTGCGCTCATAGGATTTGCAGTAGGGTTTGCGGCGGTGTTCGCCGTAGCCGGGTGTGAGTCGCGTACAAGATCAGCTGATCTTGACGTCACTCTAGAAGATGTGCGTAACGATTTGGCCGAGTACCAGCTCATTGCTCAGCAAAAAACCGCTCCTTATACCGCTGAATATACGGCGGCCATGACGAGTTTTATTGGTCTTCATGAGTCTTCCGGGTCGACGATTTATTATGGCGAAGGTTCTCCAGCGGGCAAAATGGGAGTTGCGGACATTGTGGTTCCCATGGATTTCAGTCTGTTGTCTCTTTCAAGTAACAACGCGATCAACACGGCTGCGACGGATCGACGCTACGCCTATTTCGTTGTTTCCGATGGTCCGCAGGGACTTCGCGGCGCCCTGATTTTAACCGGTCTTGAACAAGGGTTTCCGCCTGCAAACGTCACTCAGTCCAATCCACAGGCAAGTCCCTCTTCAGGCGATACTCAAGTGTCAGCTCGTTCGACTCCGCAGGTGAACTTCATATTTGTCGCCAATAATGATGGCGCGCAATTTAACGGCACCCCTGGTCAGATTGCCGACGATGGATATTTCGAGATGGAACTCAACATGCTTAACAAAAAGCGGCTATTGATTGAAACCAATGATCTGGCCGACGGTGATCTTGCTGAAGTGATTCAGCTTCGCGTCTATGAAATCGATTCAGCGGGCAGTAAAACTCACTTGGGATTCATTAATTTAGCTCAGCCACTCTAATTCTGTAACACTTTGCGTAAATAGATCTGCTTGCTATTCGGAAAAGACTCTAACTATGCTTTAAACCATGGAGCTACCGAGTCTCAGTGATTTTCTCAGCAGTGTGATGGTAGAAGGGTCGGGGTCGAAGAACACCCAAGCGAGTTATGCCCGTGATTTGGAGGTGTTTTACGACTTTGTTATTACGACCAGATCTGAAGTTGTGAATTTCTCTCAGCTCAAACTACAAAATTTTTGCACCAAACGCGGATTGGGAAGGCGATCTCAAGCACGCATGATTTCAACCCTGAGGAGCTATTTTCGATACTTGCAGCGCCAGGGAATAATAAAAGATATTCCAAAACTGGAGATCACGCAGCACACAAGAACTTTGCCTGAAACACTGTCCGAAGCCGAGATCGATGTACTGCTTAAGGCTTGTCAGCGCACTGATGGCAATGAGTATCGGGCCATACGAAATAAAGCCGTGCTTGTCATTCTCTATGCTACCGGATGTCGAGTTACGGAGCTTTGCACTTTAGACTTAATGGATGCCCAGCTCGATATGAGGCTTTTAAAGATTACGGGCAAAGGGTCTAAACAGAGACTTGTTCCGCTCATCAGTACCGCAGCAGACGCACTCAAAGATTATCTCGAAATTCGAATGCATTTATCCGCGCCCACGGAAAAATCACTTATTGTCAATGATCGCGGCCATCGTCCTAGTCGCATTGATATCTTCCGATGGCTAAAGCGGTGGTCGTTAGATGCGGGATTTTCGAAAAATGTATCTCCACATAAACTTCGTCACACCTGCGCGACTCAACTCCTAAAAGAAGGAGTCGACTTGCGCACAATTCAGACATTGCTGGGGCATGCGAGCATTGCCACGACCGAAATTTATACGAAAATTGATTCCGGTGACCTTAAAGATGCGGTCAGCCAATTTCATCCGTTGTCCGGCGTTCGCCCTCAAAAAGACGTCTAATTAAAAGTTTTGCGGCATGATGCCTCGGCATCTTTTGCATCGCAACCTTTCATGCGCATTTACTCGGCCTGTTTAAGTGGGGTTGAACCGGTTCCTGTTGAAGTCGAAGGCGATTTTGGTAGTGGCTTGCCAGTGTTTCAAATCGTTGGTTTGCCCGATACGGTGCTTCGAGAAAGTCGGGCCCGCATTAAAGGAGCTATCACTCAGTGTCAGTTTGATTTTCCTGTTGATCAAAGGGCGGTCCTTAACCTTTCGCCCTCATCGCTCAAAAAGCAAGGTAGCCAGTTTGATTTGGCTCTCGCGATTAGAATTCTGGCCGGGACCGGTCAAATCTCACTTCCTCAAGGCCATTTGTTTGCCCTTGGTGAACTTTCACTGACGGGAGAATTAAAATCTACACCGCTCATGGCGCCACTTATTCTCGCCGCACAAAAACTTAAGGGTCAAGGTTATGGACTCGTGCCTTTTGATCACGAGGGACCGATTCCTGAAATTAGTAATATGATTATCTTGAGGATTAGATCGCTGACGGAGCTGCGTGAATCTGCTTGGTGGGAAAAGTTATCGTCAAATTCAAATATGAATTCATCCGATGAATTGCCGATTGAAAGTGAATTGGCAAAGATTGTCGTTTCAGAATTCTGGGCAAAACATATTGGTCTGGCTGCATTGGGGAGGCTTCACTATCTGCTGGTGGGTCCACCGGGCATTGGAAAAAGTTTCTTTGCCGAATGCGTAAGAAAAGTATTGGAGGTCCTGCCTCGTCGAAAATCACCGGAAGAATCCGTTTTGGATACGGTTTTTGGCAGAAAGTGTGGGGCCTTGCCGTGGGCTGCTCCCCATCATTCGTCAACATCAGTGGGGATGTTGGGATCTGTTAGCCCCTTGTCGCCTGGCGCTATTTCAAAGGCCCACGGGGGAGTATTGTTTTTAGATGAAGTTTTAGAATTTAGTCCTCGAGTTTTGGATAGTTTGCGAGAACCCATGGAACAGGGGTTTATCGAAATCGCTCGGGGCTCAAATCACTTTCGATTGCCATCGCGCTTTCAATTGATTGCAACGGCTAATCCCTGTCGCTGCGGTTACTGGAAACATGGTTATCGAATCTGTCGTTGCCGACCCGTAGCACGACAGCAATATCAAGCCCGACTGAGTGGACCTTTGATCGATCGTTTTGATGTTTCCATATTCATCAAGGAAAATTTGAGCTCGCTTACACCCACAGTGTCGCTTCAAGAAGTTGTCGAAAAAATCAGGGGGACCATTACGACCTCTCATATAGAATTCAAAAAATTCAGTGACCAAGGAGAGAGAAGACCTCCTGTTATTGATCGAGACGGGCTGAGTTTTCGAACGCAAACCAAAGCTAGAAAAGTGAGTCAGCTCATAGCCTTATGGGAGAATAAGTCCGAAAGTCCTACCCATTTTAACGAGGCTCTGAGCTATCAAAAAATTGATTTTTAGTTGGTCACCATCTTGCAATTGGGGTCCCGAATACCGCAATTTGACTGCAATAGTTAACTTAAGGAGCCCCTAATGACTGTTTTGGCACTGCTGTTTGTGAAAATTTCACTTTACTCATCGTTAAGTTTTGGGAATTCAGGACCCGCCTATGAAGCCCTTTCGGCGAGAGCCAAGCTTCAGCACTTATGGGGTAATGTGGTCAGTTCGGTTTACAGCGGTCGTTTGCCGACAAAGGCTCCGAATCTCCTAAAGCTTCTGAAGTGTTCTTTTTTGATGGAGTCTTTCACCACGGTGTCTGACGAGTTGCCGGCAAATCGTGGGCGTGAAAAGGCCATTCATACCTACGGAAGTGTCGCCCAAATTTCATTTAGACCCACCAATCAGACAAAATACACGGGCCTTTTCCGCACGGGAGCCATCGGTCTTGCCCGAGCTTCGCTTGCTGTTCAGGGTACGCCTTTTACGCCAGGAATGGGGCTAAAGTTTCTAGTTGATGGTCGACCATCTGAAAATCTCCAAATCATGTACAGTCTTGAAGGTCAGGGTGAAAATCAAAACTTTTTTGCCAACGAATTTTCAAACATCGTGGAGCCGCCAAAGAGCTTGAAATTAAAAGCTTTGGGTTTTTTCTTTGGACGAGCGGCAAAGGCTCTGGGCAAGTCCAGACTTGATAATGAAAGAACAATCACTCTATCTCAAATGGCCGCTGTAGAAGCCAACGGTACTTCAGTGAGTCAACCGGTTGCTCCCTATCAGCTTATCTTTCGCCCAACGGCAGAAGTTCAAATGAATCCTCATGATCGCACTGACGTGAGAGAGCGCCTCGCTTTATTCAAACCCGGAGTGGTGCTCTATCAGGTTTTTGCAAGAGAATCAGTGGATGGGCCACTTTTGGAAGTGGGCGCTCTTGTTTTGGAGAGCTCGTTTGTGGCCTCTGCTTACGGCGATCAAAATCTCTTTTTTAAGCATCCGCTTAAAAAGTAATTAGTCCGTAATCAAAATATAGTCGGCGAACTTTCCATGCCTGGGGTCAGGCTTAAGGGATTTTAATAAAACATTCAGCGACTCGCTGCCTTGGGACACTTGTCCAATGGTCAGAACCTTTTGGGCTCCCCGTTTTAGTAGGCGATCGGGGAGTCCGCCGCCGTATTCGACGTGAAAATTCCCAACAATGATGACCAGAACTTGATCGGGATAGGCCGCCACGTACTGAGCCGCAACGAGCGCCATCGTATCATCCCAAACACTTTGTGCTTCGAAATAGCGAAGAAGATCCGAAGCGCTGACGTGCCCGTGCATGGTGGCGGCAAACCTTTCGTAGTAATTTTGATTTCCCAGTTTAAAGCCAATGGGGATGAGGGCCGCAAGTTCAGGACTGAGACCATTTATCCCTTTTCGAGCAATAGCCGAAGTCAATTTGCGTGAGGCATTGAGTGCACGAGTGCTTCCTTGATGGCTCCTGGGGAACAATACTTGTTCCCGATAGAGATCAAATGTTGGGCTTTGCCAACCAATGGTTTTTAAAAATTCGACTTCGCCAATTTTTCCACTGGTGTAATTGTCCACTGTGATTTGATGCTGAAATTCAAAAAACTCCATACCGACGCTAATTTTGTTTAGTCTGGAGGCCAAGGCTTGGAGAAGTTCCTTTTGGTTTTCATGATGAGGAAGGGAATCGTGAATTTCGCCGATGATAACAACGGTTCCCGGCTCAACTTCGCTCACTATATCGGCCCAAGTTGCGGGACTAAGGGTCTCGCCTCTTAATAAAAGACCGTCGATTGCAGAAGCACTCGTGCCTATTAAAATGGCCAAAACAAAAGCGATCGCGCTAAGAAAATTGAGATTCATTTTTACCCCTACCTTTTTCGATTTGTGTGTTGCTTTTAACATTCGAAATTAAGCGGTGGCAATAGGCGGGCAGAGCATAAATAGCCGAAATGGCGGGCAAACTTAGAGCTTTAAAGAAAGCCCTTTACAGACGACCAATTACTCAAGTAATTTTGCACAGTTATCCCAATAAGGTGACGTAGCCAAGTGGTTAGGCCGCGGTCTGCAAAACCGCTTACGCCGGTTCAATTCCGGCCGTCACCTCCAAACTTCCATAAATAGCTCATCTGCTTTGTCGACTCGGTCGCTCGGTGCTCAACGTGCTTGCGAGCACGCCTGCGCTCCTCTCTCGGTCGTCTCCGCGCATCTGAGCTATTTCTGAAAGTTTGGTTTGAGAGCCCCCACATCTCGTGAAATGCTGCGAAATTTCCCGATTTGGCTAAAATCTGGCTAAGGTTTGGCTAATCTCAAATTGTTAAGTTAGGATGAAACTATGAAGATAAAAGAAGGATTTAAATCACACAGAGAATTTCAAGATTATCTTGGTGAGCATTAAACCCTAGTGAAGCAGAGCGTCTCTGGACAGGACCCAATGATCTTAGGGAAACGGATCAATGGATAGAAGCGGTTAATGAAAGAATACAATTTATAAAAAATAAGCGTCAAAAATAAATTTAAACTTTTCTCAAGAGCCTAATACACGAAGCTAACTGTTTTTCGAGCTCGCGCCTGTATTTGATTCTAACATCATTCGTGTCTACCTTCGTTCACGTTCGAGTGAAAACAAATACTTAGCTTTTCAAACATCCCCTATACAGTACACAGATTGTGAAGTGGGACGGAAATTACCCAGCCGACCTCTTCCCCTTAGTAAACACAGCCTTCTCAAGCTTCGATAAACGTTCTTCCATAGAAGAGCCCGATGTACCTGAGACAAGATCCCTAAGTACTTTGTTAATAAGTGTTTGATACTTGGTTCCAGCTTTATGAGCCAAATCACGAAGGCTCAACAGAACATCCTCAGGGATGACGATGGATATGCGATGGCCGATCTTGTGCGACTCAAAGTCGCTGTCTGAGAGCAAATCTTTTTTGCCGTACTTAATGTCTGCTTTTTCAGTCTTCTTGATACTCATTCCAAACCTCCATCAAGTAATCTTGGATTCCTTCCAAGTGTCTTTATATTCTTCTTAAATCCTTCTCCGTGAATCCTCGCGAATACGAGCAGGCCAAGGATTTAATCTCAAACTTAGCCTCCGCGTCAGGCCCAATAGCATGGACATGAGGTGGCTTGTGATCCTTAGGATAAATACGTATCTTAATATTCCCAATCGTGATCACCGTTGGCATATATATGATAATATATATTAATATGTATTATGTCAAGAGGGGCGACAGGGCGAATGGCTAAATTTGGCTCAAATCGGATGTAACTAGCGGAAATGACAAATTACTCACCGTCACCTCCAAATTTAAAAAGCTCGCCATAGGCGGGCCGTTTAAATTTGGACTGTCGTGCTGGAATTCGAACAACGGCCCTGCCGGTTCTCACCACCAAATCTTAGGCGTTAGAGTGATTTAGCTTGCACTTGCCCGCGCTTGTAAACGTCGGTGCCCGCTGGCAAAATAGTTCCGTCTTCGATTACCGTTCCAGGCCCGATCCTCGATGCGGCTCCAATAAAACAGCGATTGCCAATTTTGATTTTCTTGACCATTAACACCAGTCGACCGTCAGGCCCAGGAGTCATGACGTGACAATAATATCCTGTTCGATGAGCCAAAACACAGTTATCTCCGATTTCAAGTAATCCGCGGTCGGCAATTTCGATTTGCGGTGCAAATATAACTTGGCTTCCAACTTTGCTGCCCCATAAGCGCAACCAAAGTGCAAACACGCCGGGGATCATTCTCAAAAATCCTTCAAGAAACGGAAACGTCAAGTAAATGAGTTGAAGATGATAGGTGCCAAGCCACACGGTGTATTTTCCGTCTGGAAAAATCTTGCGCTCTTCAACTAAGGGGAAAAATAACGAGTGAATTCGATAACAAATTAGCGGAAATCCATATATCAAGAATAAAAATACTAATGGGTGATACCATGCAGGAGAAGTTGACCAAGCGAGTATTTCAAGCAAAATCATTGTCGCTAACACGGACGGAAATCCCATCATCAGTAAAGCCATTTTGGGTGGGTGTTGTTTAGGAAGGCTCATGCATGCTCCACTTTTCTTCTTTGATAATGAGCTTGGTTCACCTCTTGAACGTGCAAAATCAAATCCCCAGATTCATCCCAAAAATGAGTTTCATAAGTGAGCTCACTTGAGCTAATGGAGACATTAGAGTTTTCAACCCAATAGGTGCTTCCCGATACAAAGGGGGCAAAGCTTCTGACCTTCTTAAAACTCTTAGGGATATAAGTTGATTCAGGTCGAGTCGCAAATTCAGCCATTATTTGGTTCATAAGATCAAAAATGGCTCCGTTTGTGATGGCTCCAGGACCAACGAAATCGCATTCCTCACTTAATTGGGCTAGCCCCATGACTTGGGAGTCATTTTTAAATACGACTTTATCTAAGTTTTGATAGGTAATACCGAGTTTTTCTGGAAATACAGAGTATAGCAATTCATAGAACTCACGTTTCCCTCTAAGGGATTTGCGAGGTAGCTCTTTTTTTGTCGGTCGAGCGTGAATCAATCCATTTAAGCTCACGCGGGCGTGGGCATGAAGGTACTCCGGATCCAAAAGATAACCGTCCGATCTGGTTTTAGTCGAGGTCAACCGAACAATCCAATAATCTCCATTTTGTTTGAGGCGAACCCTAAATGAAGTTGGCCGAGATACCACGGCAGGGGAGTCAAAAACTATTTCTTCTATGATGATTCGTGAAGGATCTTTTTGAAGTAATTGAGCACTTTCAAGGACCATTTCGGTTAGCGTTACGCCGGGCAGTGTTGGAAAGCCGCGTATAATATGATCCTTCAAAACAGACTCCTGCCCGGTGAACAATTTTTCGGTAATGAGTTCATCGGCGGTGTGCAATACGATCCGATCAATCACCGGGCCCAACCTCTCACCTATTCCAAAAAGAGTTGCGCGATACCAAAACGGATCAGCGGTAGCCCTATCACCCGGGAGCGTTGCGACTACAGCATCAGTATTTAACAGAAGTTCACGTGAGAAAAAATCGCAACCGTCTTGAACTGACAAAAAAGACAATCCCTTATCTTTCATGGCTCCATGTACGGATTCGTTTACGGCCATTCCAACTTCATCCCAAGCGGGCCACGCAATTGATTTTATTCGGGCCCTAGGGAAGTCTTGATGGAGCCGAGAGGCAGCTGCAAAGTGAATGGCATTGGCGGCAGAATAGTCGGATTGACCAACGCTTCCGGTTATTGAAGCAACCGATCCGAAAAGAGTGAGAGATTTGATATCTGAAGGCAATAACCGCAGAAGCCTTTGGGTGACTAGCGATTTCAACGCCAAGATTGATTCGAACTCTTCTTGCCCCTTTTCTAAGAACCTCTTGGATCGTTCGACACCCGCACCGTGAATAAGGTGATCAATCTTCCCAAACGATGAGATCGCTGTGGATAGTTTGTTCAATCCTTCGTTCGTGGATAGGTCCGCCTGGACGTAGGTAACCTTTGCGCCGACCGCCCTATATCTTTGAATGTTTTTAAATGTCGCCTGGGAGCGCGAATGTTTTTCCCAAAGCCTTTGGTACTCGACGGGTTTAAGGTTTGCGTATTGATGGCGAACTTCAGAAAAGAATTGTTGGCGATCGCGTCGGTCAATCGCTTCTGGGAGGGAGCTTCGGCCAACAAGCAAAAACCGACCACCTTTTTTAAGTGCCGTTTGAATCCCAATTTCCGCCGTGATGCCTCCGGCTCCGCCCGTTATGAGATAGCCTTCATTGGAGGCATCGCCGTCAAAATCAATGGTTGCTCCAATTGGCGTGACGGGTGCAGGAATTAGAACACGCCGGTAGAGTTTGTTTGCAAATAAGATGCACTCTACTGGAAGCTCATGAATCATAATGAGACGCTGGACTGCCTGTAGTGCTTGATTTGAGGTTACGGGATTGGGAGTTAGAATAATGTGAAGTTTAAAATCCGGGTATTCGCGGCTAATTGTAAGTAAAAGACTTCGCACAGCTTCAATTATGGGTGAGTTAGAAAGATTTGGTTGCAATGATTGAGGGGCATGCAAAAAGACATACAGTCTTTGAAGAGATCCTTTTGCAAGTCGACGGCGTATGTCGCGACTAAATTCAATCAACTCAGAAAAATCTTCCTTAAGAAATGATATGTCAGGCATTTGACAAAAGCGAAAATCAATTAAAAATCCGTTAAAATTGTGATTTCGAACGTCTCCCAACATTTCAACCGGTCGGTCTGCCCCGTCTTTTGGTAAAGTAGTGAATGCTTCTCCGCAGCTCCAAACCCAACGATTTATGGCGTGGCCGTTTGGAGAGCGATCTCTAAAATCATGTTTCAGAAACGGTCCTCGACCTGAGGGAATTTGGGATGTGCTGAAGGCCGCCAGACCCGTCGAGAAAAGGCACGAGATTCCAGTGTTAGAACGATTCACTGTGTTTTGAGTCGCAAATTTCGTTTCGCGTTGGCGTTCTAGATCGAATTGGTCCCCCAGTATTTTGAGCCCGTCCGTTTCATGTTGAAGCCTCTCAGTCACAAGCGCGTTTAATCGTCTCAATCGAACTGCAGAGTCAGGACTGCCAGGGTGCTGGCCCTGTCGTTGAAAGTGGTTCGCATAACACTGAGTTTGTTTAGGAAGCAAATGGGATCCATGAGTGGAGATCTCCCAAATACAGCCATTTTGTTCACTTTGGCTTGAGGCGAGTAGGGTAAAGCTACTTTCATATGTATAGCT
>JADLCR010000080.1 GCA_020847095.1 Oligoflexia bacterium | reverse complement strand
TTCGAACCTGTTGGCAGCACAAAAACCATCGCAGTCGATGTTCGAGTTGTTTCGGCAACGAACCGCGATCTGGATCAACTCGTGGCCCAGAAGGAGTTTCGCGAAGATCTATTTTATCGCCTGAATGTCATTCCGATTAAAATTCCGCCCCTTCGCCAAAGAAAGTCGGACATTCCGCTTCTTCTTCAGCATTTTTTGAAGACTTTTAATGAGGCTAAGAAACGAGACCTTCAGGGCTTCAGTTCTCAAGCCCTTGGCCTATTGACCGATTACAGTTGGCCCGGAAATGTCAGAGAGCTCGAAAACTTGGTCGAGCGCCTGGTTATTCTCAAAGGTCGAGGAATTGTGGAAGAGACCGATTTGCCAGAGCGCTATCGTCGTCGTGACTCAGCACTTTCTTCAGATAATTTGGTATTGCCCAATCAGGGCTTGGATTTTAATACGGCCGTAGACCACTTTGAAAACCAGCTCATCACCCAGGCCCTTGAAAGAACCGGCTGGAACCGAAACCGCGCGGCCACCCTTTTAAACCTCAACCGAACTACCTTGGTTGAAAAAATTAAGAAAAAGGGCCTCCTGCCTCCCGATCGAACCGCCTAATGAGTACACGCACTAATAGTAAAAACTCAAAGCTTCAATGAGCTGGCGCTCGCCTTTGCGATTGCGCGCGTCGACTTTGACCCAGGGGCTTATGGGCAGCTTACCCATCCATACAGTTCCGGACCAAGAGCCATTATCATAATCAACTGCACAGGTTTCAAACTCGCCAGCTGGGACACGAATCTTCTCTATGACCCCGTGGTAGATGGTCTCGCACAACAGCGAAATTTGATCTAACGCTTGATCCGTCGGAAATTGCTTCTGTGCAACGGAGTGCGTTTGAACGGTGGGGGCCTCACCTTGCTTTTCGATGCGCTCCTCCAGGGTAAAGAAATTGGTGGCCTCATCGAACGATTTTATCGTGCGAGTCAAAACGGATCTTTCAACGACTCCCGCACCACGCTCAATTTGAATTTGAAATTGCACGAAATCTCCAGGCTGCGGAGTGGCCCAAGCCATACCTGTCATCATGCTGAATGCGAAAATGATCCCGATCTTAAGCATTGAATTCCCCCCGATTTATTTAATTCAAATAAGCGTACGCTAGCGCTGTCTAAAGGTCTAGCAGCTGAAAACCAACCCTACGAATTTCAGTATTTTTTAGTGATTTCAATAACTTATAGTCATTTTGAACCGATCATCAAGGCCAGGGTGTCAGAACCATAGGCCCCCAGAACCCGCCAAATCACCTCAAACCCCAAGGTTCATGGCCCGGCGGTTGCTCTATAGGTGGTTGTAAACAATCAATCCCAAGGGGGCCTAAAAAGGATTTTGGGCCCTGTCCCCCAACAAGGGACAAATTCAATATGGGTAGGGGTCAAAGGAAGACGATGCGTAAGGCGATTCTCGCCACATTTGCACTGTTAATCGCACAATCAGCGTGGAGCTCCGTCCCCGACCGTATTCATACGCTCGATCTTTCTAATATTTCAAAACCCGCGGTCAAGGCCGTCAATCCCATTATCGATATTAGCCAAGTTATTCCAAGAGGCGTGACCCCTGGAGCTTCTGACCAAGAACAGACTCAACAAATTCAATCGGAATTGGGTCAGCGTTTGGTGGACTCCCTTTTTAACGGCCAAGCTTTTCGTCAATCTGATTTAGGAAAAATCACGACCCAAGTAGAAGAATCCACGCGCCCTTCGATAAGTATTCCGAGCGCTTCTCCAAGAGCAAAACCACAGCGGCTGGATTTTGAGATAAAGGCCATCGAGCGAAAAGCCAGTTTTCTCTATGACGGCTTCATTTCCACTCGCTTTGTTTACCTTATGGATTCTCAAACTCTTGAGTCTTCGGTTGTGACACCGATTTCAGAGACAACTCGACTTTCTTTCCTCAATACCACGCCCATTGGGGGCGTCGAATCTATTAGCTCGCTCAATTTGAACTACTCTTGGTGATGGCCTTTGGCCGGAATTGCGAAATCTGTTTCAACTCGAAGCCCGCACTTACCGTCTTTAACCGCTCTCAAAAAAAATCGCCGTTTTCTGCGGTCATGACTGGCCCACCATAAGGATTTAGGTTCAAGCTTAAACAACTTCAATGCCGCGACCAACTCAGCCAGCCGTTCGGTGGGAAAAACGCAATAAAGCTCCCCTCCCGATCGCAATAGCTTTGAGGCCCCTCGAGCCCAAACTCTTAAAGGAAGTCGTTTATCTCGTCGGGCGAGGTTATCTAATCCGCGCTGACTTTCAATGCCCGAACCTTCAGAAAAAAACGGAGGATTGATCACGGCCAAATCGAACTTTCCGCTCCATTGGCGACGGCCAAACACCCGCCTTGCATCAACTCGTTCAATGGCCACGGTCCCAGCTTCAACAAAACCTTGGAGATTCTCACCAGCGGCGACGATGGCCTCTTTAGAAATATCTAAGGCGAAAACGCTCGTAGCCTTTTTGTACTTAAGCATGTCATAGGCGATGATCCCGTCGCCGCAGCCAATGTCTACGGCTTTGACGGGTCGAATCCCTTTTCCAATGCCCTTCATTAGAAATACAAGATTGCTGCCATCTTGTGAATGTCGCCTTTGCCCCTCGACAAAGACCCAGTTGGAACGAGTCATTTTTCAAAACAGTGAATGACGAGTCCTGACGGAACTTTAGGAAAAAAGAATGTCGACTTATGAGGCATAACAAGCCCTTGATTGGCCGTGCTCATGACCTCTTTATGCGTTGAAGGTCTCACAAGAAATGCCAAATCGGCAGCTCCCTTTTTAACCGAATCCACACACTCTTCGATCGACTTTACATAGGTGATTCGAGGCTCACCAAATTTTTCAGTCAGCGCCGGAATAATCAGCTTGTGGAGATTGTCCAAATCGAGATTTTCAGTACTTCGCTTGACGCAGCTATAGTAAATCCCCTGAGGTAAAATCGCCCCGAAAGAAGCGCGAGCGCCAGAGCGCATGCGGGTTTCGAGCTGTTCAAGATTATCAACGAGCTCAAAGCTCATGTGCTTATATAAGAAGTCCGTAATTTTTTCTGGAGGAGCCGGCCATTTCAGCACGCGATGGGTGGGCAAAATGACCGTCCCCTGTTGTTGAAAGGGAATAAGCTGGGCCAACACGTAACGAGCTGTGCCTTCGGGATGGTCTTTTGAATATTTCAAAGCCGTTTCGTATCGATGGTGTCCATCTAAAATAAAAAGCGGCAGATTCTTGATCTCTGATTTTGCCCTTTGTGCAAACTCTTCGTCAGAACAGGCCCACATTTCATGAGTGACGCCAAACTGATCTTTGAAACCGACATCTGGTTTTTGTGAAAACAACGCCTTAAATTCTGAAGGGCTTCCCAAGAAATCAGAATCATAGCCTAAGAAGACCGGTTCCATTTGCCCTCGGGCCATGGTCATCAGGTCATACCGATCGGCTTTCGGGCCAGCAAATGTCTTTTCGTGAGGAAGGATCACCTTGTCGGAGTAGTCATGAAGTTTTACGAGTGCAAAAAAGCCCACCCGACTAAGCTGATCAGGAAGAGTCGGATCCTGACAAAATTTTTCCCACCGATTGAGCTTAAATGTTTGTCGGTAAAGATAAAAGCAAGGGCGCGACTCCTGAACGACCAAGTCCTCCTTTTTCATGGACTCAAGAAGACGAGAGGCCTTTTGATGCTTGTTTTCGCCTTCAGCTAAAATGACGTGAGAAAAATTGTGGCTGTCGAGCTTCTTCATTTCAGACAACTCTTGATCCGAAATGACGTCGTAGGGCGGAACAATGAGTTTTGAATAGTCGGATGCCTTGGCTTGGGAGTATCTCCAGCCTTTGAATGCGCGAATTTCAGTCATGACTTAACCCTTTGAAGTTGCGATGTCCTTACGGTACTGCATATCGGGAAATGAAATTCCCTTGATGAGTTGGTAGGCCTTTTTCCTTGCCGATTCAAGGTTTTTATCAATTCCAACAACATTCAAAACACGACCGCCGTTGGTGTACAATCCCATATGGCTTGCGGTCGATGCATGAAGCAAATAGTTGGTTTCGGTAATCTTAATAAGCTTTTTATCGATATGAATTTTAAGCCCCTTGGCCGGATCGTCGGGGTACCCGGGTGCGGCGATCACCACGCAAACAGCGGCTTGCTTTTTCCATTTAAGTTTTGGCATCTGCCCAGCAGCGATTTTTGAAAACACATCAAACCAAGAACCATCAAGCAACGGCAAAATAACCTGGGCCTCTGGATCTCCAAAGCGAACGTTATATTCTAAAACATAGGGCCCGCTCTTGGTCATCATAACGCCGATGTACAAAACTCCTCGATAGTTGATGCGGTCTTTCTTTAAACCTTCGAGTGTAGGTTTAAGCACAGCGGATTCGAGCTTTTTAGTAAACTTTGTCGCATCTTTGATTGGAGCAAAGGCACCCATGCCCCCGGTGTTTGGCCCTTTGTTTTTTTCGAGCAGACGCTTGTGATCTTGGCTCAGAGGCAACAAAGCGTACTTATCTCCGGCGACCAAAGCCATGAGACTGACCTCGCGCCCTTCAATATGCTTTTCAAGTAAAACCTTGGTGCCAGCGTCCCCTAATACCTTCTTTTCAAAAAAGTCTTTGGCGCAATTCTTAAGGTCGGCTTTTGTTGTGCAAATGCGCACACCTTTTCCCGACGCAAGCCCGTCAGCCTTAACAACCCAAGGTCCCGGCCAAAGCTCGGCCTTTTCGATTAGCTCTTCAGCCGATTGACACGTCACGGCCTCCGCGGTGGGAATGCCATGTCGTTGCATAAATTCTTTTGAAAAAATCTTGCTCGTCTCTAAACGCGCAGCCTGCTGGCTTGGTCCAAATACATTAAAACCATTAACTCGAAGGGCATCGCTAACTCCGCTCGCAAGCGGGGCCTCAGGACCGATAACGATGAGTTCGGGTTTGATGCGACGAGCAAGTTCCAAGGCATAGCGGCTATCCGTCGGATCGGACAGGTAACAGGTAGCCTCTTGCGCAATTCCGGGATTCCCCGGTGCACAGGCCACTTGCTTAACCTTTGGTGAACGGCGAAGGGCCCGCACAAGTGCATGCTCTCGTGCCCCACCGCCCAATACGAGTACCTTCATCAACTCAAAACTATCTCGACAAATCGTCATGGTGTCAATTGACCTTCCTTGGGTTAAGTCAGTATTTTAAAGGCTCTGACCTGGGAGGGTAGATGGAAGAAATTGTTATTGTGGCCGCGAAGAGAACTCCTTTTGGCACCTTTGGTGGTACTTTGAAGTCTTGGTCATCAACGGATTTAGGTGTGGCCGCAAGTAAGGCCGCATTGGCCCAATCGGGATTGCAACCCATCGACATCGACCATGTGATTTTCGGAAACGTCATTCAAAGTAACGTCGATAGCATTTACACCCCGCGCCATATTGGGCTGAAATGCGGAATCCCGGTGCCGGTGCCGGCCCTTGGACTCAATCGACTATGTGGAAGCGGTTTTCAAGCGGTGGTTACGGCGGCTCAACAAATTTTAGCGGGCGAATCTACCGCTATCCTCGCGGGCGGCACTGAAAGTATGAGTACAGTTCCATATGTGGTTCGCAATGCCCGATTTGGCTACCGCATGGGTCCCGGTGAATTTGAAGATTACCTCACGGCGGCCCTTGTTGATTCGTATACCGGAACCCCCATGGCGATCACTGCCGAAAACCTTGCTGTAGAGTACAAGATCACCCGAAACGACGTCGACGAATACTCCGCGCTCAGCCAGAGTCGCTGCAAGTCCGCTCAACAAGCGGGGGCCTTTGATTCAGAAATTTCACCAGTTGAAATTAAAGATAAAAAAGGAACGACGGTTTTTTCCAAAGACGAGCATCCGCGACCAGAAACGACCATTGAATCTCTTGCGAAATTAAAACCCGTTTTTAAGGCCGATGGCATCGTCACCGCCGGTGGGGCTTCTGGAATTACAGACGGAGCTGCGGCCCTTGTGGTGACATCCGCAAAGAATGCAGCCAAGAAAAATCTCAAGCCTTTAGCGCGACTTGTATCTTACGCAAGCTCGGGGTGTGAGCCGAAAATGATGGGAATTGGTCCGGCGCCGGCGGCTCGAAAGGCTCTTGAAAAGGCCTCCATGAAACTTAAAGATATGCAGCTCATCGAAATCAATGAGGCCTTTGCAGCCCAATACCTGGCCGTCGAACGCGAACTTGAATTGGATCGAAAAATAACGAACGTTAACGGTGGAGCCATTGCCATTGGGCATCCCCTAGCAGCTTCCGGTGCGCGCATCACTATGCACCTCATTTACGAGCTGCGAAAAAGAAAACAAAAATATGGCCTCGGAGCCGCTTGCATTGGGGGCGGCCAAGGAATCGCTGTTGTTTTGGAAGTCTTTCCGTAAAAACTTAAAAAAGGAGCCTCAGTGATCAAGCTATCGGACAAAACAATAGTTGTTACGGGTGGTACTAACGATGTCGGCCAAGCCATAACCCAAAATCTCACAGCAATGGGCGCTGACATTGCCATCATTGACAAGAACCCAGAAAAGGCAAATCGCCTGATCGATCAAATTGCTGAAGAGCGAGAAATCAAAGAGCGCAATGGTCGCGCGGCGTACTTCGAAGCGGATCTGACTCAACCAGAACCGGTCAAAGAGGCCTTTAGCAAAGCGGCTGAAACTTTCGGAGCCATCGATGTCCTGGTTGCCGGGCTCTTTACCTCAAAAGTAAGTCTGCTTTCAGCTTCTGATTATCTGACTGACTTTGAAAGGCTCACCAACGTTAATCTTAAAAGCGCTGTTTATGCCACGCACGCCGCCCTGCCGTTTATGAAGGGCCGAAAGCGCGGCAAGATTATTTTTTTAGTACCAGACCTTATGAGATGGGGATCTGAAGCAGAGAGTCTCACGGCCATCACCCGCGGTGGCGTGATTTACTATGCCCGCTCCCTCGCGCGAGAGCTCGCCCCTCTGAATATAAGCGTTAACGTGGTCTCCATTGGCCCCACTGAAGACTATCTGCTATCGCGGGATCCAGGTGCCAGCTCAATTAAAGTTGCGGAAGAAAAGTTAATGGCCGCTATGCCTATGGGGCGTACCCTACGTGCGGACGAGGTGGCGCAAGTTGTTGGGTTTTTAGCAAGCCCTAGTGCCGATGCCGTGACGGGCCAAACCTGGGCTGTTAACGGCGGGCTCACGATGATGTGATCGCTTGCCTTTCGGCCATTCCAGTGCCATAAAAGTTTTGATTTAACTTAGCTGGGGTGACCACCATGAAAGCCTTTGAAGGATCTGATTTTTATAATATCGATTCTCTTCTCAACGAAGAAGAGCGAATGATTCGAGATACCGTACGCGCCTGGGTATCTAAAGAAGTTATACCAATCATAGAAAAACATGACCGAGAGGGAACTTTTCCAAAAAATCTCATCCCACAGTTAGCCGAAATGGGAACATTGGGCGCCACCATAAAAGGCTATGAATGCGCTGGCTTAAGCTACACGACCTACGGACTTATCATGCAAGAGCTCGAGCGGGGGGACTCCGGTTTGAGGAGTTTCGTCAGCGTTCAAGGGGCTCTTTGCATGTACCCTATTTTCGCTTACGGTAATGAAGAGCAAAAGCAAAAATACCTTCCCGGTATGGCCAAAGGAAAGCTCATTGGATGTTTTGGTCTAACGGAACCCGATTTCGGGTCTAATCCCGGTGGTATGTTGACTCGAGCAACCAAAGACGGAAGCTCTTACATTCTCAATGGTTCTAAAATGTGGATAACAAACGGCGGCGTCGCCGATGTGGCCATCGTTTGGGCCAAAACCGAAGACGGAGTCATTCGAGGTTTTCTTGTCGATAAAGGAACTCCCGGTTACTCGACAAAAGACGTTCACGGAAAATTTTCTTTAAGAGCCAGCGTCACTAGCGAACTCAATTTTTCTGATTGTCGCATTCCCGCCTCTAATCTCCTTCCCAACGTGCAAGGGTTAAAAGGACCCTTTGGCTGCTTGAATAACGCAAGGTTTGGTATTGCATGGGGAGCGTTGGGGTCGATGATGGCTGTTTTTCATGAAGCAACTGAGTATGCCAAAACCAGAATTCAATTTGATAAGCCCATAGCCAGCTACCAGCTTGTTCAAGCCAAACTCGCCTACATGCTTCAAGAAATCACCAAGGGACAACTTTTGGCTCTGCAGCTGGGTCGTTTGAAAGATCGCGGAGAAGCCAAGGCTCACCAAATCAGCTTGGCAAAAATGAACAACGTCTCTGAGGCGTTAAAAATTTCGCGAATGGCTCGTGACATTCTCGGCGCTAGCGGAATCACGGACGAATACCAAGTTGGTCGTCACATGAGAAACCTAGAAAGCGTTAATACCTACGAAGGAACCGAAGATATTCATCGCTTGGTCCTTGGCGAGTATGTCACCGGAATTCCTGCCTACCGCTAATTGAATCCAAAAAAAAGGCCACTCGTGAGAGTGGCCTACTTGAATCATTGCTTGTGCTAAAATTAGAAGCCTTTTGACTTCTTAAAGCAATCCCGACAGTAAATCGGTTTATTTGGGTCCGGTCGGAATGGCACTTGAGTTTGAGCCCCACAGGTTGAACAAACTGCATCAAACATTTGACGATCTCCACCGCCGCCTCTTTCAGGACGTCGCGATCGGCCGCCGCCACCACCGCCACCGCTCATTTTTCTTTTGTCACGGCAGGGTTTGCATCGGGTGGGTTCGTTTTGGAAACCCTTTTGAGCATAAAATTCCTGCTCTTTTCCTGTGAAAACAAAATCAGTTCCACAGTCTTTACATGCTAGGGTCTTATCTGTGTACATGGGGATCTTCCTCTTTCTTTGGGTTGGGTTAAATGTCTAAGAAGGATTCCTAGACAGCTTCTTGAACTTTTTTAACGTTTATTGCCTTGGTTCCTTTTGGTGCCTGGCCAACTTCGTACTGGACCCGATCACCTTGCTTTAATTCAATTCCTGGCGGGACATCAGAGGAGTGAAGGAAAATATCTTCGCCATCATCACCCGTAATAAAGCCAAAATGCTTTCTCGGGTTGTACCACTTGACCATTCCCGTCTTCATGACGTTTTCTCCTGAGTGGTAACGGGTATCTATCTAATTTCATGCTACGAGTCAACCTGTTCGGGGGTCAAGTTTTAGGACCTTTGAAAGTTTAAAACTAGACGCAGGTCACGCTCAAACCCGCACGCATTAAGGATTTTGAGGCAATGTAATTCTCACACGGTGACGCATTAAGGCCCCGTTGAGGTAAAGAGTAAAGACTTTGGTCTAGCGAATTTATTGAAATCACTAGTGTTTTTTACTGGCACCTCGGTTGCTCATAGGACGGTCAAGCCCGGGGAACGCAGGTACTCAAGGTTGAGACCGCCCCCAGGCTGATTTTTCATTCAAGGCCCGCGAGCCACGGAGGATAGAAAATTGAATAAGGTTTTAAAAATCGTATCAGGCGCCGTTTTTATCACAGGATTTGTTGGAGTGGCTCTTTTGAGCGGCCATCGAACAACCGCCAGCGCGGAGATCACTGACTCCCCTATAGTGTCATTAATAAAAAGCGTCAGACAGGCACAAGAAGCTCAAGCCATCAACGAAGGTCGCTGGACGGCCAACGTTTACGATCTGCAACAAGATTCACTTACAGAAATTGAAAAATTATTGGCCGAAGACTCGGCCAAGGACACGCTACTCGCTGTCCAAAATTGACCTCTCTCCCCCTCTCTCTCTCTTCCTCTTGCCCTGGGGGCCTCGTTAAGGTAATCGAAAGGATAACACTTAACTGAGGCCCCACATGGCAGAACTCTCAAAGGGTTACGAACCCGGTAAAACTGAAGGTCAGTGGTATCAATCTTGGGAATCCAAGAAATACTTCCATGCTTCCGAAGACCACAAGGGTCAACCGTTTAGCCTTGTGATTCCGCCACCAAATGTGACCGGATCTCTTCACATGGGACACGCGCTCAACAACACTCTTCAAGACGTTCTCGTTCGTTACAAAAGAATGCAGGGATATAACGCGGTTTGGATTCCAGGTATGGATCACGCGGGCATTGCTACTCAAATGGTCGTTGAGCGCATGCTGGCCAAAGAAGGAATTAAGCGCGAGCAACTAGGCCGTGAGAAGTTCGTTGAAAAAATCTGGGAGTGGAAGGCTGAAAGCGGCGGCATGATCTTGGGTCAACAACGCCGCCTCGGAAACAGCACTGACTGGGAACGCCATCGCTTTACTCTCGATGAAGGATTAAGCAAAGCCGTTAGAAAGGTATTTGTTGATCTCTATCAGCAAAAACTTATTTACCAAGGACATCGTCTTGTTAATTGGTGTCCTCGATGCGTTACAGCTGTATCGGATTTAGAGGTTAAGCACGTCGAAACCAAAGGATCCCTTTGGCATATTCGTTATCCTACCGAAGACGGTCAAGGTGAAGTCATCGTTGCGACGACTCGCCCCGAAACAATGTTGGGAGATACGGCTGTTGCCGTCAACCCCAAGGACGTCCGCTACAAGGCACTCGTAGGCAAGAAAGTCACTCTTCCTTTGATCAACCGAAAAATTCCGATCATCGCCGACGACGTTGTCGACAAAGATTTTGGCAGCGGAGTTGTCAAGATGACTCCGGCCCATGATTTCAACGACTATGAAACTGGACTGCGCCACAAACTTGAACAGATTTCGATTTTTGATTCGCACGGCGTTCTCAACCAAAATGCAGGTTCATTCAAAGGGCTCAAAAACCCCGAAGCGCGCAAAAAAGTATTAGAGGCGCTCACCGACGGAGGATTTCTTGTTAAAGAAGAGCCTCATGCCATGGCCGTCGGAAAATGCGATCGCTGTGATGCTGTTATTGAACCGATGCTCTCAGATCAGTGGTACGTCAAGATTGCACCTCTCGCGAAACCGGCCATTGAAGCCGTTGAATCTGGAAAGATTAAGTTTGTACCCGAGAATTGGACTAAAACGTATTTAGAGTGGATGTACAATATTCGAGATTGGTGCATTTCACGCCAACTCTGGTGGGGTCACCGCATTCCCGCTTGGCATTGCAAAGATTGTCAGCATGTTACCGTGAGCCTTGTCGATGCCACTCAATGCGAAAAATGCAAGAGCTCGAACATTAAACAAAGTGATGATGTCTTGGATACCTGGTTTAGCTCGGCTCTATGGCCTTTTAGCACCATGGGCTGGCCAGAAAAAACGAAAGCGCTCGAGACTTGGTACCCCACCAACACGTTGATCACGGGCTTTGATATTATCTTTTTCTGGGTTGCTCGTATGATCATGATGGGACTTCACTTCATGAAGGAAGTGCCATTTCATACGGTTTATATTCATGGCCTTGTTCGCGACGAGCGCGGACAAAAAATGTCTAAATCCAAAGGTAATGTCGTTGATCCCCTTGGCTTAATCGAAGATTTTGGAGCCGACGCCTTACGCTTCACACTCGTGAGCCTAGTCGGCGCCGGACGTGATATTAAATTCTCTGAAGATCGGCTTGATGGATATCGCAACTTCATTAACAAAATCTGGAATGCCACGCGATTTGCTCTTGGAGCCGTTGAAGGCGTTACCCCAGTGGAACCTGCATCCGCTGCAGAATTAAGTCTCGCAGACCGATTCATAATTTATGAATTAGAACGAACGATTAAATCCGTCACCGTTGCCTTAGATGAACTGCGATTTACCGACGCCGCAATGGAACTCTATCAAGTCACATGGGGTGAATTCTGTGATTGGTATCTCGAACTGTCAAAACCCGTTCTCTATGGGCAAGATTCAAGAGCGAAAGAGCGCACGGCGTTTGTCCTTCATTCGGTGCTCATGAGGCTTGTAAAGCTTCTGCACCCATTTACCCCGTTTGTAACAGAAGAAATCTACCAAAAGCTCCCCAAACACGGTGAATCCATTTGTTTGGAAAAATACCCGACTCTTGATGACAGTTTTTTAAAACTTGGGTCTAAGACTTCGGCCCAAGAAATTTCTGTAATCAAAGCTGTCGTTACTGGAATCCGAAATATTCGAGGGGAAAATCGTATTAGCCCCGCTGAAAAAATTAAGGCCAGAACAGTTTCAACGGACAAAAAGATGCTCGAAATCCTGTCGGCTAATTTGCCGTTTGTCACAAGTCTCGCGAGGCTTTCTGAGTTGAACTTGACCAGTGATTTAGGAGAAACAAAGAAGTGTGCCATCAATCCCATAGCGATTGGGGATTCACGCTTGCAGGTTGTTGTCCCACTAGAAGGATTGGTTGATCTTGACGAAGAGATTAAGCGGATTCAAAAAGAAATTGAAAAGGCACAAAAAGATTTAAGTTTAGCCGAACGCAAACTCTCGCAGGACACCTTTGTTAAGAACGCCCCGCCAGAAATTGTCGAACTAGAAAAAACGCGCCAGTCTCAACTGACTGATCGCATTAAGCAGCTCGAACAAGCACTTACAAGATTGAAGTAATTTTTAAGTTATTCTTCTATGGGAAGACCGCGTTCGGCCCAGCCGCGAATGCCGCCGTCCATCGATGAGACATTTTTGTAACCCATTTTTTGTAGGGCTTCGGCCGCCAGAGCGGATCTAAAACCACCGCCACAATACAATACAATTTCAGCATTTTTATCTGGGATGGTCGATTCAATGTCGCGTTCGATGACCCCTTTGCCCAAGTGAATGGCTCCAGGCACCCGACTCGCCGCCCACTCCTCGTCCTCACGTGTATCGACAAAGTAAAACTTGTCCCCACGCTTAAACTTTTCGACAACTTGCTCTATGGAATATTCTTTAATGTTTTTTTTGGCGTCGTTGACAAGTGTCAAAAAGCCCTGATTATGCGCCATAAAATTCTTCCTTTACATCGCCCCGTCAGAGGCATTGCTTTCAGTGCGCCCGCTTAACGCAGCTTTCAAATACTCGGCCTTCATAGTGGCGATCGCCGAAATGGAAATTCCTTTGGGGCACGACGCTTCACATTCGCCGATGTTCGTGCAACCGCCAAAGCCTTCTCGATCCATTTGATCAACCATGCGCTCCACTCGTTTTTCTCGCTCCACGCGCCCCTGAGGCATCAGTGTGAATTGTGAAATTTTGGCTCCAGTAAACAGCGAGGCCGATGCATTGGGGCAAGCCGCCACACAAGCCCCACACCCAATACAAGTGGCATAGTCAAAAGCTTGGTCAGCATCCGGTTTTGGAATCAGCATGGCATTCGCGTCGGCATGCTTAGCTGATTTTACCGATATATAGCCGCCGGCCGAAATGATGCGATCAAAGGAGCTCCGATCAACGACAAGGTCACGTATGACTGGGAATGCTTTTGCGCGCCACGGTTCAACCGTAATGGTGTCACCGTTTTCGAATGATCTCATGTAGATCTGACATGTGGTTGCCTTTTGCCTAGGGCCGTGAGCCTGCCCGTTAACCAGACAGCCACAAGCTCCGCAAATTCCCTCACGGCAATCGCTATCAAACTCAATGGGTCTAATGTTTTGTTTGATCAGACGATCGTTAAGTATGTCGAGCATTTCTAAAAAAGAGGTGTCGGGTGATATCCCATCCACTTGGTACTGCTCAAAGCCCCCTTTTTCTTGTGGGCTCGCTTGTCGCCAAATTACCAATTTATAATTTCGTAAGTCCTTCGACATGAGATTGGCTCCTTATTTATAGCTTCTTTGAGCTAGGTGGACATTTTCAAATTGCAGGGGCTCTTTATGGAGAGCGGGCTTTTGCCCTTCGCCTTTGTACTCCCATGCCGCCACGTGCGCGAAGTTTTGGTCATCACGCTTAGCCTCACCTTCAGGGGTTTGACTTTCTTCTCTAAAATGTCCGCCACATGATTCATTTCTCTCGAGCGCATCAGTAGCCATTAACTCACCGAGCTCCATAAAATCCGCTACTCTTAAGGCCACTTCTAAATTCTTGTTGTGGGTTTCGGTCTCGGTTGGAATTTTGACGTTCTCCCAATACTCTTGTTTGAGCTGTTGAATCTGGCTGATCGCCTTTTTTAGGCCCGATTGATTACGAGCCATTCCGACATGCTCCCACATGATCAAACCCAACTGCCGATAGTATTCCATAACAGTTGTCTTTCCATTTGCCCCCACTCGAGCGAGTCGAGAAATCTGATCGCGCGATTGGGCCTCAGCCATTGCAAATTCAGGATGGTCAACACTGACCTTAGGAAGGGGATAGGACGCAAAATAATTTCCAATGGTATATGGAATGACGAAATAGCCGTCTGCTAGTCCTTGCATTAAAGCACTCGCCCCCAACCGATTGGCCCCGTGATCAGAGAAGTTCGCCTCTCCCAAAACATGAAGTCCTGGAATATTGCTCATCAAATTGTAATCAACCCACAAACCACCCATTGTGTAATGAATCGCAGGAAAAATTCGCATCGGCGTTTCAAATGGACTCTCACCGGTAATGTGTTCGTACATTTCAAACAGGTTTCCGTATTTTTCAGACACCACTTGCCTGCCGTCTCGCTTAATTGCGTCTCTAAAATCCAAGTAAACGGCTAGTCCACTCGGACCGACGCCTCGGCCCTCATCACAAACAGCTTTTGCCGCTCGTGAAGCCACGTCTCGAGGAACCAGGTTTCCAAAGCTCGGATATCTTCTTTCGAGGTAATAATCCCGATCGGCTTCCGCAATACTGCTAGGGTCTTTTTTGCAATCTTCTTTTTTCAAAGGAACCCAAACCCGGCCGTCGTTTCTTAAGCTCTCGCTCATCAAGGTCAACTTGGATTGATGATCTCCGGCAACTGGAATACATGTGGGATGGATCTGAGTAAAACATGGATTGGCGAAGGCCGCCCCCCTCTTATAACACCGCCAACTCGCCGTTGCATTTGAGTTAAAGGCGTTTGTGGATAAGAAATAGACGCGGCCATAGCCGCCGGTGGCCAGTACGACGGCGTCGGCGGCGTATCTCTCCAAGGCTCCAGTGACGAGGTTGCGCGCAATGATTCCGCGGGCCTTTCCGTCGACCAATACCAAGTCGAGCATTTCACGCCGTTCATAGAGCTTAACCTTGCCCGTATCTACTTGTCGCATGAGCGCCGAATAAGCACCAAGAAGAAGCTGTTGCCCTGTTTGCCCGCGCGCATAAAATGTTCTAGAAACCTGTGCCCCGCCGAATGAACGATTGGCAAGTTCACCGCTGTACTCACGAGCAAACGGAACTCCCTGGGCCACACATTGATCGATAATTGAAGTGCTCAGTTCTGCAAGTCGATAGACGTTAGCTTCTCGCGCCCTAAAATCGCCGCCTTTAACAGTATCGTAAAAGAGTCGCCAAACACTATCTCCGTCATTGGCATAATTTTTTGCGGCGTTAATGCCCCCTTGAGCGGCAATGCTATGGGCCCGACGGGGTGAATCTTGGATGCAAAAACTTTGAACATTGTATCCAAGCTCGGCCATTGATGCCGCAGCCGACGCGCCCGCAAGTCCAGTCCCGACAACAATGACATTGAATTTGCGCTTGTTGGCCGGGTTAACAAGTTTCATTTCAGATCGATAAGTTTCCCATTTCTGAGCAATGGGTCCGCCAGGAATTTTTGAATCAAGTTTCATAAACCGGCTCCAAGATCAAAGTAGATCCAAATGGGGATAAACAAAAATGCCGCGGCCAAGACAAAAGCGAGACAGAAGCCTAAAGCATAGATGACTTTCGAAATCCGAGGGGCCAGAACCCCCAAAGACTGAAACGCGCTCCAGAAGCCATGGCGCAAGTGGGAACCTAAAAACAGCATCACAGCGACATATAGCGCCACATAGATGGGATTCTTAAATGCCTCTGTAACCACACGATACAAGTCCCGTTCGGTTTTACCATTGATGACAACCGAATAGCCTTCTGAAATGCCAGGTCCGAATCGAAACTGAAGGATGTGAAGAATAAGAAAGACCAACAAGATAATGCCCGTGACAGCCATATTGCGAGAAGCGGGATTATTATGAACTGTACCTTTGCTTACGGACATTCGGTAGCTATCGGGTCGTGCCTCACGGTGTCCCCGCTTTAATGTGATGGCCACGACAATGTGTGACGCAAAAAGTGCGGCTAGGCCTAACTCCAAAAGATACACAAGACTTCCCAAACTCCAGAGTCTTGCAACGGCGGCGTTAAACGACTCACCGGTCTTAGCGTAGAGCAAAAGGTTTGTTGCAATGTGGACAAATAGAAATCCCACCAGCAAGAGCCCAGAAGCTCCCATGATGAATTTACGCCCAACAGTCGAGGTCAGGGCCTTGCGAACAGTTAACATCGGTTTTCCCCTTGTTTATCGCCTACAAAAGTAAACCCTGCGGTCAAACTAGGTCAAGGGTCGATGCTCAGTGTTAAAGAGTCTTTAGGTATTCGATCAACGAGCGCTTTTCGTCGTCAGTAAGAGTCTTGGTTCCAAAAACATGCCCTTATGCTGAACGCCCCACTCACCTTGTAAAACATCAGAATTTCACCCAAAAGTTCCTCGGCCTTTCAACCTTAAGACGGTAGCTGAGCACAACCTCTGACCTTCACTTCGATGAATCGACGGTGCTGAATTTCGCCTATTGCGCCCCCAGCGCTGACAATTGACTGAAGAACCAGATTCAATATCAGCATGGTTTTCATTCGATCACTCTCTCAATTGTTTGACATTGGGCTGGGTCTGAAAAATATGCATGACCTGATTTGTGAAAAAATAATTCGATGCATTACAACTCTGAGTTTTGAATCGGGTAATTGGACTACTTCAAAAGGAGTCTGTCAGGCTCGTCAAAGCACTGACGAAAGGTTTTTGCCATGTGGGCGGCGTGAACTCCATCCATGAATCGATGATCAAAAGTAACTCCCACACTCATTATGGGTCGGACGACGACTTGTCCGTCCACAACCCACGGGCGCTCCCTCACGGCCCCAACAGCCATATGCATAGGGACTCGTGTGTAAGCCATGAGCGGAGTAAACGCACAATCGATGCCGAGGCTGCCCACATTAGTAATGAGAACCGAACCAAACGGATCTTTGGGAATTCCTAAGAACTCTAAATTGAGATTGAGTTCGTAAGTGAGCCATGAAGAAAGATTCAGCAGATGCCTAACCCAGCGCCACGGCAAAAGGCCAATGAGTTTAAAGTTTTTTTCGAATTTTTTGTCTTTGCGCTCTCGAGTGATCTCAATCTTTTTTTGTAAAGCCAAACACAAATCGAGGAGGCTGTGCCCTTCCATGTTTTCAACATTGGCTCCAGACAAAATCGCTTTACCAACTTTGTCCCCTTCTTTTGGCGGAATATTGACCGAAAAAAAGAGGCAGATGTGTTTACGCAGGTAGATCTTTCCATGGCGAATCATGCCGTTGATTTCGGGGCGCTCTTGCATACAACGCTTAATAGCCATACCGACTAAATGTACCGGCGTGGCTTTCACATTGTTTTCTTCATTAAATCGTTTGAGAAAATCGAGCGCCTTTGTCATGTCGAGATCCATTTGGGCGTAAACACTGGCCTCGTAGGCATTTCTCCAGGTTCCCAACGTTAATTTTCGAGTGACTGGCGGATTGCGCAGTGGTTCTAAATGAAGTCTTCCCATGAGTGTATTGTTGGTTGAGCGTAGCGCAACTGTCAACGCGAAGTTCGAGAGGGCTTTTTCTTAAGCATCGGCGGCCTGGATTTAATGAGTTGAACCTTTTTTTCAGGAGTCTTCGGCGCTGCGGCAGCGTCAATATCTTCAGGAGTTGTTTCAGCCGACTCGATTTTCTTGTTTTTCTTGTTTTGAACCTCGCGGTAGATCTTAAATTCCACGCGACGATTCAAACGGCGCCCCTGAAAGTTTCCATTGTCCGCAACGGGCTGACTTTCTCCGGCCCCTTGAGATTGAATAATGGCCCCGTTCATACGGTGCTTGTCGATCAAGTATTTTCTAACTGTTTCGGCTCTGCGCTGACTTAATTCAAGATTGTATTTGTCCGAACCAATTGAGTCTGTATGTCCCACTACAACCACCCGAAGAACGCGCGGCGGCTTATTCATTTCATCAACTAAATCTTGAAGTGCATTTTTTGTATCCACAACCTCTTCAACGGTTCGATCAGACCCAAATGCAAACAAGACATCTGATGGGACGAAAACGACTTGAGGAATTTCTTCTTCCACAGGTTGTTCGAAGGGCTTTTCTTCTTCCTCCTCGACATAGAGCGCTTTGATTTTTGGAGCCTTATAGATAACTTTCTTGCCCCAAAATGGTCCAAAAACCCAATTGAGACCGGCATAGACTCTCCAATCGGGGCTTGCATTTCCGGTGATGATTCGTGATCCAGCGCCGAGATGAAGAGCAATGGCCCGGCTCGCATCATATTTAACACCAGCTAGAAACTCACCGGATGTCTGGCTATTATCTGTATTGGCGTTTGTCTTTGTTGTCGGGAGACTTCCGAATAACTCAGTAATGAGCTTGATATCTGATTTTGGAAACAAATAGCTGGCGGCAACCGATGCAATATATTGGTTGCCATAGGGTTCAACGGGAAAGTTAGCGTACTTTCTGCCCGGACTTCGCATGCGATAGCCAAAATTGGCCCCTAAGGCGACCCGACCGAGAGTCGTGTCACCGGCAAGTTCGAAATTAGCAATGGGACCCGAATTCTCTCCAGAATAGGGGTTGTTTCCAATGAGATTGATATTTGTCGAAGCAATGAGAGCCATGCCGCCTGAACGATTGCCGTACAATCGATATTTTGTATTGAGCCGAACTTCAGTCAATCCTGCTCGCTCCACTCTAATGGATCGGGCATTTTCGTTATTGGCGGTCGAGGACAAAAAGTTGGGAAGGCTTACTCCAATGTCCCAAGACTTCAGAAGACCAATCCCCAAGTTAAGGTCAGAAGTGACCAATGTGTCTTCTAGTTTGGTCCCCGGAGTGCTAACACCCTCTAGATAGGATAATGAGTTTTTGGCCACATTGGCGTAAAAACCAAAATTGAAGATACCTGGTTCAAGTGTTTCAGATGAATGAACGGTCACGAAATCGATTCCACTCGTGATCGTATTGAAATTCTGAGAATCCGTCCCAACCACGTTGGCCAAACTGTGCGAGGTCGCAAAGACAATCAAAGCGGAAAGTGCATAGCTGTACATTCCACATTGTCGACCTGAGTCGACTAAAAAATCAAGTGGTCAATTAGGCGATGAGATTTGTACCCGCCAAGGAGGGCTTACTCTTGCCTCGGGGTTTTCGATTGGGGGCGCCCTCTGGATTTGGATTGGCCGGTACCAACTTTTTGATTTCAAGTTGGATAATGCCTTCCATTATTGCATTCGACAAATCTGCTTTTATAGTCTGGATAGCTAAGCGCAACTGAGTGATGATCATTTGCCCTTCAACGTAATGGTCGTTTTCGATGGCCTGATCCACCATTCCTAACAAACCAAAATTAGAACTTTGGTTAAACTCGCGCTCAAAGGCCATTTCTTGGGCTGAAATCAAAGCTTCCATGGAATCTTCGGCTGTCATCAAAGGTGCAACAAGATCATTCAACTCTTTTGTCGTAATGGTCTGCATTTGAGTAAGTCGGTTGACTAAAAGTCCGGTGACTCTCTCTTCCACTTGTGAATACTGAATGAGTCGAGCACTGATCTGAGGCAATAAAACGCGAAGAGCTTCACTGCGATCGAGCATTTTTTTGGGAGCTGCAAATAACTTAAAATCCACTTGGTCTTTAGGATTTGGAGGTTCAGCCAAAGTTTGAAGTTGAGTTGGGATTTTTCCCATTTCCTTTAGTAAGCGAAAAGTGGGCAAGAACTGAAGGGCCTCATAAAGTTTTCCAACGGGCTGTCGGTAACTGTTCATGATTTTTTGCAGATCTTCTAACTTTTGAATGCTTATAGTCGCGCCGTCTTGGGCCAACTGAGCTCGAGTGATGAGGTTTCTTATAATCTCTGATGACACGCTATCGAGGGGAATCGTCACTTGCTTTTGACCAAATGCACCAACAGAAATCAATAAACACGCGATAAAAGGTACGATTTTCAAACTCAACCTCCCGGTTTGGCAAACGCCCCTTCCAATGCAAACGCCGTTCCTTCGCTGAAAGTATCCAGCAGTAACGCCCATCGCTTGCTTTCGGATCTTTCCTGACAGAGTGACGGATTTTGGCACTAAGCTTCTTGACATTGAAGTTGAATACATGAATCCTCGCCTTCAAGAAAGGTAAGGGTAGCAAATGAAAAATGTGATCGTTCTTTTAACCATGATTGCTGGTTTAATTCCTAGTTTTGCTCAAGCTCGATATATTGGTCCCTATCTCGTCAGCGTGAAAAGTTCAGGGTTTGTACCTCCAGGAAGAGAGTTTTCGCGTAAGTGCGAGGTGTACTTTGACAAAGTGGTCATCACGACAGTGCGATGGGGAGTTCAGGTAGAAACGAAATCGAACATAACAGTTTCGAGTAACCTCACGGACCTCATTGAGCTTGCCGATCAAGCCCGGGTGACCCAGGCCCCAGGCCCTGTTGATGTGAACACTGAGCTTTACATGGCCATCAAGTTGTTACCCAACGATGCCACTAAAAAGGTTGATTTGGGCAGTCGAAACGGCGGTAGCGGTGTTATCACCAAAAATGAGTCACCTTCGGCGCTTGCGCTCAAAGGAATTTTAGACGACCTTTGCAAGAACTAATTTTAAGAAGGTTCGTGAGCGAGCACGAGCTTGCCAACGGTTTGGCCCGACTCCATATCTTGATGGGCTCGGGCCACTTCATTAAAAGGGTAAACTCGCACTTGCGGCGCAAGCAGCTTACCCTCCTTAATCCAATTAACA
>JADLCR010000079.1 GCA_020847095.1 Oligoflexia bacterium | reverse complement strand
TGAAAGGCCCAGTCAGCAATCCGAAGGCATGGAGCGCATGGTGCAATCTTACCAGATCATGCTTTCGTTTTTTGGTCTACTGGCCCTTTTAGTTGGTCTTTTTTTAGTGACAAACTCAGTCAGTATTGCCGTTGCCGAAAGACGCCGAGAGATTGGCACTTTGCGCGCGTTAGGAGCCCCTCGAAGAAGTATTTTGTGGCTCTTTGTTTCTGAAGCCTTGTTTATTGGGATTGTAGGTTCAGTAATTGGTGTCGGATTAGGGCGAATTTTGGCAGAAGCCATGCTGGACGAAGTGAGCAGAAGTATTTCGACTCAATATCTCACCACCATCAAAACCAATCGGATCATTTTTGAATGGAAGACCATCGTTGAAGCGATGTTCTTGGGAACAACAGCCGCAGTGGCCGCAGCGTTTTGGCCCTCTTGGAAGGCCACCCGCATTCATCCCCTCGAAGCGATGAAAAAAACTGAAGTGGTTGAATCGGGTTCAAATCTTTTTAATTGGTCGACCATATTGGGGCTTTTTATTTTGGCTTATTACACCCTCTCCATGAAACTCGAATGGTTTGCGATACATAAGGTGTTTGATCTGCTCAATAATATTTCGTCGATGGTGGGCCCAGCATTGGTTGGCCCAGTGCTTGTGACCATCTTGATTTTGATTTTTAAGAAGATCTTTTCTCGAACTTGGGGCACGGTCACGAGACTTTCGGCAGACAACTTAGTGCGCAACCCAAGAAGAACCGCAAGCAATGTGACCACACTCATGGTGGGGTTGGTTTTAGTCACAACGATTTCGGCACTAAATATTAGTTTCAAGCAAACCATTGTCGGTTGGTTTTCGAAAGTTTTGTATCCGGACTTTTTGATTTCAGCTCAAGGAAATCTCATTACCTATCAGACCCAACCGGTACATGAAAGTTTAGCGCAAGAAATTGATAAGATCCCAGGAGTCAAGATTGCGTCCAATGGCGGCGCCCATGCCGTGCGGTTCATACATTTTCAATATGAAGGTAAGCAGTTGGGAATGAAGAATTTTGACGAGCCGGATCCGGATTCAAACTATTCTATTTTCGATGTTAAAGATCGAGATCCGATTGTGGCAGGCAAAGAACTTTACCATTCATCAGAGCCTACGGTCATGGTCTCGCAAAACTTTGTGCTTCATTTTGGCAAAAAGACAGGCGATGTGATGACGATCGCAACTCCGACCGGTCCGGTTGATTTTAAGATCGTGGGAGTTGTTGTGGACTTTGCTTCGCCCGAGGGGATCATTTACCAGTCTCGGCAGAGCTTTAAGAAAATTTGGAACGACCACCTTGTTGATGCATTCGGAATAAAAGTGGCTCATGGGTTTGATTCAGAAGTCGTCAGAGCCAATCTAGAAAAAGTGCTTGGGCCAAAAAATCTAATGATCACTTCCAACTTTGAGCTTCGAAACCAAATTGTAAAAAGTGTCGATCAAAGTTTCGCCTACACAAAAGCCATCGAAGCTGCGGCTTTAATGGTGGCGGCACTTGGGTTGCTCAATACTTTTCTTATCAGCATTATGGAACGCAAACGGGAGCTCGGTATGCTTCGCGCGATCGGAATGGCGCGTAGTCAGATGACATCCATGATTTTAAAAGAGGCGGCCATTCAAGGAGCTTTAGGGGCGATTGTGGCGGTAGCGTTTGGAACATGGATTTCAAGTATGTGGATTTCAGGATCTTTAGCCCACGCACTGGGATGGATTATTGAATTTACCTTCCCTTGGGAAGGGGTCATAAAAACCGTTGGAGTTGGAGTGTTGGTGACGCTGGTTGCAGGTCTTTATCCAGCCTGGAAGGCGGCCACTAGCG
Source organism: Oligoflexia bacterium (assembly GCA_020847095.1). Lineage (GTDB taxonomy): Bacteria > Bdellovibrionota > Bdellovibrionia > JABDDW01 > JABDDW01 > JADLCR01. The sequence goes on along the minus strand of JADLCR010000079.1, from coordinate 7,810 downwards.
AAATTCGGGAGGCCTTAGAATATGAATAAGATTTTAGCTTTGGCATTGAGCTTGTTTTTGTTTGATCGCGCTTGGGCGATTTCGGCTCGCGAGGTCATGGTCAAAAACGAAGAAGTTCGGCAGATTCAGGACGTCCAGGCGGTTGGAGTTCTCACGACCGGCGGTGGAGATTCCACTCAGCGAGTTAAAGAATTCACCTGGTGGAGAAAGCTGCATGACGGTACCCATTTCAATACCCTCACCAAGTTCCATAAGCCTGCGGAGATTCGCAATCAAGGTATCTTGTTTTTAGAAAAAGCCCAGGATGCCACCGATGTTCAAATGTATTTGCCCACTTACAAAAAAATCCGTCGCATTGAAACAGGCCAACAAAGTGGAAGCTTTATGGGGTCAGAATTTTCATATTCGGATATTTCTACGCCGCACGTTGATGATTACACTTACAAGATGCTCGGCGAGGCGCCTTGTGCTGGAGAGGCGAAAGTTAATTGCTACAATATTGAGGCTTTGCCAGCAAAAGATTCGATTAAAGAGCGCACCGGCACAAGTAAGGCTGTTTTATGGGTGAGGGCGGACAATTTCATGATCGCCAAAGGCGATTACTTTGATAAAGAGGGATCGCTTTGGAAGCAGCTAGAATCGAGCAAAATTGAGAAAGTTGATGCGGCAAAAAACAAATGGATGGCCCTTCATTTGAAAATGACTAATGCCAAAACTAAAAAGTTCACAGACCTTAAGTTTTCGAATGTGAAGGTCAACGTAGGCATTCAGGATTCTGTTTTTACAAATCAAAGCCTTCAGAAAGAAAAATAAGAGGCGATGAATCGTTTAGCCATCATCCTAGCCGGGTTAGGTCTATCGGCGTTTTTCTTAGGGTGGGCTCCGGCAAAGGCTGAGTGGGCCTCAGTTTTGATGCCGTCGGGGCGCATTTATGGGGATCTTTATATTCCCACAGAATCTTCGGCAAAGAAGTTTCAAAGTCAGAGTGGATCAATTTGGCTTCAGATTGATCCGCAAGCCGACGAATCGTTCGGAGCGCGGGTGATTTATCAGCTCGACTACTTTGACGTTCAACAAAGTCGAGTCTCCGCTGGAAAAACAGAAAACGGATTTCGCTCACAGCTCAGAGAGGGCTATTTTTCTTTCTCAACGGATGGTTTTGACGTTCGTGGCGGAAAACAAATCATTCCTTGGGGAAAAAGCGATGCCATTAACCCCACGGATTTTTTAACCGGCAAAGATTTATCTGTTTTGAACCCCGATGAAGAGGTGAGGCGTACCGGAGCCTGGGCCTTGCAGGCGACATGGGTACCCGAGTCGGGAACTTCGCCTTGGAGTGTGACGGGAATTTGGATTCCATTGTTTGCCCAAGGGCGAATGTTAATTGATGCCAGTCGCTTTTCATCAAATGTGGTGATTGGGGGAGTGCAAGAGCCTACCACTCAACTTTCCAATAGCGAGATTGCGACAAAGCTTGCTTACAATGGCGACGGTTGGGATGCCTCGTTCAGTTTTTTTTCGGGATGGGATCATCGACCGCATTTTGAAGAAAAAGTGCGGGTGATGGTGGGACTCACTCCCATGGTTCAGGTGGCGCAAACGTTTAGGAGAATTAACGCTGTCGGTGCCGATGGTTCTTGGGCGGGTGAAAAATGGGTTTTGCGTTTTGAATCGGCATACGTTCAAACAGAAAACTATGACGGACAATTTACTATCGTTACTCCCAGTCATTGGGACACGGTAATTGGCGCTGAAAGGCCATTGGGTGATCGATTTCGGATTCAAGCTCAATTGGTCAGTCGCGTTTATCCAAAGTTTAAAAGGCCCGAAGAGGTGAGTTGGGGCGACGCAATTTCGACCGCAATCAACCAGTCGGTATCACAGGCCAATGCTTTGATGTTGGGTTATCAAGATCCGTTTTACCCTTCTGGAACATTAAGAATCGCTTACACCAACGACGAAGATCATTGGGAAGCCGAGGTGTTTTATCTTCAGAATTTTGTGGGAAGTGATTACTTGCTGAGACCAAAGATTGCTATTTCTGCGACCGATAATTTAAAAATCAGTCTTGGGGCCGATCTATACAACGGCCCCAACGACCGTCCTCTTGGAGCTCTAAAATCCTTAAGCTCTGTCTTCACCGAAGTGAAGTATACGTTTTAACTCTTTAGATTACTGGGCTTGAAGACATTGCGGAAAGCGATACTCTTCAGTGTAGGCCCCACGCTCGTCTTCTATAGCAACCACGACCAAGTATGTGTCGTGGCGTAAAACTTTAATTTTTTTGAGGGTTGCCCAAGAATCGCCGTCGCCATCAGCCCGCGCGACTAAAGCGGTAAAAAGAGCATTCATTTCTTCGTTGCCGCCGACATAGCAGTAATTGGTAAATTGGCCGCTATCGTCTCTGAAATCTTTTATTGATGGCGGGTAGGTTCTCATCCCCTTAATTCGGGGAGTCCCGTCGACATTAAGAATGATTTGAACAGTTCGGCCGCTTTCATGTCGAGCCTGAATGTAGTTTTCTTCGGATGAAACGCTGCCGAAGGCAAATATGGGGCTAAGAGCGAGTGCGACTAAAAATAACTTCATGAAAATCTCCAATTATAAAGTGTTAACGACCCAATAAAATTCTCGAGCGCGAAACTTTTTGCCATTTGGCATGTCGCCATAGAGTGAGCGAAATTCTCCGGGCTTTCCGGTGCCGTAGATCTTGTGCTGAATGTCACCTTCGTAAAGGATGATCATTTCAAAAGTATCAGTCTTGCCGGTGATTCCTGAATTTCCTGGCAAGATTGCGACAATGGGAAACGCGGCAGTGTCGTTGGTGCCATCGTCTCTTCTGTAGGTGACGAATAGGTAATTGTGTTTGCGATCGCCAACAATTTTGCCTAAGCAAACATCGGTGACACCGTCTTGTGAATCCACAACACCGGCGCAGAGGTCGCTAACCATGGTGCCGTCGGGTTTAATTTCAGCCTTTGCGCTTAGGGATGCTAGTAGCGCGCTACAAACAATGACCAAGGCCAGGCTAAGATTTTTTAAGAATTTCATTTTGACCTCCCAATAAAAAAGTAAGTTGCAAGCTGTTTAATCACCTTTAACACCCTAGGTCAAGCTCATGACGCCCATTTATGGATTCTTCAGCAGTGAAAATTAGTTAAGAATTGGAATTGAAAGCGTGACCTGAGTGCCCTGACCTAGCCTAGATTCAATAGAGATCGAGCCGCCAACTTTTTCTAGGGCTTCTTTGGCTTGGAATAACCCTAAGCCATTACCGCCCGTTTTGCCATGAGTGGCGCCTTTATTGAAAAGACCCGGAAGAATATCGATCGGGATGCCTTTGCCTGTGTCACTTATTTGAATGCGAATGAGCTCGTTGGTGGCCTTTTGAATCTGCACTTCGATCGTGCCACGCTGATCAATGGCTTCGATTGAATTATCAAGTAGGTTTGAGAAGATTTGCTTAAACTCCGTGGATGTCAGTCTCGTGTTTATTCTTTCGGCCGTTTGAAAGTTCCGAATGCGAAAAGTTATCAACCTGTTAGTCTTCGCTAGGGTTTGCTTTTTTTCTTCTATTATTTCTTGAATCTCGAGAATCGGCTCTGACTGCACCCCGGCCTCAATTTTGGATCTCAAAAGCTCATTGGCAATCTCATGAAGCCTTGTCGTGAGTTTGGCAATGAGCGTTTTGGTTTGATCATTCAGCCCACTGTCAAAAGCCACCACCTCAAGCGCCGCCAACGGCGACCGAATATCATGAGCGACCTTCTCCGCCAGTTGGTACCTTTTTAACAGCTCAGCTTGAGTATCAAGCAAGGCCATCTTTGCCTCTCGTTCTTCAATCTCAAAGACGAAAGCCTGTACTTCTGTTGCTATCTTAGTTTTAGAAACAACAACAAAAAGCCATCCCACAAGTGCTGCACTTAGAAAGTAGGGGAATTCATGGGATCTGGCTTGCCACCCATTGTACTGAACGACTGAACTCAAAAAATAATAAGCGGACCCCGACAGAATGTTAAGCGGTAGAGCATAGGTTGTGATGACAGAAATGAACACACAATAAAAATAAGGAATTTCAGCTCTCCACACCATAGACTGTGCCTGCAAAACTCCAAGGGCCAGACCCACAATCAGCAACGGCGCATAGGAATATTTTGAGCGATTGAGTGACCGCGAAAATGTTAAAGCAAATCCAATTACGTTTAGAGCAAGTGCCCCAAACCTATAATTGAACCATAACGAGAGAGGCTCCTTTTTAAGGGGGATATCGACAAAAAAATAATGGAGCACATAAAGTAGACCCAAAACAAAAAAGTAAATTCTTGAAGCCAGTATCGTTCGAGTTCTAACTCGGCCTTGCCATTCGGGCATGTACTTTTTAGGGATTTCTCGTTCAGGGTATATTGAAACCAAAAGTCGCTCAAAAAGGTTCATGAGACTTTAGATTGATTCTTTTTGCCGATTAGACGACGAGCATTGATTTGATTCTTCTTAAATAAAATTGGGAAGGACTCTGACCAGTAGAGATCATTTTCAACGGAATGCTTTTCTACAAAGTCGTTATGCACGAGAATTTGTCCCTTACCGGCACCCTGTTGAAGACGCTTGGCTTCATTAACAACTCGGCCACTAGTCCGAACGCTAAGTTCATCGCAAATGATTGTCGCTTCGCCAACATTGGCGCCCGTTGAAATGGTCAAAACGTCGTAACCATGTTCCTTGCATAGATTTGCGCCTTCATGTTTGGCGAAGTGATCAATGGCTTCGATCCCTTTGAGAGTGCCCTCGGCCACGGTGATTTGGCTGGGCAGAAGTTCATTAATCGCGACAAAGTAAGCTTCATCGCCGCGAGTAAACTCCAATGAAAGTAGTCCTTGAACGGCCCTTATCAGGCTGGGAATGTAAATGTGAGAGACGAAGTTTCCGTAGGCCTCACCATAGCGTTCAATGTTTTTCGTGAAATTGTTGATGTCAACGAAGACTGAACCTATGGTTGCTGGATGTTGACCTGAGCCTAGGATTGATTTCAATTTTCCAAGTGCCGTGGTATTTCTGACGGCATGATCGACTAGCTTTTGGCTTATAGTTTGTAGCGCGGGTAGTATTTTCTTAATTGCTTCGGCACTTTCGAAAGCGATGTAGTTCTCGGTTTCCGAGTCATTCGAAAAATTGAAGCAAGCATGGGGTCCTATCGGGACCACAAGGAACCAATCGTTCTTGGGACCTTGTCTCAGAACTTCTTTTCCTGATTTAAGCGCCTCGAGCATAACCTGACCTTGATTTTCGCTAAATAGAATTTCCGCATCTTGAGTCGTGTCTTTTTGATACCCGTACTCCATGACTCTTGTCATTTGGACCTGCGGATTGGTCGTTTGCCCCAAGCAATAAGAATCGATGTAAACCGAAAGCCTTTTGAATTTCGTCTGCTCAAAGGCCATTCGCGCAATTCGCATGACGCCTTCTTTGGGCCGCGACTCGTCTTTGATCGTTGAAAGTATCGTGGAAACTACCCCAAGAAATTTTCTTTCGGTCACCCATTCGGTAGTCGCTAGGTACAATACAGCTACTACAGAGATTGCGACTACCAGTGGCCAACTGAAATTGCTGGTCCCCATTGAGAATTGACTTGCAGTTAATAAATGGCAAAGGCCCCAAGTTATCGAAAAGATCTTTCTCGTTAAAGTCTGCCGGGTTTCTTCTTTCGTACTATAATTGTCAATGACGGAAAGCACTGAGAGTACGGGTAGCAAATAGTTCAACCAAAATTTGTAATAAATGGTTAGATGACCGATTTGGTTTGAAATGTAAACCCCAGCAATGCCAGATACGCTTGCAAAAACCAATATCGCCTTAAATGATCTCGTTGTCGAAAGTAGTAAGAAAATTGAAAGTGCATGAATTAGTTTTAAATTCACATGAATGACTGAGGCGACATGATCGGGCGCAAACAACCAAGTCATATTGGAAAGAGAAAGTGAATAAAGAAAGGAGACAAATGATGCGAAAAAATAGAGCCTCAATCGCCGCAGACCTGAGCTAAAAGCAAGAAGCGTCAAAAATATCAAAGAGAAAGCAGAAATTGCCGGGCCTAAAATATTATCAATAGTGGATTGCCAAAGGTAATAGACTATACCAACCAACCTTTTGGTCAAAATCGGCGAGATTTCAATACTTTTTCTAAAAGTCGTTGGAGACCGACAAGAAATTACAATTACTCTCTGTTCGTTCTTTTTTGTAATATCAATTGCCGCTCCAACCGTCAAAAAAGTCCTAGGGCGAGAAGAGTCATTGGTTACGAATCCAGATTGACTGACGATCTGGCCATCAATAGAAATCTGGCAGTTGGAGTTTATCTTTTCTACATTTAGAAAGTATTCGCCAGGTTCAATGCTATTCATTGCTAGACTAATTTCAGAGTTACCGTATATCAGCGAAATTGGAATAGAAGAGTGCTTCGCAAGCATCGTGGGAATGGCATAAAATCCGTAAATAGTGAAAAACGCCAACGTCGCATATTTTAATTCTCTCAAATACGAGCTAGGCATGTTGACCTAGTCCTAGTAGAAATTTGCGTTCAGTAACTGCAATTGCATAATTTACTGATTGTATGAATAGTCCTAGTTGGGATTTTGGAAACAAGCTGTACCGATCAAATAAAGTATTCTGAGAATTTTCGAAATTTATAGAGTGCTCAGAAATGATTGAAAGCTTTTTCACGGAATCCCCTGATTTGCGCATCACTTCCTGAGCATACGCCTCAACTGTTTCGGAAGTAGCAGAAGCATTCCGCACAAAGATCTGTTCCAAATTATCCGCGGCATTAACATATCGCGGATTGAAGCCAATGAGCACTTGCTCATCACTATAAAACCATCGAACAAACTCGCCAAAACGGATTCCTTCGAATTCAATTGTCCTTTTCTGATCAGGCATCACTTTGCCATTAGTTCTGAATACTATCTTCTGATAAGTGCATGTTCGAACAATGTTTTTGATCGGGCTTATGTTTGCGAACTTAATATATATTCTGTCAATCCATCGGCTCTTTGAATCAAAAAATGCATATACTGCTATATCGCCTTTTCGACCAGCAAGATATTCGGCTCTCCAACAATACAAAGTTCTAGTATGGTGTAAGTGTTTTGTATTTTTGAGCATGCAAGTGTGCTGGAAACACCAAATTTCATTTTGTTCTTCCTTTAACGCTAAAATTGTACTATTCGTGCCGAGTATTCTTTCTTCGTCATCCACAACCGCAAAATCAGCACAAACATTGTGTTGCGCCCCTGAAAGTCTGCTCCAAACTTTCGGAATAGACTTAAGAATTTCTGCCCGTTCTTCAGTTCCAAACTTATCAAAAAATCCAGAGGCAACGTATGTGTCTAGGACTGCAGTTGTTGGAAAACTGCCTCTCGGACGAAGATCTGGAAAAGCAATTAGAGCAAAAAGCTCGAAGTAGAGCCCGAATTGTTGATTGTCTTTGAAGCTTAACTGAAAAACTCCAACTGTTCCGGTGGACCTTGTTAACGTACCCAGTGCCTCAGCTCCATTGCTAAAAAAAACTTTAGTCAATTTTGGTAACTGCTCCGTATTAGGTAGAGCAATCTTAATAGCGTTAACACTTAACTCGGCAATACTCCCAATGTAGTCCTTATCTGCAGTGAGTCGTGCAATGAAACGGGTCTTCAATGCTTCAGGAACTTCGTAACGTGGCAGTCCCCGTTGATAGGATTTGATCAAAATTGAAGGTGGTAGGATGACGATTGGGAACTCAACCTGATCTGAAGTATTAGTAGTTATGTCTGAAATA
>JADLCR010000078.1 GCA_020847095.1 Oligoflexia bacterium | reverse complement strand
TTTCAGAAAGACTATTTTGCACGTGGATTAGCATATCGGTCATCGAAAACGACGCCTATTCTGTTAGTAGATTCAATTTATGAATGTTCCGATGATATTCGAATAGAACTTGAGAGATATATTCTGGCTCCTATATTAGCTTCTGAACGGGTTTTTATTATTTTATCTGGGCGAGGTAAGCGTCCAATTTGGTCAAGCCCTGAATTGATAAATGCTGGAATAGTTGAACTTCATCCCTTGAAACAAAATTTTGTAATAGAACAATTAGAGAAATTAAAAAAACAAGGAAAGTCTCAACGTGATTTGAAAGAATACGACGCAATAGTAGACTTAAGTTGCGGTTACCCTTTGATAGTGCGTGTGATGGCGGAATCGAAAAAACAGTTGCCAGAAGCACTTGATGATGCAATAAATATTATTATTGAAGAGACGTTGCCGGAAAGTGAACGGGGTAATATGGAAAATATCCGTCCGTTAATCGAAAAATTAGCACTTGTGGATATACCTTTTCGTATTCCTGATATTGATGAGTACCTCTATGGTAAAGATCCTGAACGACGAGCAAAGGCCAATCACCTAATTAAATTGTTATTGGAAAGTTATCTTTTACGTTATGAGAGAAAGGGATACCAGCTTAATCGATCCGTGATACATCCCATTCGCAAATGGCTTGCTTTAAAAGGACAAGGATCTGAGTATATTAGGCACTTACAAGAAATAAGCGAAAAATTACAGGAAGAATATCCTTCTGCAAAAGACTGGTATCAACGCATGATACCAGCAGATACTTCTTTGCCTAAACATATTTTCAACTTATTCAACACCGACAGGGCTCATTACGCTTAATGAACCGGGGAGTTAACACTATGCTACCAGAACAGTTTTCGCTCAAAAGACTTGAAGAGTTTGTGGGACGAGAAACCATTCTAAAGGATGTCCACAATTGGCTGGAGGATGGTAAATTCCACCTTGTGTTTTTCTGTGGGGAGTATGGTATTGGTAAGACACGCTTGCTGCAGCGAATTCTTGAATTAGAAAAGAAGCATGATGGCGCACCTGCACGATTGATTGACCTGTATCATTTTCGTCATCATTCCCCTGAAGGACTAGCGCGTGCAATTTTTGCTTGCTTCGAGCAAACGGAAAATGAGCCTTATTTCAATAATTTCATTACTGCTCGGCGAAGGTTGGATGCTGCACGTGCAAGTGGAGATAGCAAAGCCATTCATGAACAACTCGAAAAATTATTGGAGAGTTGCGCCGAAGGTGTCAAAAAAATGAGTGCTGAGCACGGTGTGCTACTTTTATTTGATACTGTTGAGCAATTTGTGTATCCTACTGGAACACGTTTCGCCCCTGCTTGGGACTGGCTTCAAACCTGTATTAATGATTTGTCACGTGGAGTGGTGTTATTTGCTGGGCGCCCTGAGGCAAAACGGCTTTTTCAACAATCTTCGCTCATTCCATTGGATTTCTTCAGCCCGGTGGAAAGTAGTGAGTATCTGACCGCAGTAGCAAATCGCTGGTCGAAGGAAACGGGGCAATCTGTTTCCTTCAGTGAGGTGGATATTCAAAAACTTCACAATTTGAGCCAGGGGCGCCCAATTTTATTGGCGATTTTCCTTGAATTGCGTATGCGAGTTCCGCAGGCGTTTAAGGATCTATCTGAATTCCAAACAGAGACTTTTGAGCAGGAAGTTGTCGAATATTTGCTTTCTCTTCCCGAATTAGGAGAGACGCTCAAGGCTGCTGGACGGACACGGAAGGGTATTAACCTCGATTTGCTTGCGAAGATTCGTGGTATTCCCCTCCGGGAGGTGAAAAGCACGCTTGAAACCCTTAAGAATATGTCCTTCGCAAAGACATTCCCTGATGATGATCGGGTATATCTTCATGATGATATATATGATTTACTGGAAAAATATGTTTATTCAAAGGATGCCGATGTTGCTGAACGTCAAATTGCCGCGCAATCTATTTACGAATATTACAAAGATGCTATTAGGCAAAAAAATGAAGAGCTAAAGAATATTTTTGCTAACCTAACGCGCGAGGATTTTGAGCGGTCAACCTTATCTTCCGAAGAGTATGTGAATAAGATTCGTGAGATTGAAACATCTCGCCAACGTTTGAAAATAGAATTCGTTCACTATCGTTTACGTATTCAAGTGGGGAAAGAGGGCAAAAGGAAGTGGTATGAAGACGATCCGATTTTTGCGGGATTGAAGATGTATTACCGTTATGGTCATGAAGCCGCCACCAGTAACAATGATGAAATCCTGATACCCTTGCAAATTGAATTAACCAACTTCTTATTGCAGTTGGGGGATAGAAATTACTGGAAGCATTTCATCGAAGGCTTGTTATTAGTGAATCAAGTCTGGCTTAAGTTAGCTACTGGGCAATCGTACCTAAGCGATATCCCTATTTATAAAGAAAATATTTCTAAGCTTAATGCAGATGAAAAAGCAATACTAAATGCTTTTTTTGAGGTTTGGGCAGGAATGGATGTTTACGCAAAGCAGTCCAATTATGATCAGTCTCAGGAAATGTTCACAGCAGTTATTAATGAAACACAGAATTTACCTGTGCATGAGCATTTAAAATGGTTCAAGAATGTGGTGATAAGTCTAGCGTATCGTCAACGAGCTTACATGCAGCGAATTCGAGGTTTATTTGAAAATGCTATCGAGGATTTCAAAAAGGGATTGTATTACAGCCGCTTCATCCACTTTGATCATGAGGAAGCCACTTTGCGTAATGATTTGGGCTTTGCTCAAATGCAGGCAGGTAAATTCCAGTCTGCCTTTGAGAATATATGGGATGCACTACAACTCAGATACAAATTGGCGGTTGGACATCGAATTGCGCTTAGTCACAGTTCTCTGGCACAGCACTTTATTGCGACAGGTGCCTATGAGGAGGCACGCAAACATGCTCAATATGCTGTAAGAATCGCAGGTGCGGTCGGTTATCGTCGTGGGGTTGGATTTGGTAATCTAGCGCTGGCGGAAGCGACTCGGCGTTTTGCTTTTTCCACACAGGCACCCTCCAATCAAGGGGAATCTTTGCGAGAGGCACAAGACGCTATCGAGATTGCTCTTGAAAATCTTGGAGAAAAGGCCCGTATTATTGATGCAAACTTGGATCAAGCATGCCTCTATCGAAATCGTGTACGCATTGAAACGGATCCAGCAAAGAAAAAAACTTGGTTCGAGAAATCTGATGAGCAGTTCAAATGGGTCGCATACGAAGCAGAAAAGGCAAAGATCGAATATCGCCAAGTAGATGCCATGTGTAACCGTGTCTGGCTTGGTTACTTTGCTAAAGACCTGGATTATGCAGAACAAGCTGCCAAGGAATTTGAGCTGCTACCAGTTCTTGCACCCTACTGGCTTAAAGATGGAAAATTTGTAGAAGAGGAAAAAGCCCTTAAGAACCCTCAACTGTGGGCACAAATTGGGAAATACTTTGTGGGACGCGGTATGATGGCACTTGTAAAATGGAAAAAAGAAAGTCGGGAGGAGTTTCTCAAAGATGCTGCTCGTTTTATGATGTTAGGGCTAAAATATAGTACAACATTTGCTGAGGATCACCGCGGCTTGCGTGAGGGACGTCGCACGCTATTGCAGGAGCTCGCAAAGTTAGACTCCGATGAGTTGAGAATTTTTAGCGATTATGTCTTGAAAGCCGAGAAATCCGAAGAGACCACTAAAGAAAACGATCGATCAGCGCTTCAGAGTTTGATGCGTGACCATGCCCTGTGGTTTGCTGAGTAACTCATAT
>JADLCR010000077.1 GCA_020847095.1 Oligoflexia bacterium | reverse complement strand
TTTTGCCGGGGTCACGACGTTGGGCGCAACTTTTTTGGTGGCGTCGCTAACAAAGAATGAGAGTGAGTAATGCATTTTAGCTGGTTTCAGCTGATTCCTGGAATAAACCAACTCCCCGTTCATGTGGCATCGGCCGCAGCGTGCACTTTAATTATTGCGATCATTTCTATTGTTGCTTGGGCCGTAGCTGGGAAGCCGGAAGAGGCTTTGATCCCGGATGCTAAACCAAGTTTGAGAAATTTTTTCGAAGTGGTTGTCGAAGGACTTTCTGGCTTTGTTGATTCAATTCTGGGCCACGGGTCTGAAAAATATGTGCCCCTCATCGGCTCAATGTTTTTGTTTATTCTGGTCAATAACTTTTTTGGTCTCTTACCCGGATTCACGCCATCAACAGACAATATGAATACGGCGTTTGCGGTGGGCCTATTTGTATTCGTATTTTATAACGTCATGGGCGTGGTTTCTAATGGACTTGGATACATTAAACATTTTTTTGGTCCGCTGATTTGGATTGCGCCTTTAATGTTTGTTATCGAAATCATTTCTCACATTGTTCGCCCGTTTAGTTTAGGGCTTCGCCTCAGTGGAAATATGACTGGGGATCACACGGTCTTGGGAATTTTTCTGGAACTTGTTCCAGTGGGAATCCCGATGATCTTTTACGTTTTGGGTATGTTTGTCTGCTTTGTACAAGCATTTGTGTTTTCATTATTGTCCATGGTCTATATTTCTATGGCCACGGCCCACGATCATTAAGAGGAGGAGAATTTTAATGAAGAACCTTGCACGCACCAGTTTTGTAGTATCAGCAGCAACACTCTTGGCAAGTCCCGCATTTGCCGAAGAAGTGGCCGGGGCCGCAGCCGGCGGCAAGGGCATGTATGCTCTCGCAGCAGCAATTGCAATTGGCGTAGCCGCAGTTGGAGGCGCTCTCGGACAGGGTCGCGCTGTAACCGCCGCATTGGACGGAATTGCACGTAACCCATCAGCTTCAGGTAAAATCTTTTTGCCTATGATTTTGGGTTTGGCGCTTATCGAATCACTCGTAATTTACGCGCTGGTTATCGCTTTCCAACTTGTTGGAAAAGCCTAAGCCGAAATCTTAATAGCAAAGCAAATAGTATGGGCATGGCCAAAAGCCACGCCCATATTTTTTTACCTTGATCATTGAAGGAGCGACGGCCTGTAGTAAGCGTGCCACAACCGCCACCGGTTTGGGACGAAGGGGCGCTTGATGACAGAGTTTGGCTCCCTTGACTTTGAGGACATGAGGCTCCCTGACATGGGGATGGTGACGAAGTGGGGAGGGTTGTCTGCGCAAGATCAAGAGCCGAAGCCAAATCCAAGCGTCGAACTTGATAATTAATTCCGTTGGCTCCCGTCACAGAAATGAGGGAAGCCGACTCTTTTAGAATTTTAGTAATGTCCTGAGGACTGAATTTGTCGTTGATACTAAGAATGAGCGCTGCCGCACCGGCAACATGAGGTGCCGCCATGCTCGTGCCAATAAGTTCTCGGTAACCGCCGAACTCAAGTGGAAATGTGGATAATATTGGATCGATCATGTTTCCTGCTGAATATCCGGCTCCGCCAGGAGCCACCACATCCAGTCGCGAACCATAATTGCTAAAACTCGCTAATTGATCATTTTTTCCTGTCGCCCCAACGACGAGAACTCCTGGAATATTAGCTGGAGTGAAAAACTGAGCATCCGCTGAAGAGTTACCTGCGGCGGCCACCACCACAACTCCTTGAGATAGGGCATAGTTGATGGCGTCTTTCTCGTACTGGGTGGCCAACCCTCGCCTTCCCCAGCTGCAATTGATCACGCGGGCCCCATTGTTAACGGCGTAGTAAATGGATTCTACAAGACCGATGCCGCTGGTGATTCCGGAGAGATTATCCTCAAAACCTTTTACAGGCATGATCGTCACGAGCGGAGCAACGCCTACAATTCCTGCGGCGTTCATTCCGGCGGCGACGATTCCAGCAACATGGGTTCCATGACCGTGTTCTTCAGAACCGGCGGGCGGGCTCGGATCACCGTCTTGCTCGGCCGTATCGCATCCGTGAATGTCGTCAATACAACCGTTACGATCGTCATCTATTCCGTTACCTGGGACTTCTTTTGAATTGGTCCAGATGCGCCCGTCAAATTCGTGATGCTTCCAGTCTACGCCCGAATCTGAAATGGCGACGACAATCTTATTTAAGCCAGTGGTGCGCGCCCAAGCGGTAGGAGCTTTAATTTTTTCGAGATTCCATTGCTTAGAAAAATCACGATCAATAGGATTGATGGTTCCAAATAATTTGTAGCGACAAACAGGCTCAATTGATTTGACGGAACTGCCATAATCAGAAATAAAGCGCGACTTTTCTGAATCGTTAATTTTTGCGACAACTGTTTCGGGGATTTTAAAACCCGAGCTGCGAGTTTTTGCTAAATCTAATCCGCGAAAGAAACGAGTTCGGTTGCGAAGATTTTGAAAAGCAGAACTGGATACGGCGGAGCTAAAGCGAATCACGTAATGGTCAGGCACAACGTCTTCTGGCTCACACTGCCCAAAAGCCAGGTTTCCCCAACAAAATAAAGTAATTCCCACAACCCAGAACTTCACTAAAACCGCCTAAAGTCCTGGTCGGAAGGCTACGGATAAAATCAAAAAATTGTTCGAAGTAAACCGGCAAAGGTTTAGTCAGCCAAAGGAATTGCTGCGGCGCTCTGTCTAATTTTTGTACAAAATATCTTTAAGATATTTGCCCGTATGGCTTTGCCGCGCTTTTGAGATGGTCTCTGGGGTGCCGGCGGCCACAATTTCTCCGCCACCCGTCCCGCCTTCGGGACCAATATCAATGACAAAATCGGAGACTTTTATCACGTCGAGATTGTGTTCAATGACGAGCACGGTATTTCCCTGCTCAACGAGCTCTTGGAGGATTTCAAGCAGTCGTCGAACGTCGTCAAAATGGAGCCCTGTGGTGGGTTCATCTAAAATGTAAAGTGTTTTACCTGTGCTGCGTTTAGAAAGTTCTTTGGCAAGTTTGATACGTTGGGCTTCACCGCCACTTAAAGTCGTTGAGCTTTGGCCAAGACCGATGTACCCCAGGCCCACTCGATTTAATGTTTCGAGCTTTTGTTTTATGGCCGGAATATTTTCAAGAAATTTTGCCGCTTCCTGAACATCCATTTCTAAAACATCGGCAATGTTCTTTCCCTTGTATTTGACTTCGAGTGTTTCTCGATTGTACCGGCGTCCTTGACAGGTATCGCATTGGACAAAAACATCCGGAAGAAAATGCATCTCGACGCGAATCATTCCGTCGCCTTCACAAGCTTCGCACCGTCCGCCTTTAACATTAAAACTAAAGCGTCCTGGTTTAAACCCTCGCATCTTGGCTTCTGGAAGTTGAGAAAAAAGGTCGCGAATTAAAGTAAACAAACCCGTGTAAGTCGCGGGGTTGGATCTTGGAGTTCGCCCTATAGGGCTTTGATCTATGTCTATGACTTTATCAAGATGTTCAGATCCCTCAATTGAATCAAAGGGGCTGGGCGAGACGCTTGAGTTATAAAGTTTCTGTGAGAGATGGGCATAAAGAGTGTCAACAACCAATGTGGATTTTCCACTGCCACTCACGCCGGTTACGGTTGTCAATGTGCCAAGCGGAATAGAACAAGAAACGTTTTTAAGATTATTGCCTCTGGCGCCTCGAATAGATAAGAAGTTGCCGTTACCAACTCTTCGTTGTGAAGGAATGGGGATGGACTGCTTTCCGGATAGATAAGCGCCAGTCAAACTATTTGGATTTTTAATGACCTGTGCAGGAGTTCCCTCGGCAATGAGAGCGCCTCCGTTTTTTCCCGCGCCAGGCCCAATATCGACAACATGATCGGCGCTTCTAATGGTTTCGTCGTCATGCTCCACGAGCAAAATCGTGTTTCCCAGATTGCGAAGTCTTCGTAATGTTGTCAGGAGGCGCCCATGATCCCGAGGATGCAGTCCGATGCTGGGTTCATCAAGCACGTAAAGTACGCCGACCAATGATGAGCCAATTTGAGTTGCCAGGCGGATACGTTGGGCTTCACCGCCGCTGAGGGTTCTGGATGGTCGCGACAAAGAAAGATAATCCACACCGACTTCTTGCAAAAACTGAAGTCTTTCCAAAATTTCTTTGCGAATCTTTTCTGCAATCAGTATCTCACGCTTTGAAAACGCCAGAGCCTTCAAAAATTCTTTGAGTTCAAGTGAAGTTAAGTCACTGAGCTCCATGATGTTCTTTTCATTGAGCCTGATTGAAAGAGCCTCGGGACGAAGCCTAAGGCCATTGCAGGTCTTGCAGGGAAGATGAATCATTTCATCTTCCCACTCCCAATCGTATTGGGGTTCATTCAATCCAATTCCATTGCAGCTGGGGCAAGCCCCGCGAGGATTATTGAAGCTAAAAAGGCGAGGTTCAACTTCGGGATAGCTAATGCCACATTTGACACAGGCATTATGGATGCTCAAAAGTTGTTGCGAATCATTGTCGAGATTTTCGACTTTTGCAAAGCCTTCACCAAAACTTATGGCCTTTTCCAGTGCTTCGCTAAGACGCGATTTAATATCACTTTTAATGACGAGCCGATCGACGAACAAATCAATATCATGAACTTTGTTCTTCTCTAGTTTCTTAGCTCCGGCAAGTTCGACAACTTGTCCGTCAATTTTGGCCCTCACAAAGCCTTGTTTTGCCCATTTTTTGAATTCTGCTAAATACTCACCCTTCTTCCCCTGAACCACCGGAGCAAGAATATGAATTTTAGCTCCCGTGGGCCAATCAAGTAGCGATTGGGTCATCTGATCGATGCTTTGGCCCGAAATGGGCTTTCCGCAGTTGTAGCAGTAAGGCTTTCCCACCCGCGCAAACAAAAGTCGGAGGTAGTCAAATATCTCTGTTACCGTTCCGACGGTTGATCGGGGATTTCTAGAGGTGGTCTTTTGTTCAATACTTATTGATGGTGAGAGTCCATAGATTGCATCCACATCGGGCTTTTTGAGTTGCTCCAAGAATTGGCGGGCGTAGCTCGAAAGACTCTCAACGTAACGACGTTGCCCTTCGGCATATATCGTGTCAAAGGCCAAAGAAGATTTCCCGCTCCCACTCAGTCCGGTGAAAACGGTGATTTGATTTCGGGGGAGTGAGAGACTAATGTTTTTTAAGTTGTGCTCTCTCGCGCCCTTTATAATGATAGAGTCTTCAATAGAGTCATTCATGGACTACAGTAAGCTCTTTACTTCCTTTTCAACGAGATCACGGATTTCTTTTAATCGCTTTTCTGATTGGGCTTCAAACCGACATACTATGACCGGTTGAGTGTTGCTGGATCGAACCAAAGCAAAGCCGTCATCAAAAGAAATTCTAATTCCGTCGATTTCGTTCACTTTAAATGGCCCATTGGCAAACTTCTTTCTTACAGCTTCGACGATTGTTCTTTTCTTATCTTCCGTTGTGTCGATTCGGATTTCTGGAGTGGAAAAAGCGGGGGGCAAACCCTTTAGTAACTCGGTAACTCCCAAGCCTGTTTCGCTCATGATTTCAATGAGGCGAGCCCCCGCATAAACGGCATCGTCATACCCAAAGTTACGGTCAGCAAAAAATACGTGTCCGCTCATTTCGCCTGAAAACTTTGAACCCACAGATTTCATATGGTCTTTGATCAGAGAGTGCCCGGTTTTATACATAATCGGTTGACCACCATGCTTTGCAATATCGTGGTAAAGTCGATCTGAGCACTTAACATCGCCAATAATGGGAAGTCCTGGAAATTTTTTAGCGATAGATCTTGAGAAAATCACCATGAGTTCGTCACCAAAAAGCAGGCGGCCTTGTGCGTCGACAACGCCTATTCGATCAGCATCACCGTCGAATCCAATTCCAACATCAGCTTTTGCTTTCAAGACCGTATCGCGGAGTTGAGTCATATACTCTGGCACTGTTGGGTCAGGATGGTGATTAGGAAATTTTCCGTCGGGCTTTTCAAAGAGCACTTCAAAATTGATTTTTAATGCATCATACAGTCTGCGGGCGATAACACCGGCGGCTCCGTTTCCACAATCAACAACCACCTTTGGAGAACGAGCAATATTAAAATCAGATTTATACTTTGATACATACTCGGGAAAAATATCGTGAGTTGAAACCGTACCTTTGACACCAGACGCAGTAAAACGCTTGGCCAAAATGATTTCTTTTAAGACCTGAATTTCTTTTCCAAAAATTGTTCCCTTACCAAAACTGATCTTGAATCCGTTGTACTCGGGAGGGTTATGACTGCCCGTTATCATAAAGGCACCATGAATGGGCATGGTGAATGTGCTGAAGTATGAAATAGGAGTGGTGACAAGTCCAAGTTGAATGACATTGACCCCGCTATCACACAGCCCCTTTGTTACCGCTTGGCAAAGTTCAGGAGAAGAAAGCCGCGCATCGTATCCGATGGAGACGGTCAGAGGTCTTTCTTTTTGTCGATCGCAAAGGTAAGTCGCGAAGGCCTTTCCCAAAACCTCTGCAAAGGATGCATCAAAATCTTTGCCGACAACTCCCCGAATGTCATACTCTCTAAAAATTTCCAAATTCATTTTCATGTCAAACCTCACCAAATTTTGCTTTAGCCAGGCGAATGGCCCACTGAATAGCCTTAATCATACTTGTAGGATCTGCTTTGTCTTTTCCGGCGATATCAAAAGCGGTTCCATGATCTGGGCTTGTTCGGATAAATGGCAGGCCCCAAGAAATATGCACGCCATCAAGTCCGTGAACCGTTTTAAAGGGAATTAAACCTTGATCATGATAGAGAGCCAGATAAAGAGAGTAGCTCCCCCAATTTTGGTAACTGAAGGCCGCATCCGGAATCAAGGGCCCAACAACGGGCAGTCCTTCAGTCTGTAGTTTCTTAATCTTAGGAACAATGAAATCAATTTCTTCTGTACCTAAGAGACCTTCGTCGCCCGAGTGCGGGTTGAGTCCAATGACTCCAACCGGGAGAGCCTTGCCTTTTTTATTTCCATCGAGTCGGTTAAGGGCTTCGCGAAATGCGACGGCGGCCCGAACGGCATTTTCAAAGGATTCGGGATTAAGTTTTTCCGAAATCATCTTGATTGGAAGATGTCCCGTTGCCGACATGACATTAAAGTGCTTTCCGATGAATGTCATATATGCGTTTTTTGTTGAGCTGACACGTTTGAGGATTTCGGTGTGACCAATATCTTTCAAACCCGAAGATGCAATTGTGGGTTTTGAAAGGGGTGCTGTGGCAAGACTGTCCAAGTGGCCGAAAGTACAAGCGCCCCCGGCATCTTCAACCCACCTTGCGGGCGAGGTGTCGGTGAGAATTTCAACTAGCTCTTTATTAGAAGAAGGAATCTGATGAAGTGCTTCAGCCCAGCTTGAGACGGTTCGGATCTTAAATTCCTTTTTTATCCGAGCCATGTCCTTTCTCGGAAATTCAGAACTTCTCCAAAGAAAAAATTGAATGGATTTCTGAGGGCCGATTTTTTTCAATGCTTTCGCAATGACTTCGGGCCCAATGCCGTGCGCATCTCCCGAAGTTAACCCAATTCTTAAAGGCCGAAGCATTAGTTAATCCTGATAAAAGATTCCTGGCGTTTTTGATCAAGCCAAAACTGAAACTGTTTCACAAAGGCGCGTTGATAGAGATCGCCGCGAAGCTCGTCTCGTCGTTTTTCAAATTCGGGATCAGAAACCACACGACGATCCAAGAGTTTAACGATGTGCCATCCCAATTTACTTTTCGTAGGTTGAGAAAACTCTCCAGGGGCAAGCGTTTTGAAAGCATCTTCTAGGGGCTTGAGAGTTTCACCGAGACGAAATGTTCCGAGCAGCCCGCCCTCATTGAATCCGGGATCTTCACTGAATTGAGCAGCTAATGAATCAAAATCGCCGCCAACTTTTAACTTTTGATAAACTTCACGGGCTCGGCTTTGTTGCTCTTCATCTTTGCGTTTGCCTTCGCGAAATAAAATATGCGCGACTCGGTATTCAAAACTCGTTGCCGAAAGGTGTTTGTATTTCGCTTCGTAGGCAGCAGCGACATCTTCTTCAGAAATTTTGATTTTTGAGGTCACGGCCCGTTCAATGACACTTTGTCGCTCCAGACGCTTTTTTATAAACGCTTGGTATTCAGAAAAGCTCGTGCCCCCTTTTTTTAAAGCCGCTTTTAGGTAGTCGCGGGAAATTCGATTCTTTGCTTGAATGGAATTAATCTCTTGCTCAACGCGCTCAATGGTCACTGTTAGGTTTTGTTTTTTGACTTCATCGTCTACAACTTTTTCGTCGATCATTTGCTTGAGCAAGACTTTGTCATCTTTAAGCAAAACAGCTTGATCATTGCCAAATAGATCGTCAACGATGCTTCCTTTGCGAAGTTTTTCTCTGAAGCGATCCATATCAATTTTGGTAATGATTGAGGAGTTGACGATGGCCACGATTGACTCGACCACATCGGCACGAACCATATGAATTGGAAAAAGCAAATGAAACGCCGCAACTAAAGCTATTGTGGCCCTTCGGTGAAAACTCGAATTTTCTCTATGACCGGATCGTTTCGTTCGACTTTTGCTGATTGAATTGCCTTTTGTAACCATTGATTAAATACCCTTTGTTCTCTCTGCTCTGAGAGTTGGAGCAGGATCTTTGGTTTGGCCTGCTCATATGATTCAACTGAGCCCTCTTTTTTATCAAGGACCCTCAGGATATGAAAGCCGTAACTGCTTTTAATGACGCCACTGGTCTGCCCAATACGCATATTAAATGCCGCGTCAAAAGCCGGGACGGTTCCTTTAACCACATATCCAATATGTCCCCCCTCATGGGCATCGGGAGAAATGCTATATTTTTTAGCCAATTCCTCAAACGAGCCACCCTCACGGATCTTTTTCAATAGTCGTTGGGCATCGTCTTCTTTGGCCACCACCAGTTGCTGGAGTTTAACCCTTGGCTTTTTTTGAAAGGTGCTTTTGTGGGAATCATAGAATTCTTTAGCTTTTTGATTGAGATCAACGCTCCCGCCCTCTCGTCCCAAAAGAGAAAATACTTTTCGCTGCAACAAGACATCATTGAGTGAGTTTTTCCATTCATCTAGAGAGAGGCCTTCGTTGATAAGAGATTCGCGAAATGAAATGTCATCCGGGTAACCCTTGCGGATTTTATCAAACTCAGCATTAAGTTCATCAGGAGTCACAGACAGATTGTTTTCTTTTGCGAGTTGAGTGAGCAACGAAGAAACTAAAAAACCATTTATGATTTCTTCCTTTGCTTTGGTGATGACCTTAGGGTCTTTGGCCGCCAATGAATCAAAACGCTTCAGTCTTCGTGCGAGTTGTTTTGAAAAGGTCACGGCATCGAGTGATTGGCCGTTCACTTTAACAACAACCACGTTTTCAGGTTGAGCAGGTTTTTTAAAGCAACCGATCGTTACCGCCCAGAGGCTAAGGACGACGAGTAACTTTTTTGAATCCATCGGGTCTTACTTCAAAAGCTCAGGATTGGTCGCAATTTTATAACTGCGTCGAAGCTTTTCGAAATATTGATTGAACAAGCCTACTTTTTTCTTTTCTAAGATAGCGGCGTTGATGGCGCGCTTGTTGGCGTCCTCAAAAGAATTTCGTCCCGTGAGTTTAATAATGTGAAACCCATAGGGCGTTTCAACAACGCCGCTGATCTCGCCAATTCGAAGCTTGAGCGCAGTATCATAGTAGCTCGGAGCCAAGGAAAAGCCCGGAATCAAAGTAATGCGCGACTGAAATCCAACATCCCCACCATTTCGTTTGGTGACAATATCGTCAGTGTAAAGCTTAACAAGCTCTTCAAATGGGCGGCTACTCTTGCGAACTTCTGCATAAATTTCGTCGGCGCGTTTTTTGGCGGCAGCTCTTTCTTGTTCAGAGGCCCCTTGCTTGACTTCGATAAGGATATGGCTTGTGCGAAGCTCGGGATTGGATTTGTAGTAGTCACGCATCTCGGATTCAGTAATCTGAATGGCATCGATTTTTGCTTTTAGTTCGGTTTCAATGAGACCCACATAAAGCTGTTGACGAATGCGTTCGGCAACGATGGGTGTTTGATCAAGTTTTCTTCGCTCTGCTTCTTGTACGCCCATTTCAAACCGAACAAGGTCCTCAAGAAATGCTTTTTTAGTAGGAGGGTTCAGTGGAACGCTTTTCTTAACTTCCGCATACCGACGGTTGAATTCTTCAACGGTTATCGCGCGGCCATTGATAGTCGCAACGATCTCGGCGGCGTGGGTTATTGAAACAAAATTTAGGGCAAAAACCATAAGACATGCGAGCTTGAGCATGCGCGTTAGCCTCCTTAGAAGTTAATTTGACGCTAGCACGTAGGTTATTGAAACTCAAAAAGAAACTTCTCGTTTGCCAGGCTTACTCTAACCAAAACCGGCAGGGCCAAATCCTGATTGGGTCGCTTGAAATCCTGTGACACCACGAGGGGGTCTAGGCCCAATGCGTCAATAGTGTCGATGTAAGATCCGATGACCCGTTTTCCCCGGCTTTCAAAAACGTCAACTCTTAGTGGTATTCCAACTCGGGGGTTTGAGCCTTGAATGATGAGGCTGATGCGCAGCTTGTTGTCCTTTGTCGCCGAAGCTTTTGCGAAAATGCTGGAACTTTCTTTGTGAAGGATTCCAATGATGGGCGTAGACGGTTTGACAATCACGCGATCACTTGGCTCAAAAGCGATTCCCAATTTTGGACTGTTTCCGGTTAGATTTAACGTGACCCGGTGGGGCTTACCAGCTCGAGAAATTTCCAAAGAGGTTTTTCCAAGCGCCGTTTTGATTTTTCTTTCCACCTCTTTTGCAGAAAACGTCAAACTGCCATTGAGTTTAACGATACGATCACCTTTTTGGAGCCCGGCCTTTTGAGCAATAGATTTAGGCGCCACGTTTTGAATAATCGGTAGTCCGTCGCCAGAATAGGGTTGGCCTTTTGGTCGCAAAGGCACTGACGGTGGCGCCATTCCCGGAGAATCCTTCGCGCCGTTCGTTAAAAATGAATGCTTCTTAGTAGGTGAGGTTGAACATCCGGCACCCAAAACAATCGCCAAGACGACGAGAAGCTTGCGCATGATTATCTCCCCAGTAAGTGAGCTTGTGCTTTTCCCCTGGCTTCATGTAAGCAAACTTCAATCTTCTCCACAAGCACTTCCTGACTTTGGCTCAGCTCGATTAGAGGCCTTCCAAAGTACACAATCACGCGCGAAAAGGGCCATGGAAGAAAAGTTTTATTCCAAGACTTCTCAAAAACAAGTGCCGACGAGCGCGCAACTCCGGTGGGCACAATGGCCGTTCCGGTGTGTTGGGCAATGGCAATAACGCCTGGTTTTACTTTGTGTCTCGGGCCTTTTGGTCCATCGACCGCCATTGTTGCCGAAAATCCCTGTTCTTTAACAAGATGAACGAGCCCAACAGCGGCTCTAACTCCGCCTCGGGTGCTCGATCCGCGGCTTACGCCAAATCCAAAAAACTTAAGTACTCGAGTCATGAGTTCGCCGTCGTCTGAAGTGCTGGTCATGGCGGCACATTTGTAGACGGGGCCAAGCCTCAAAACGACCATTTCATCTCCGTGCCAATGGGCAAACGTGACGGGGCCGCGTTTTTTCAAAGCCGTGAATTCGGGATCTTCAATAACTCGAAATCGCCAGGTTCGAGACCACAGCCAATAAAGTGCGGCAACGAGGCTCGGTAAGACGTGTATCTTAAACGATCGCAACATTAGGAATGTAAGAGCTTTTTGAATTCCTGAGTCATGAGCGGAACTATTTCAAAAAGATCTCCCACAAGCCCATAAGTGGCTTTTTGAAAAATGGGGGCCTCTTTGTCTTTATTCACAGCAACGATGACTTTGCTTGAACTCATTCCCGCCAGGTGTTGAATCGCGCCGCTGATTCCGATGGCGATATAAAGCGTTGGGGAAACAGTTTTTCCGGTTTGACCCACCTGCATACTGTGAGGCGCCCAGCCGGCATCAACAACGGCCCGAGAGGCGCCGACGCTTGCACCAAGGCTTGCCGCCAATTCTTCAATCACTTTGAAATTCTCTGGCCCTTTAATTCCTCGTCCCGCCGAAACAATGATATTGGCTTCAGAAAGATCGAGCTTGTTAGATGTGCCTTGGACCACTTGTTTAACCAATGTTTTGAGGGAGCTCAACTGAAGAGCTGATTGGGTCACCGTCGCAGGACCCCCGGGAGTCACTGTGCGCGGCTCAAGCACATTCGGTCGAACCAACACGAGTGCCGTTGAAGAGTTTTTAAATTCGATCGATGCGGTTGCTTTGCCCGAGTAGAGTGGTCGTCGAGCCTTAACGTTATTACCCTCAAAAGTGACGGCAACACAGTCGGTCGCGACACCACACTTCAAGAGACCGCCAACACGGGCAAACAAGTCTTTTCCAAGAACGCTCGATGATCCCAAAACACAAGTAGGGTTTTGATTCTTAATGATTTCGGAAAAAGCCTTTCCATATCCTTCAGGGTTGTAGTTCTGAAGTTCCGCGCTTTCTGTCACGACTAAGTTTGCGGCTCCATTTTGTCCCGCCTCAGCAGCAAGGGATGATGCTTGGGGCCCAAAGGCAACAGCGACAACTTCGAGACCGCCGCTCTTCGCAAACCTTAAAAGCTCAAGGGAGCTTGATTTAATTTTTCCGTTTTTATGTTCAACAAATACAAGTGCTTTTGCCATGTCAAATCACCTTTGCTTCTTCTCGCAAGAGTTTTACTACTTGTGATGCCAAATCCGCGGCCGATCCTTCAAGGGTTCTGCCGGCGGGTCTTGGGGGTGGAAGTTGAAACTCATAATGTCTTGTTTTTGTGTCGGTCTCCGAAATGCCTAGCTGAGCAAGGTTGAGCTCGGCAATTTCTTTTTTCTTTGCCTTCATGATATTCGGAAGACTGGCAAAGCGAGGAGTATTGAGTCCTTTGTTGGCCCCGATGACACAGGGTAAAGAGAGCTCGAGAATTTCTTTGGTTCCGCCCTCGGATTCGCGCTCCACGGTAGCCTTCGATTTGTCGGCACTTAATTCAAACTTAACAACGACAGAGGCATGAGGCAGTTCTAGATGGGCGGCAATGAGTTGCGGCACCTGAGAGCAATCATCATCAATGGCTTGCTTGCCAAGAAAAATCAGACCAGCGTCTTCTTTCTTAAGCGCCTCAGATAAAGCGCGTGCCGTGGCCGAAGTATCCAAGGTTTCAGTCGAGTCTATGACGATGGCATTATCGCATCCTAAAGCGAGGGCTGTCCGCAGCACTTCGGTACAACGAGCTTTAGGGCCAAGCGTCAGCGCCGTAACTGTGGACCCGTCCGCAAGTTTGTCGCGAGTTTTCAAGGCCTCTTCGACGGCAAATTCGTCGTAAGGGTTCATGATCCATTTAACATCTTGTGTCTCAATTCCTGAGCCGTCTGATTTAATTTTGATTTTTGTTTCAGTGTCGGGCACTTGTTTGACGCAGACAAAAATTTTCATATGATTGAGCTCCTCTTAAAGCCGCGCCCATCATGAGTTTTCAATTAGAAATTGTCAATGGATTACAAATCTTGATGCGCCGCAACTGCGGTCTTAAAAAATTGTTTAACCGAACTTAAATTATCAAGAGTCCTAAGAGTAAGAGTTGGAGTTCTTTCGTTTACCTCACAGGAAGCGGGTTTTCTAAAGATGACAACAAAAACACGAAATAGGTCACGGATGACTGGAGACTGTTGTGGAGAGCGTCAAGGAATTGATGGAGAAATTAGGTTTCAGAGAGGGGGCCGATGACGCCGTAAAGGCGGCTTTTATCAAAAACCTTATCAAACAGGCCTACGGTGTAGATGTCGAAGTTCCAGTTAAATACCAGCTCAAACCAGACGACAATCAGCCCGTGCAACTCGCCTTCAATTTAGAAAAAGGTTCTTAACAAAAATTAGTACTTATTGTCGTTCAAGAATTTTTCGATTCGAATATTGATAAACTCAGGCATATCAAGCTGTGAGCAGTGAGATCCCATGGGAACAACGGTCATTTCGCTTCCTTTGATTTTTTTGTGCATGGTTTCTTGGTATTTCATAGGTGTTACAAAATCTTTTTCGCCCGCAACAATCAATGTGGGACATTGAATTCGTTCTAAGACCGAGCGTCCGTCATAGTTCATCATGGATTCAAAGAGCCGGACAAAAACTTTAACATCGATGTTCGCGACACCTTTTAAATACACTTCGATGTCTTTTATCGCGGTCAATTGGGCATTGAATCCTCCAGTGGCCTGCGTAAACCAAACGGCCAGCGGATTATCTAAAAAGAGTTTCCAAAGATAACCGCTGGTTGAGGGAAGCTGCTCGTGTCCCTTTTTCAAAAGCTCAAACGCAGCGGCGGGCAAATTGGTTCCGAACATTCCGGCCACGGGATTGCTGACAAACCCGTTGATGGCAATCATCGAACTAAACATCTGCGGAAAAAGATCATACGCCCGAACGAGGAGCTGGGTGCCCCAGCTGTGTCCAATGAAACAAGCCTGACTGATGCCCAAAGTGTCGACTACGGCCTTAATATCTTGAACAGTGGCGTCGAGAGTGAGGTGATCCAATTGTTGTGGTACGCCCGAGTTGTGGTGACCGCGATAATCCAAAG
>JADLCR010000076.1 GCA_020847095.1 Oligoflexia bacterium | reverse complement strand
TACTTTTTGGAGTTTGCCAGCAAGGGAGGTTCGGTTTTTCATGAAAAGGAGGTCAGCTACGACAAAAGCACCAGCGGAGCTGCAAAAATTTTCACCGGAGTTTTGGAAACCGTAAATCTCTTGATTGTCCTTCAATGGGAACCAGAAGTTTCTGGATATTACGGCTTCATCAACTATGGCAGCGGGAATGCCGAAAGACTTATTTGCCGCGAAGTGATCGACGTCTATTAAAAAAACCCCAAAGGAAATCTTCCTTTGGGGCCTGATTATTCTAAATCAATTTTTAGTGGCGAGGTCGCCCACACACAAAATACCGCTCTTCCATCCGCTCTTGGCCATATTTTGTGGCTTCTCTAGAAGTAAGGTTTAATCCAGATGGGCTGTAGGCAAAGTCATAATACTTTTTAAACTCTGCCTTATAGTTTACATCCGCATAACAGCTCCGCTTAATCATGCGAAGCGTGTAAGCCAGCGCTTCATTTGAAGTCATATTCAGGCCAGCGGCAGCATATGCGTAGTCCTTAAGTTTTTTGATTTCCGCATTAAATTCTCGAGCTCTTGAGCAGGGGTTGCTTTCAATCCACTCTCTCGCAAACGCATCCGATTCGGCCATTGATAGGTTGAGTCCCGTATGGCTATAGGCCGCGTCTCTGATTAGTTTCAATGCGTCGCTAGTCGCTTCTGGAGAATCATTAATACATCGATCGTTATGTCCAATTGGATCTTGCTGAATCACGCGATTGATTGTTCGTAACAATTCTAGAACTCGCACCTTTTGATCATAACTCAAATCTTCCCCATGGCGCTCTACAAGGCGAAGCGTTCGTCGCGCCTCATCCCGAACATCGACGTAAATCGGGTTAGACCCTTGAGCAAAGCTGGTAGCGGTTATGAAAACCGAAAGCCCCAATAAAAATAAAAACTTCATTCCTTACCTCCCTTTGGCCGGCTGGCCTGAGGCTACCCATGCCGTTTTTAGTGACTTTTGTCATCGAAAATCGTAATTCACTGCCAATGATTAAATTAGTAGCTTTTGATTTAGGTGGTGTCTTTTTTGACTGGAACCCTCGATATCTTTTTTGCAAGCTCTTTCAAGACAGCGAAGAAATGGAGTTCTTTTTAAAAGAGGTTTGTCACCATGAATGGAACTTACAAACCGATCGGGGAGTCAGTTTCAAAGTCGCGCTACAAGAGGCCAAAACGCGATTTCCGAAGTACAGCGAAGAAATAGACGCCTATTTTGATCGATGGATCGAAATGATTCGCGGCTGCGATGGCGAAATGGTTCGTCTCCTCGAAGAGGTTGTCTCAAAGGGTCACCGAACCGCGGCATTGAGCAACTGGTCAGCTGAAACATTTCCGTTTGTTTTCAATCGGTATGCTTTTTTTGAAAATTTTGAAGAAATCATTGTTTCAGGGTTTGAAAAAGTCGTAAAGCCGGAACCGGAAATTTACAAATTGTTGATCGATCGATCGGGTTTAAAACCCAGCGAAATTTTGTTTTTGGATGATGTGCACAAGAACGTCGAGGGCGCGCAAAAGCTGGGAATCGACGCGTTTGTTTTTCTAAATCCTCAACAATGTCGAATGGAATTTGTAAAACGGGGACTACTCGATTAGCCGTGAAGCCTTAGTAACATTTGGCGATGGGCTTGATTGACAATGCCGGCCATTTTCTGGCTAAACCCCGTCGAAGGAATGGCGAACTCACAACCTATTTGAAACTTTGTGACCCCGGAGCGATTTACTTTTCTTCTAAACTTTACTTTGAAAGTGATATCAATTCGTTCAGGAGTGATAAATTCAAGTGAGCCGCTAATAGGCACGCCAAGTTCAAACATAGAAATTTGAGATTCCGGGATCAGCGCGGCAAAACCTCCCGCCGAGAGATCCACTAATTTAAATTTGCTGCCGCCTACAAGGCACCAGGCATAGTCCATATTTTCTGGAAACGAGACTCTAAAATGATCGCGCCGTTGAAGTTTGAAAAACTTTTGTCTCTTAAAAATTGCAGTGCGATCGTCGACCTCAATGAGCTCAGAAGACCAAAAGTATTTTAAGGCGTCCTGGTCAGCGCTGATCGTAAACAGGGAGCCGCTTTTGAACGGGAAGTCTTTGGGCCGATCTGTCGTAAAGGTGTGCTTTTCGAAATCCAAACATTGTACGGTCAGTAAATGTTGAGAGTCTGAGGGCGACTTGCTTTCTTTGATTACGAGTGGAGTGCGAAGCTTAACCAGGGTTTCAAATAACTCGCTAACTTCCGCCTCAGTTAGCGGCTGAAAAAACGACTGCCCCTTATCGGTGTCTTTATTCATAAGGATATTGAGTCATAATAACTGGCAAAAAGAAAGCCCCTAACGGGATTCGCGGGCTTTTAGAATCTTGGCGTGTAGACTCTTTGAAAAAATCGACGATATCTGTGTTTCTGGATAGCGCCACTGAACCCAGCTTGTAATAGCAAGAATAATCCCTGCACTGACGGCAAGGCTCACAAGGGCGATATTTGAAGTGCGTTCTTTTTTTGAAGCTGTTATTTGCCGAGAGACTTCTAGTTTTTGACCCTCCAAAACCCATTTTTGTATTTTCGCTGCTAGTTTTTGGTCAACGCTTTGAGGAAGATTTAGAAACTCGATTCCCATGAGTAAATCTGAACCATCAACTTTCTTAGTCCATGCCACTCGGCCGTCGCAGTCGAACCCAAAGTTTGTGTCAATCTTGAGGTTAAGCTTAAGGCCCTCGCCCGGCTCGCGAAAGTAAGACAAAGGTATTTTTATGCATAAGCCTGTGGCGCTCACATTATCGATGTTTCCGGTGATCAAGGAGTCGTCATCGAGGCTCAGGTGCCAGTGATCCTGGTGCCTGCGTGAAAACCTATAAGATTGGCGGCGCTCTAAATTCATTTGTTTTTCCCCTTTGTTCTATTGAATATGAAAAAGTTGGGCCTAGCTAAGTAGCTGAAACTATTGGCTTTGACTGGCTAATCTTTGGCCAGTTGTCGCTTAGAATTTAGTCACTGAGCGGGGCCTCAAATGTGACAAATTCGAGCCGGACCATGCAAATAAGTGATGAGAATTGCTCATGAATTTGAGCTTATCCCGGCCCTTAGGTTGCAATAAGAATCTGCGTCATGAAACGATTTGCTGCTTTTCTGATCCCAATTTTAATGGCCATAGGCACTCACGCCGAAGCCACGCAGACGATTGCCTCGTTTGGAACCTGGAAAACTCAAAAGGTTCGTGACGCAAAAGCTCGCGTGCAGGAGCTCCAAAAGCTTTTGAAGAGGTATGCTCCCCACCTCGATCAAGCAAATGAAGAGGCTGTTGAAAATCTTAAGCGCTTACTATGGCAGGCCGAAATCAATTTGAAGCTGAGTCAAGATTTGACCGCCCATGATTATTTAGTTTTGTATGCTTTTCCCAAGGCCCGCGGTGACAAGAGCGTTCTAAAAAAGGCGGCAAAGTCTTTAAACTCCGACGACGTCGTCGTATTGTTTGAGCAATTACAAAAGAAAACGACAGCTCCTGAGCTAATGCAGCCAACCGGTGAGTTGCATGAGGCCGGAATCGTAACGGGCAATCCGTCCGCAACCCCCCAGCTTTAACGTTCGATTTATCGATCTTGTTCGGTAGTCGCTATATAACCAACGAGTGTCCAGCCACCTCGAATGGTCGTTGCGTTACAGTAGGTTTTAATGCAACGAACGTCGTTGAGGCATTTTTCCACGGCACGACATGCGGATTCGATGGATTCGTTTGCACCTATTTCAGTTTCCGCCGTACAGTAATTTCCGGCGTAATGCAGATGGTGGACAACACAAACAGCTTTTGCAGGTTCATTGGCCTGTGAAAAATTTACCAAACCGAAAAACACGGAAAGGATCACTAATAATTGAACTTTCATTACCTACCCCCTATTAACGGCCAAAAATAGCAAAGACACCTTGACAAAGTAAATGGAGAAACCATACTTCCCCCTGTGATTTTTGAATGGCGCGTTAGTGCGCCAAAATCAGCTTAAAAAATCGATATTTAGTAACCAAGGAGGATAAAAATATGGCAACCGTCAACGTTCGCCCGCTTCACGACAGAATTCTAGTTCAACGCGTGGCAGAAGACGAAAAAACTGCGGGTGGCTTGTACATCCCAGATAATGCAAAAGAAAAACCCCAAACCGCAACTGTGGTCGCAACCGGAAAGGGCCGAGTCCTTGATGATGGCCGTGTTGTACCGTTAGAAGTTAAAAGGGGCGACAAGGTTCTGTTTTCTAAATACTCAGGCACAGAACTTAAGCATGACGGAAAAGACTATCTCATGATCCGAGAAGAAGACGTTCTCGGAATCATTAACTGAATTTTGAGGAGGCAATAAAATGTCAGCAAAAGAATTGCGTTTTAGTGATGAAGCTCGTAGCGCCATTTTGCGCGGAGTCAACACCCTGGCCAACGCGGTAAAAGTAACCCTTGGACCGAAGGGTCGTAACGTTGTCATTGAAAAATCTTTTGGATCACCATTGATCACAAAAGACGGTGTCACCGTTGCCAAAGAAATCGAACTTGAAAACAAGTTCGAAAACATGGGCGCCCAGATGGTAAAAGAAGTCGCTAGCAAAACTAATGACGATGCTGGGGACGGAACGACCACGGCAACTGTTTTGGCCCAAGCGATTTATCGTGAAGGCGCTAAGATTGTCACCGCGGGACACAACCCAATGGAAGTTAAGCGCGGCCTTGATAAGGCTGTCGAAAAAGTGACCGAAGAGCTCAAAAAGATCTCTAAAAAAGTTAACAGCAAAAATGAAATCGCCCAAGTCGGGACCATTTCAGCAAACAACGACAAGCACATTGGCGAGTTGATTGCAGAAGCGATGGAAAAAGTTGGTCGCGAAGGCGTTATCACCGTTGAAGAATCAAAAACTGCCGAAACAACCCTTGATGTAGTTGAGGGAATGCAGTTTGATCGCGGTTATCTTTCACCGTACTTCATTACCAATGCGGAGAGAATGGAAGTTGTTCTCGAAGACGCTTATGTTTTGATCTACGAAAAGAAGGTCAGCGCCATGAAGGATCTTATTCCTTTGTTAGAAGGCGTTGCTCAGCAACACCGCCCTCTTTTGATCATTGCAGAAGATGTCGAAGGCGAAGCCTTGGCAACTCTCGTGGTGAACAAATTGCGAGGCACCTTGCATGTTTGCGCCGTTAAAGCTCCAGGCTTTGGCGATCGTCGTAAAGCCATGCTTGAAGACATTGCTGTTTTGACCGGTGGTCGCGTTCTCAGTGAAGAGCTTGGTAATAAGCTTGAAAGCGCTAAGGTTTCTGATCTTGGTAAAGCTAAGCGAATCGTTGTAGACAAAGACAACACCACAATCGTTGATGGCTCTGGCAAAAAAGCTGAAATCGAAGGCCGCGTAAAAGCCATTCGCGCTCAAATCGACGAGACAACCAGCGACTACGATAAAGAAAAGCTGAAAGAGCGGTTGGCGAAACTTGTTGGTGGTGTGGCCGTTATTCACGTCGGCTCAGCTACCGAAGTAGAAATGAAAGAAAAGAAAGCGCGCGTTGAAGATGCGCTTAATGCTACTCGCGCAGCCGTAGAAGAGGGCATTGTCGCCGGTGGTGGCGTGGCTCTGGTGCGTGCCGCTCAAACTTTGAAGAATCTGAAGCTCGAAGGCGGAGAGTCTTTTGGTGTTGAAATCATCAGACGTTCTTGCGAAGAGCCCATCCGACAAATCGCAATCAACGCCGGTTTGGATGGATCCATTGTATTGGATAAAGTTCTTCAAGAAAAGAACCCAAGCTTTGGATTTAACGCCTATACAGAAGAGTACGGCGATCTTTTCAAAGATGGAGTTATTGACCCAGTTAAGGTTTGTCGCTCAGCCCTTCAAAACGCCGCAAGCGTTTCGGGTCTCATGCTGACAACCGAAACAATGATTGCTGAAAAACCGAAGAAAGAATCAGCTGCACCGGCAATGCCCGGTCCTGGAGCTGGCGGCTTCGATATGTAAGCAGTCACACTTTTAAGTGTGAACTCAAAGGCCCCGAAGAAATCACTTCGGGGCTTTTTTTTTAAAATGGACGGGTCTTGAGCATTCGTGGGCCATTAAGCTTTAGGTAAGTGGCCATCCACTGGAGGGGTTCCTTTTTTGGGCTTTTGGTGGGTCGCTTCTTTGTTAGCCATGAGTAGATTGTCGAAACGTCTTTAAGAGAAAATCGACTGAACCCTTCAGACCAAGTCATTGGAATCAAATGAACAAAGCGTCGGACTTCTGAGCGATAAACGTTCCAAAGGATGTCGGTTTTTAATCGGAACTCTTGGCGCGACAACGAGATGCGTTTTTGTGCCTCAAAATTATAAGCGGGCACCCATACCTGAGTATTTTTAAAAGCCAAATGGGTTGCATATGAAACGTCTTGATGGTGGGGATGCCCGTATTCGCCCAAGGGGCCGTGAGTGTATACCTCATCAAATTTTCCGGCGGCACTCAGTGCTTTTGAAACCTTTTGTACATCAAGTCGCTTTTCAAACCGGTCGGCAAACCGCAACATGTAGCCACGAGCGTTAAGTTTCTTGCAAGCGGCAAAAAACTGAGCTTCGCGCTCGTCGCCCTTGCCATCAGCGTTGCCATCGGTTACGCAGATAATATGCCATTGGCGTTTTTGGCTGAGAATGAGGCCGCCAAAAAATATCGTTTCATCATCGGGATGGGCGACAACAACAAGAGATCGCTTTGGCATTAAGAATACCTCATAGGAAATAGGATACATGAAAATCCAACGGTTCCAAACTCCAGACGCAATAGCGGATCATTTGTTCGGAATATTTAAAGAGCTATCGACCGCCAAGACCGAGGGTTTTAGATTTTTTGCACCAACTGGAAAGACCCCGAGACCCTTTTATGCAAAAGCAACGCAGAGTGGCGAGCGTTGGATAAAGAAACTGCGCCCGATTCAAATAGACGAAATTCGAGATCGGCGAAGACTTTATGGAGAAGAGTTGAGAGAGACACTGCTTAGGCCTGGAAGGATAGATGCTCCTGATTTGATTATCGATCCCAATTGGACGGACCGACAGTTTAATCATCACCTTCAATCAGTCTTGAGCCAAGAAATTGAGTTCAGTTTTTTGGGTCTTGGAATGAACGGCCATGTGGGTTTGCATGAGCCAGGAGATCGTGACTTGTCTTATTTGGGCGGGCGCGTGATGATTAGTGAGTCGACGCTTAAAAAACTTCCTCCACTCGCAGTGCCTGAGGCGTTTACTTTTGGAGCTGGCGCATTCATCAAGGCGAAGAAAATTTTCTTAGTAGTAACCGGAGTCGAAAAGAAATCGATTTTAGATCAAGTCATCGAAACACCGCCGACCAGCCAAATTCCGGCAACGCTACTCAAAGAGCATCCTGATTTTCAAATTCTTACGGACATCAATTAAAACAGGTAGTCCAGACCCGTGATCAGATTCGTAATCGTCTGGCTTGAATTGAGTCCCTGTGTGGTGGCGCTTCTATTTCCAACGCCAGTGAACGTAGATGAGTAAAATTCAAAACCCAAATGCGCCGAAATAACAAATCGTTGGGTCAATCTGTAGCCGCCGCCAATTTTAAATGTCGTAACGCTGCTTTCGCTTGCGCCGCCGCTTGAAACTGGGGTTTCAGTGATTGTGGGATACACATACCGATCGAGTGCCAAATCTAAGAGCCAGAGTCGATCGCGGGTGACGGGGATCGAGCCCCCGCCGCCTAGATAGAGACCACTGTATGCGGCTGAGGTAAACGTAAGCGGAGTACTGGCATCGACAAATAAAGTGTAACGCCCAAATCCGAGGTGAACGTTAATTTTTGGTCCCCAAAAATCATCTTGAAGCAGAAAGTAATAACCCAGGTGCAAAGAATAGTGGGCATTGTTGGAATTCAATGTGCCTGGCGAGCTTCCGCTTTGTGGATTACTAAAAGATAAAATTCCCTGTGAAATGCGGGCTCCCATAAACCAATTTGGTGTGATCCAAAGTTCCCCATCGAGATCAATTGATGGATAGAGAGAGGCCGTGCTTGAATATGAGTTTTGGCTACCCGTTGAAATGTCTTGAATGGTCACAGAGTTTTTAAGGCTTCCCAATCCAAGGGCCACGGTAAGCCTTCCAAGTGACGGAGCCGCTTCAGGAATCCAAGCCTTGGGATTGGAGCCAAAGCTGACGGGATCTTTCCCTAATTCGTTTTCTGGGTTGGGCCCTGCTTTGACTCCTCCGGGATCGGCGTAATTAACAAAATCCAAACCAGTGACTTTGCTGTCAGGACCAACAGCTCCAGCTTCTTTCTCTTGAATAATAACGCCAAAACTTAAAGTTTCCTCTACCTTTGCGACGCGCACTTTTCCGATAATTTCTTTGTCCGTGCTTATCAAAAATTTACGTTTTGGGTGGCGCTTGGCCGCGAGAATCTGTTCGATGCTGAGTATGGCGTTTTCTCTCACGCCGTCATTTGTGCCAACACTCATGGTGACGCGATTACCTTGTCGACTAAGAATCAGTCCACGATAAGGAATTTTGGCAACCAATTTTCCAAAGAGCTCGCCAGTTTTCTTTTCCATGTCAGCAACCGGAAAGTTTGCTGCATTTGCCGACTCCTCCTGGAGCAAGAGTTGGCCGTCAAACGCCATGAATAGACTTAAAGAAATGGTGAGACCTTGTGGGGTTTTGGTGACTTGAGCCGCAAGTAATGCGTCGGCTCCGGCAGCATTGGCTAGTCGCTTAACTTCGACAGGGTCGCGTTCGTAAAAATCTGAATTTCTTCGAGCATCCGCTCCGGTAACAGCAATCTCATCAAAAAAGTGACTGGATTTAACAAGGGCTTTGGTTTTTTCTTCGAGGTAGCGCGCATACAATCCGCCCACGTTATCTGTGGCGGGCAACACGCCAACTTTTTTTATTGTTAATTGACGGTCGACTTCCGAAATGAAGCTGTTCTTAACGGGAACTTTATTTAAGGGCTGTGCAAACGATACGCTGCCCATCATTGCCATCAAGAAGAGAGCAATCCGAGTTGTTTTCAAAGTTGAACCCTCTCTTGATAGTTTAAAGTGCGTTACAGGATTTCGCAATGTGCCGATCACTGGACTCGGGTCGGGTTCTGACTTAGGTCCGGTCCAGTGGAATTTATCAATTGATTTTCCGATGAGTCTCTTGATGAAGTATGTGATTTTAACCTTCTTTGTATTTCAGATTCTTGAGACGCAGGTACTTTTTGCCCAGACCCCATCAGCAGGGGTCGCAGGTTTCATGGGGACGTCGTCCACCTCTGATCTAGACGACGAAGGGCAATACACCAGGCGAGACCGGCTTCGGCCCCGTAAGAAGGCTAATGAAACTTACATCAAGCGAGCGGCCGCTCAAGAAGAACCAAAAGCCCCGACAACCCCTGCAGTGACCGCTACTCCGACTCCTATTGCTTCAACCCAAGTGGCCGATCAAAAAGAATCAGACAATAAGTCGGTCGGTGAAAAAGTCGAGGCCATGGTTTTAGGTGCTGAGCCCGAGAGTTTAGATCAATATCGAAACTCGCTGGACCCTGAAGACCCTAGGCGAAATATTATTGAGCTGACAGTTGCTCCCATGTATTTTTACAACACTTCGACTAGCCCCTATGCCTATCGCAATTACTTAACCGCAAGCCCTGGCGCTTTAACGGGTCTTGCACTTTGGTTAACGCCCTTCTTGGCTCTAGATACAAAATACCGGTTTACGCTCCAAGACGACATCCGAGAGCCCGGCAGCCAGGAGCGGTTCTTGGCGGCTCAACATGTGTGGGTTGATATCGGCTTGAAGTTTA
The DNA here is from genome assembly GCA_020847095.1 of Oligoflexia bacterium. Classification (GTDB taxonomy): domain Bacteria; phylum Bdellovibrionota; class Bdellovibrionia; order JABDDW01; family JABDDW01; genus JADLCR01. The sequence continues at coordinate 45,671 of JADLCR010000076.1, read as the reverse complement.
GAAGATCTTTTGGAGCGGAATTAACAAGTCCAGTTTTTACCTTTGGCGTGCGCTATGTTGATTACAATTTAACTCTGGCCTTAGAATCGACGCGATCAAGGATTCAGAGCCGAGGCGCTCAGATCGACTTTGACGCAAAAATTCCAAGTTCGAAAAATTATGCTTGGACTGTTGGAGTAAGTCTGGTTCCTTACCTGAGTCATCGCGAAATCAGCACCAGTAGCTTACCAAAATCAGGCACTGACCCGCAGTCCATTGGATATGGAGCAAGACTTGGTGGCGAATACTTGTTCGGCCGAAACTTGCAGGGCTTTTTCAACTGCTCTTATGTTTTAGAGAAACACGCATTTGGAAGTACAGCAACGGTTGCAGATCCTCTGACGGGCACAACACCAAGTAACACCCCAGTGGTCAATCAGTTCATTTTTTTGGATATGGGAATTAAGTGGGGGCGTTGATTTTCTTGAAGAGATTTTTCAAGATAACGACAAGCCCGATCAGCGCAAGCCCGATGAGAATATACCTTTCGGCCTTTCGCATATAGTTCAAGCCAATCTCGATTTCGTTTCCAAAATAAAAACCAATGTAAGTTAAGAATGGAACGCTAATGAGAGCTGCCAGTCCATCGAGAGTCATAAACACCACGGGACGCACTCCGAGCATGCCGGCTGTGAAAAATATCGGGGCTCGCAGTCCCGCCAAAAAACGAGCGACAAAACAAACTTTTTTTGCATTTTTCTTAAGGCGTTGTTGTGCGAGGGCGACTCGTTCAGGGGTTAAAACGAAAGACAAAAGTTTCCACTGCAATACTTTTTTTCCATAAATGCGACCAAGGAAAAACAAGAAGTAATCGCCAATTAAGACGCCCACCAAACAGACCATGATGGCCGGGCCGAGTTCGATATTTCCTAAATAAGTGAGATAGCCCGCAACAAATAACGTGATGTCTTCAGGAATAGGAACGCCCATCCCACAAGCGAAAAGCACACCAAAGATGGCGGCATACGCCTGGGTGCCTTCTAAGTGGCTGACCTTTTCCAGAATTTGGTCTAGTACTGAGGAGTCCATAAATTCTAAGCTATTATCCTTTTTGGCCTACCGCCCAAGCAAGTTTATAATGTCAGCATGGGTCGGAAAGTTCTAGTAGTTGATGATGCCGCGTTTGTTCGAGAAGTGTTGAGGACTCATCTTCAACGGCTCGGGCATGAAGTCGTAGGTGAAGCTGCCAACGGCGCTGAAGCTATTGCAATGGCTCAAAAGCTCAAGCCCGAACTCATCATCATGGACCTGGTCATGCCAGAGAAAAGTGGCATTCAGGCGATAAAAGAAATTTTAAGTGAAAACCGAAGAGTGCGCATTTTGGCTTGTAGTACCATTGACCAGGAACTGATGATGACTCGCGCGGTTGAGGCAGGGGCCCACGATTTTTTGCACAAACCATTTAAGGCAAAAGACCTTCAAGAGCGGATTGATTCGGTTTTTTCTAATCAATCAAGAGAGGAACTCATATGATTAAAGACGCCGTATTCTTTATCAAAATGTTGGGGCTTACAGTATTGGTGGCGTTAATACTCCAAGCAAGAGTGGGCCAGCAAACCATTGAAGATCATTTTGATGGCTGGGTGAAAACTTCCGTGATTGTCGACTCGATCCAAGAGGCCATTGATGGCGGAATTTTACTGGTAAATGCCGGTTACAAAAAAGCGGATTCAGGACTTCGTTACTTCTTTGCGCGAATGACCAAGCGACATGAAGGGCCAAAAGAGCGGGGCATAAACGTTGATCTTAAGCGTTACAACGAAAGCGAAGAGTCTATGTTAGAGGGCGAGCTGCCCGCGAGATTGCCCGCCGCAAATTCGAACGTATCGTCTCCTTAATTAGGGAATATTTTCGTTAGCCCGCTTTGCTCGGCCTGAGCCTCGAGTTTGTTTCATTGCATATTCTTGTGAGTTGCTAATGGTAAGCGCGCCATTTTCAAGATTGGCGCCTGTTGCCAATGCGCGTGCCTTATAGGGACATTGTGAAACCTCACCATCAAATGTAGATCCGGCACCTAATCGACTTTCTCCGGCTAGCGCATAGTTAGAAGCCAATATAAGGGCAATAATTGCTGTTAGTTTCATAACTCTCTCCTCGTCTTGAAGAGATGCGACTCACGTGCCACCAAAAACGGGCTGAGAGTGAAATCTGATTTAAAAGAGAGAGGGGCGTTGTCTAAACCTTAGACAGGTGGTTATTGAATGCGAGAGGTTGAATTGGCATCAGAGTCGGAGTTTTCGGTCGAACCGTCTCTACCGCGGCGTGCTTCATCGAGCTGATACCCGTGCTGAGAGGCCAAGTTCTTAAAAGAGTTGCAAGATTCATCATCGGATTTAGGCTCAAGTCCCACCACTCCGAAATACCGCGCTCCCAGTTCTGCCTGGTCTTGGCCGAAGGAAATGCTGGAAAACAAGAATATAGAAGTCAGAATTAAATATTTCATAACGAAAGCGTTACCCCCGCTGGTTGAATCAAATCAAGCAAATTGCCAAACGCCGTGGCCACTTGTATGGCTATTGTGGGGCCCCCTTCAGGGCTGGAGACTTTTTCAATTCCACCCTTTTTATCATAAGCCACGGTGATTTTTCCGAGCCCTTCTCTTTCAATAACTTGCGGCTTTCCAAAGCGCTCGTCGTATTGTATGAGCACCTTTCTCTTCGCTTGGTCTTCAAGAGCAATGATTCTGCCTCGAGGATCATATGAAAGAACAACCGCTTGTCCCAGGCTATTAGTAGCTTTTGTTAAATTTCCCTTATTGTCATAGTTGAAATTTGTGACCAAATTGCCATTGATAACCTTGTTTACCTTTTTAAAATTTGGGTCATACGAAAAGATAGTGCTTTTGCCGTCGGGCATGGTTTTCTTTTTCAACAGCCCATTGTCATAATATTCGTAGCGCGTATTCTTACCTTGTCTGGCAATATTAAGCGGCTTTCCAAGCTCGTTATAGCTAACTTCTACGGCATTGTTATTTTCTACAGTTTTGCCCTTTTTAAGATACTTGCCAGTTCGCGTCGAGTTCCATTCGTACCAAAATTCATACTTTGCTTTCAAAACGGTCTTGTTCTGACAAGTGCGAATAACGTTCGCCCAAAAGTGATCCTTTGGGTTTTCATCGGACTGAACGTACTCATAATTCTCTAGGCACCCGTCGCGATCTTTGTGGCTTGTCACCCAGTCGAAGTTCTTGTTGTAGGTGAGGGCCTTGGTTGATTTGTCCGGATAGGTCACCTTCAGCATATTGTGAAGGTCATCGTACTCGTATGTATAAATATTTCCGGAGGCTGCTTTTACAAAAATCAAATCATTGAGATTTTTGAATTTATATTCGGCTTTGATGCTATTCGGCCCCGTAATAGTTTGTACTTTTCCGTTTTCGTAATACTTAAAAGAAAGTTTGCGGCCAGAACTATCCATGACATCGCGAAGGCGGCGCCCGTCATAGGTTAAAGTTAGACTGTTGCCGTTTTTGTCGAAAACTTTTTCTAGCTTGCCCTGCATATTGAACTTTTGCGTTGTCCCGTCGGTGAGCACGCGAGAATAGTAAGGACCAGACTTTTCAATAAACTCAGATTCGCGACCGTTTGCGAAGAAGCGCGTTTTGTCGGCAATAGTGCGAACGATTCCAAACTTGAGGGCATACTCGCCTCTTAGTACGGTCTCATTTTTTAGGCGTACTTCAAGGGCCTTAAGTGCTTCGGGCTTAATTACCGGGTTGTCGGTTTTTACTTTTCCGATAATAGTCTTTACTGTTTTATCAATGTCCTTTTCTGAGAAATTGCGGCTGTGATAGAGCACTTCACCGCCAGCGCCACACTCTAATAGTCGCAGGTTTCCTTCGGCGGTTATTTCAACTGAGGTTTCAAAATCCGCGCACCATCCAAAGCCGAACATTCCATTAAAAAGCGTCCGAGAATTGTAGGTTCTTTCTATCTTAAGATCAAAGCCAGAGCCTGGCAGCGTGATGTCGGCCCAGGTGTCCGAGTAGTTGGCGTTTTTCAAGTCGACAAGGGCTCGAGCTTGAAATCCGGTGAAAAGCATTATGAGTAGGAGAGTGGTTCTTAACATGGCTATACCCTTATTTTAACGATTTTGCGAATCATGAGGCCACCGATTATTTGTAACGCCACCATAGCAATGAGAATAATCCTTCCTAAGGTCTGGCTGAACAAAGGCTTTATATACGCTGGATCCATGAGGGCCATGATGATGAGCAAGACAAAGGGCGTGGCCGTAATGATGATTCCCTGCATGACGCCTTGGGCGGTGACCGCTGCAATTTTCTTTTCTATTTTGATGCGCTCTCTGACTGTCTTCGCGATGGTGTCAAACGTCTCTGAAATATTTCCGCCCGTATCTTTAAGAATATTTACAGCTGTTACAAACATTTGAACATCCGGATACGGAATTCTCTTTGCGAGTTCGTTCATCACTTCTTCAATGCTGACACCCAAGGCGTTTTGGGAAAGCATCAGTTCAAACTCTTGAGCCATTGGGTTGGGCATATTATCCACAACTATTTTCATGGCCTGAGTCAGGCTTAATCCCGAGCGCAAACCGTTTGACATGAGGGTTAATCCATCTACGAGTTGGTCAACAAATCGACTGGCCCGTTGAGCATAATAGAGATCAACCATCAATTTGGGGATCTTCCAGCCGACAAAAGTGAGAAGACTTCCAAAGAGAAGTCCTGAAGTCACGTTTGGCCAAAATAAGAGTAGCGCCAAAAACCCTAATCCAAAGCTCATGAGGAGCATGGCCATAGTCAGTCGCTTGGGATCGACTTCGACAAACATAATATCGAGTCGTTGAATGATGTATTCACGTTGCCCAAGACTTTGACGCTTGAGCCACTCCACAATGCGATCAGCGTTTACATAAACGATGGCAAAAACTGAAACGCCAACTCCAGGTACAACGATCCAGGGACTAGCAAGAAAACTCATTTCTTACCTCCCGTGCCAGTTGCGGCAGTTTCTTTGGCGGGACCTGAAGCTGCAGGGGGTGCAAACAGGGTGCGTGGAACTTTCACGCCTTTACGTTCAAATTCTTCGATAAAGGTGGGGATAAAGCCGGTTGCTTGAAACTGGCCTATGATTTTTCTGTTTTTATCAAAGCCCTCTTCTTTAAAGCGATAAACTTCTTGGGTCGTTGCAATGTCACCTTGCATGCCCACAACTTCGGTGATGCTTAAAATTTTTCTAGAACCATCTGAGAGCCTTGAGATCTGAATAATTAGATCCACGGCACTGGTGATCTGCTCCATGATGGCCTTTTCTGAAGGGGCTTCTTTAGCCATGCTGCAGAGGTTAACAAGGCGTTTGATGGCCTCTCGAGGGCTGTTAGCATGAACCGTGGAAAGCGATCCGTCGTGTCCTGTGCTCATGGCCGCGAGCATATCAAGAGCTTCAGCGCCTCGGCACTCTCCAACAACAATGCGATCGGGGCGCATGCGAAGGGTGTTTCGGATGAGGTCGCGAATCGTGACCGCACCTTCACCTTCCATGTTTGGAGGCCGCGTTTCTAGGCGAATCACATGGTCTTGTTTAAGTTGAAGTTCGGCGGCGTCTTCAACGGTAATAATTCTTTCGGTTGCGGGAATAAAACCCGAAAGCACATTAAGAAGAGTTGTTTTACCAGATCCAGTGCCACCGCTAATGATAATATTTAAACCGTTTTCAACGCAGATCCTTAAGAAATCGATCATGGGTTCGGTCATCGTTCCAAAATTTGCGTAGTCTTTATAGGTGATCGGTGTTTTAGCAAATTTTCGAATGGTAATACATGGCCCATCAATCGCCAGCGGTGGAATCACGGCATTCACGCGACTTCCGTCTTTGAGTCGCGCATCGACATATGGCGTTTTCTCATCGATGCGACGACCAAGGGGAGTCACAATCCGCTCGATCACAGTAAGTAATTGCTGATTGCTGGTGAAACTAAAATCCGTACGGGTGAGTTTTCCGCTTCGCTCAACGTAAATAAGATCACGGCGATTAACCATGATTTCAGAAACAGCCTGGTCTGATAACAGATCTTCAAGGGGGCCAAGTCCGAGAGCTTCGTCGAGAACTTCTTTTACAATGAGGGCCCGTTCTTCTCTAGAAAGCGTAGAGCCTTCTTTATCAAGTAATGCTGCAATTGATTGCTGAGTTTTAACTCGCAATTCAGTTTCTTTTGCGGGATCTCCGTTGGTTTCTGTAATGCCCTTTTTGAGATCCATGGTTTCGATCAAGCCCCGATGAAGTCTTCGCTTAAGCACGGTTCGAGAATCAAAGACTTCAGCTTTTTTTGTATCGTTAGGCCTTGTTTGAGAGGTGCTTGCAGCTCCAAGTGGTTTGATCTGTGTTTCGTTTTTAACGTCTGATTGAACGCCTTTTGGTTTATTGAGACTTCTTAGCTTATCAAGAGTTCCGCCAGATGTAAGTCTTCTAACCGTTTCATGAAAGGCAATTGAAATGGGAGCCCGGGGTTGAGACGCCACAAAGGGCGTTGAGCGTGAAAGTGCTTGGCTTACGATAACGTCATCTTGAGGAATGACGCCGACCGGATTTTTCTTGAGGCTTTGAGCTGCCATTTGGGGAGTCAGCGGATTGGATTGAGAAACTTTATTTAAGACAACTTGAAGCATGTCGGCAGGAAACATTTGAGTCATGAGTTGGCTGATTGTTTTCATCGTCTGGTTCGTGGATAAGATTTCCGGAAGAGTGAGAAGCAAAACCACGCTCGACATTTCAATCATCGCGAGCTGAGGATTTTGAAAATGTGTCCCGATATCGACGACAATAAAATTATATAAATGACTTAATGACTCTATCGACTTTTTTAGACCCTCGACATTGACATCGTAAATGTCGCCTGGTGCACGCACGGCACCGATAAAATGAAGTCCCGAATTGTGTGGCGCAATGAGGGTGCTGATAGTTTGTGCGGTGATGTGGCCTCCAAACGTCGCAACCTCAGAAATTGTTTTATTTGGACGGAGACCTAAGAGAACGTTCTGATCACCGCAACTTTGAGCGTCCAAATCAATCAACAACACTCGCGCTCGCAGTTCAAGCATAAGGGCTTGAGCAAAGTTGGCGGCGAAAACACTTTTTCCAACGCCGCCTTTGCCGCCAGAAATGGCAATCACATGACATTGTGGATTGATGGCCACCGGTTGAGTTCTCCTTGTATAAGTCTTCGGAATAACTCAGACTTCGGTGTACTAAACCGCTCCAATTCTGGACGTTACACCAGTCGCCCTAATCCCTCTCTCGACCTTTGTCTCTCCCCCGTTCCTAAAAGCCGGCCCCCACGATTCTCTCCTAGCAAGACGCCCTCCATGGCTCGACCGATTCGAAGGCCATCCTGGCATCGGAGCTTGCTCTTCGAGAATCGCAGGGGCCGGCTCTTGGGAAAGGATCCAGAGCACGATCAAAAAACGAAGCTTTTGAATAAGCCCGACTCAAGTCGGGCGGGCCTGCAGACTTTGGCGAAGGGGAGGCTCTGGCCAGGGACGGCCAGCTGCCGCCTCACGGATGAGCTTTCCCCGGAGCCAAAGTCTGCAGGCCCGCCTGATTTGAGTCTTGCTCGGAGAGAATCGAAAAGTCAGTTTCTATAGAAGGGAAAGGGGCCTTTGGCGGACAAAAGGCCTGAGAATTCAGAGGTTTAACGAATGGCTGTCCTCTGAGGCGAAATCTTGAGTTTTTTCAAACACATGCCGATAGGTGTCTCTGAGGGGGTCCGCAAGTGTGGGCCCAAGAACGACCACAATGTTCGGAGGAAAAATGAAAGTGCGACGTCTATTAAGAAACGAAAAGGGTCAAGGGATGTTGGAATACGTCTTGTTGGCCGGAGTCATCGTGATTCTCATCTCGATTTTTAGAAATCAGATTCAATCCGCTATTACCCAGTGGACTGGACAGGTGACCTCAAAAGGTTCAGCCGTCATCCAGTAAGGGCTAGCGATTTTAGGAGTTTATGCGGCGGAGTCCTTTAAAAAATGCGGCAGGCCAAACGTTAGTAGAATTTGTTTTGCTAACAGCGCTCTTCCTCATTTTTGTTGGCAAAGTGGCCAGAGACTTACCGCTTACATTTAGTGGCGCCACTCCTTACCTTGGAGCCAAGCTCCAGGGAAGACTACAAACAGGCGCCGGATTTACCCGTGGCGGCGATTGGCAACGGCCCGTGCGCCCCAAGGGCGGAGTGAAGGATCAATGAGTGAGCGCGGTCAAGCCCTGATCGAAAACGTTTTGCTCATGGGAGTGGTCATTCTTGTTTGGACAGGAGCCATTCAGGTTCTTCGCCGCGATGAGTTTTTTCAAAAGGTATTTGGAGAGCCGTGGGCGAGGCTCTCTTCGACAATTGAATTTGGAGTGCCTGGAGATCGAAGAGTTTCAGGCGCAAAACATCCGGCAACACTGACTCGGCACTCAACGAGAAAGAGGGATTAGGCCATGAGGCGGCTTAACGAAAATGGGCAGTTAACAATCGACTTCTTGTTTTCATTTATTTTGGTCATGACGGTTTCCGTCTTACTGAGTGCGCTCGCCTACGGTTTAACCTTAGTCGAAATCGTTCAATACATCAGCTTCAGTGGCGCTCGCGTCTATTTCGCCGCCGAACTTACCCCCAACGAACAAACTCAAGCGGCGAAGGCTAAGGTCGATCAGCTGCTCGAATCAACGCCATTTATTTCACGAGCTCGACGGGCTGGTTGGATCGAAATTGCATCAAATGGCCACGGAGCCGGAAAGCTTTCAAACTACCGCGATCAGATTGGAGCAAGCTCCGATCGTGATAGTTTCATTGGTTATCAAATTGTATTCAATCTTCCCATCATGGGACTTGAGCTTCCATTTTTCGGTGCGGCCCTTCAGCCGCCCCAAGGCTCTCCTGGCTTTCAAACCAGGGTTTCTAGCTTTTTGCTTCGCGAGCCAACATTTCAAGAATGCCAAGCCGTGATGAGAGGGGCCTACTCGGCCTTGATTCAAAAAGATCCTTCGATTTACGGACGCGGTGCCGGAACCCCAGTTTTGATTTTGGATAACGGGTGTTAACGATGAGAAGTTTGCGCAAAACCAAAAATCAAAAGGGCTTTGCACTTGTGGAGTGCCTGGCGTTTATGATCGCATTCGTTACGCTAACGGCGTACACCATTGATTTTTTTGCAGCCGTTCACTCTGCAATACTGGGAAACATCCATGCGCGTACATATCTGTTCGAAACATTACGACATCGATCTGACATAGAGGCTTTCAGGCAAGACAACACCCGTGATGAAGTAGTGGTGAACAATGCAAGGCTTCATATGATCAACGATGAAGATCAAGCGGGCGATGATCGAATCCCGGCTGTGGGCCGAGTGCTAACAGCCGTTAGGGAAGATGATCAAGTTCCCTCCAGATTCGATGGAGATAGAGTGTCTATCATTTCAATACGATCTGCTTATGGAATTTGCGTTAACGCTCGGTGCGGGAGATAGCTATGAATCAAAATAGTCGAACATTTTGGATTTCAATTGGAGCCGCGCTCTTTGCCATGTTCTTGATTTACTCGTACACTCAAGAGCAAAAGGCTGTTTATGACAAAAAATTCGGATCCACGAAAACGGTACTAATCGCAGCAAAAGATATTTTAGAAATGAGTTCCATTGATGAAACAATGGTCACTCAAGAAGAGCGCCCTACAGACTTTTTGCAGCCGGGGGCTGTTGAAAGTCCTGAAGATGTCGTGGGGTTAGTTGCGGCAACGCCCATTAAAAAGGGCGAGCAAATTATTTTAACCAAACTTCTAGCTCCCGGGCCTAGCACAGGCCTTGCTCATCAAGTGGCGCTAAATAAAAGAGCTATTACCATTCCTGTTGATGAGGTGCGCGGCGTTGGAAAACTCATTCGCCCCGGTGATCGTATCGATGTGCTCACGAGTATTTCTTACGGTGATGGAAAGAATGAGCGACGTGAAGTTAAAACGCTGCTTCAAGACATCTTGGTTTTGGCGACTGGACTAAATGTCACCAATAATATTCCAAGAATTTTAGAGCTCGATAATTTTAACGGAAAGCCGGTTTATAAAAATCTTAACGGCGATACGGGCTATTCAACCGTAACGGTAGAAGTAAACCCCGATGAAGCTCAAAACCTAGTTTATATATTGAGCGTTGCACCTGGCAGTATTTTTCTAACTCTAAGAAATGGCAACGATAAGGTGCTGCAGAGAATTGCGACAAGTACCGTAGATCGTGTTTTAGGAATGGATAGTGACCGCAGTCTTCAACTGCAATTGCAAAAAGCCCAGGCCGCTGCGGCGGCTCAACAGCAGCAACAACAACAGCAGCCGCGACAACCCGCATCTCCGTTTTCGGAGATTCGGGGTAGTGACGTGAAGTATTAACCCTGGAGGGGTCATGAAGAAGGTGAGTTTTATATTTCAAATGATGATGGCGCTAAGCCTAATCGCCACGCCGGCGTGGGCGAAAAGCCGCATCAATCTCACATTGGGACTTACGGAAGAGCGAAAAGTCGAAAATATGCCGGCGACCATTGGTGATGAGTCGCCATACAATAAAGAAATCGTACGCATCTCGGTAGCGCCTCAGCTTAAGCTCATTCGGTTTGAGCCCAAGAAGGCGGGACGTACGAACTTTAGCCTGAGAGACTCTAAGGGCAATCTCGTTGCCCAGTACGACATTGTTGTTCAGAAAAATGACCTTAATCGCGTTGCCAATGAAATTAAGAGCCTTTTGGGTGATATTGATGGCATTAGTATAAAAATCGTCAACGGCAAAGTCGTGGTGGACGGCGAAATTCTCCTCCCCCGTGACATGAACCGTATCTATTCGGTAGTCGCGCAATTTAGCGATGTGGCCACAAGTATTGTCACCATGAGCCCTCTTGCTCAAAAGAAAATTGCTGAACTCATCGAGCGAGATATCGGTAACCCGGAAATTCATGTTCGTGCCGTTAATGAAAAATTTATTCTCGAGGGAGTTGCCTCCAGTGATGGCGAAAAACAAAAAGCAGAGATTATCGCCAAAACATACGTACCCGATGTGGTGGTAGAGGCGGCCGAGAGTGCGGGGTTATTAAAGAAGCGAAAAGTAGATTCAGTTATCAATTTGCTGACGATTAAGCCGGGGCCCGAGCCACAACCCGGAAAAATCATTAAGGTCATCGTTCACTTTGTGGAATTGCAAAAAGATTACACCAAGGGTTTTCGTTTTCAATGGACGCCTACGCTAAAAGAAAATTCCGGCATTCAGTTTTCCAGTGGTAGTCGTGATGTGGCGGGCGGGGTGTTGACCACCATTACGGGTACCATCAACGACTTGTTGCCAAAACTTAACTTTGCTAAGGCTCATGGACATGCGCGAGTGCTTCAAAGTTCAAGCATTATTGTTCAAGACGGAAATCCCGGATCAATCAAATCGTTGACCCGCATTCCTTATACGGTTCAAAACCAATATGGCCAACTCACGACAAATTTTGAAGAAGCGGGTATCGAAATGAATATCACGCCTCAAATTGTGAGCAGCAAATCTGACTCGATCAACATGACGATTAACTTTGCTTTGAAGAGTTTAATTGGCCAAACCGAAAAAGGCCCATTGGTGAGTAATAAGTCTATTCAAACGCGAGTTGCAGTGAGAAGCACCCAAAGTGCTGCCATCGGCGGTCTTGTTTCAAACGATTCAAGTATGGCCTACAATCGATTGCCGCAAGGGGCTTCTGAGAATCCATTGATTTCTTTGTACGCAAGCCGACAATTTCAACGCAACCAGAGTCAGTTTGTGGTTTTCGTCACTCCGGTCATTATGTACTCGGCGAGCGAAGGCAGCGAAGATATTAAGAAGAAATTTAGACTCAAAGAGTAATCTCAGCCTTTATCAAGATGGTAGCGAACGCTCGTAACCACGACTCGCTTTTTAAAGGTGAGGCCTGCTTTGATAATAATTGCCGTTTGGTTATGAAGCAGATTTTGCCACCACCGGGCCGTCACAAACTCAGGAATAATAACGGTAATGACGTGATTGGGGTGGCGCTTTGATACTTCGTCCACAAAATCAAACAATGGCTGTGTAACCGATCGATAGGGGCTTTTAAGAATCTTAAGCTCAATGCCCATTCCAAACTTTGCCCAATCCTCGCGCAGTTTTTGTGTCGTGCGCGGAGAGATGTCGATGTAAACGGCGACCACCATCTTGCTAATGGTACGCGCGTATTCAAGAGCTTCAATGACACCGCTATGAATGCCGCTTACTGGAATAACAACTTCGTGTGACGCCACATCAGGAATGTGATGTTCAGGCGAAGTGATGCGCAGTTGCTCGCCGACCACTTGATAGTGGTGGTGAATTCGTCTGAACATAAAAACCAAGAGCGGAGTGGTGAGGCAGATAATCCAGCCGCCTTGGGGAAATTTGGTGGTAACAATGATTAAAAGAACCACTAAGGTTGTAATAGCGCCAACGGTGTTGATAAGGGCGTTTCGGCGCCACGATCCTTCTTTGGTGGTGATCCAAAACTTGACCATTCCAGCCTGAGCTAATGTAAAGCTGAGAAAAACTCCGATAGCATAAAGCGGAATCAAAAGATGAACATCGGACTTAAACAGCCAAATCAAAAACATGGAAATAAGACTTAGTCCGACAATTCCATTACTAAAAACGAGTCGGTCGCCGCGACTAGCGAGTTGCCTTGGGAGGTAACGATCTTCTGCTAAGAGCGAAGTGACAATGGGAAAGCCGTTAAAGCTGGTGTTGGCGGCAAGAAACAAAATTAAGGCGGTTGAGGCCTGAACGACGTAATAAAACCAAGTGCTTCCCGTTTGTCTTGCAAGCTGAGAGACGACGGTTTCTTTTTCCGATGGAAGAATTTGAAATTGATGAGCAAAGTAGCCAATTCCCAAAAACAAAACCGCGAGAATGACCGCCATCCAGACCATCGTTGCTTTTGCGTTCTGAGCTTCCGGTTTTTTAAATGCGGTAGTCCCGTTGCTAATTGCTTCAACGCCTGTAAGCGCTGCGCAACCGCTTGAAAACGCAATAAGGATAAGCCAAATCCCAACTCCATCGGTGGTTTTTGGAACAAGTGGTGCCGAAGCCCCTTCGGCAATAATGGGCGCGGGTACAAAAGACAGCCAAGCAAAAAGAATGATCAATGAAAAGATAAACACGTAGGTGGGAATCGCAAAGACAGTTCCAGATTCGCGAACGCCTCTTAGGGTCATGAACATCAGCGCAATGACGGCCATATTACCGATCAAGACCGCATGTTCTTTCAGCTCCGGAAAGGCCGAAGTCACTGCTGCAACACCGGCGGCAACGGAAACCGCAACGGTTAAAATGTAATCGATAAGAAGAGAAGCTCCAGCAATGAGGCCGACATTTTCGCCTAAATTTTCGCGACTGACGATGTACGCTCCGCCGCCGTTGGGGTAAGCGTTGATCACTTGTCTGTAACTAATAACTAAAATCCAAAGCAGAGCGCAGATGCTTAACGAAATGGGCCAAGTCCAAGGGAGCGCGTTAACAACAATAACGGCTTTAGAGAGCTCTACAAGAATGGCCTCAGTAGCGTAGGCGACGCTCGATAGAGCATCCGAAGAAAACACAGCGAGCGCCTTTTTCTTAGACAAACGCTCATGCTGAACGCGATCCGTAGATAACGGAGCGCCCACAATAAATCTTTTTAGCTCTCGCCACATCAGTCGAGTATAAGGGGGTTGCATGGCCGAAGCAAGTGAGGCATGATTCACTGCATTGGAGGATTTCATGTTTCATCAAAATAAAGGAAAAACTACTCGTCAGGCTCACGTCGAAATTCCAAAGGGAACTTATGAAGATGAACACGGTCGAAAAGGGTTTTTTGGCCGCGCCTCGCACCTCTATCATAAAAATCCACCAACAAACTGGGTGAAAATTGACGGGCCGTGTAAACCACGGGCCTATAATCTGCTAAAGACAAACGCGCAAACAGACCCATGGCAGGCAACTTTTGTTCTAGAAAACGAAGACGTTAAACTAGGGTTCATGCAGCCCTCAGGCAGCATGAAATATTTCTATCGGTGCTCTGACGGAGACCTTGTTTACTTCATTCATGAAGGTTCCGGTACGGTCGACTCGGATTTTGGACCGTTAACTTACGAACGGGGCGATTATGTGGTTATCCCCAAGGGGACCACTCACCGTTTGAGTGCTGGATCTGGCAATCAAAAGTATTTTGTCATCGAATCGACCTCCGAAGTCGATCTTCCGGATAAGGGGCTTTTGGGGCGACACGCGCTTTTTGACGCTGATTGTATGAAAACTCCGGAGCCAAAGGCATTCGAAGAAAAAGGGGAGTTTATTGTTCGGATTAAGCGCGAAGGGCAAATGACCGATGTGACTTATTCATTTCATCCCCTGGACTGCGTTGGTTGGAAGGGTGATTTGACCATGTTCAAAGTCAACATCAAAGATTTTCGACCCGTTATCAGTCATCGCTATCATTTAGCGCCCAGTGTGCATTCGACATTTGTAGGCCAGGGCTATGTGGTGTGCAGTTTTGTTCCGCGACCCTTCGAATCCGATGAAACCGCTAACCGGGTACCTTTTTACCATCGCAACATCGATTGTGATGAGGTGATTTTCTATCACGATGGCGACTTTTTCTCTCGGAAGAACATGGGGGTTGGAATGCTCACCTTTCATCCGTATGGAATTCACCACGGGCCTCATCCGGGTGCCGCCGAGGGCGTGAAATCCAAAACCATGACCAACGAATACGCCGTGATGGTGGATACCTTTAAGCCATTGCGTCCCACAGCGCAGGCCGAAACCTGTGAATGGAAGGACTATCATTTAAGCTGGCGCGAATAGTTAAATCTTTACTTGGCCGGTACCGCTGGCTGATTGGGTCTTTCTATGGTCGAAGTTTGGGGGCGAGATTTTTTGGTGCACGCTTCTCTATAAGTGACGTAAGTGAGACTTGCTAAATAGGTCGGAAAAAATTTGTAGTAAAGATCTGAAGACTCTGGCGCCACAAGGTCGGCTGGGTCAATTTTGAGTCCGGTTTTAAGATCGTTTCTGGATAGCAAATGACTGACAAATTCTTTATTTCTTGCGTCTCTTTCGTTTTGAAAATGAGTCTCTTTAAGTTTTGATGGATCTTCGGGGCCGATGCGCCGGTCCGCTCGTGAGCCGAGCACCTCTTGAAAAATCGTCGATCCCTCAACGTCCAAATCAGGATGAATTTTTAGCCAAGAAGCCGGGCGATGAGTTTTAAGACATTGGGTTAGGATTTTATAGGCCTCGTTACAATACTCGTAGCGGGGATCCCTTGATTTTTGTCCTCCCCAAACGGGCAACTCTTTTTTTAATGTTTCGATGACGCTTGATTGGCAGAATTTTTTTGCATCTGCGGACTCAGCAACTTTTTGCCATTTTTGGATAAGGCATTGGTCAAATTTTTCAGTTGGATCTGGTTGGTAAGTCTCTAAAAATTTTGAAATAGCTTTTGTTTTGTTTGGAGTTACCAAACTTTTATGTCGTCGTGCTCGAGTCAAAAGTGAGATATCAAGAGCTGTGGTTTTAACATAATTTTTAGTTTGATAAGCCTTTTGAATGAGATTTGCACAGGCCAGTGAATTTAAATTATTACAAGCGCCATCGAAAAAGCGCATTTCCACTTGTTGCTGGCACGCGAAAAAGCTTCCGCACAACTCCCGTTTGAACCCTTGAAATGTTTCAAAAAATGGGCAAGCGGCTTGGGTCTGTGATTGAGGGGGGGCGTCGCCCACAAAAGTTAATGTGGGAGGAGCCTCAACTTTAGGACCTGGTAAATCTTGATTGGTGTAAACCCTCCCAATAGAACGAGTTGTTGGGGCGGTTGAAGGAGGCACCGATTGGGGCGCGGGAGGAATGTCATCAGTCGTGTAGACGGGCACCGGATTCTTCTCATGGTCTTTCTTGGGGGCAGTCGTTTCTACAGTTCGGGTTGTGGTCGATGGTGGCGATGGTGGTGCGGGCGGCGCCTGCGG
The DNA here is from genome assembly GCA_020847095.1 of Oligoflexia bacterium. Taxonomy (GTDB): domain Bacteria; phylum Bdellovibrionota; class Bdellovibrionia; order JABDDW01; family JABDDW01; genus JADLCR01. The sequence goes on along the minus strand of JADLCR010000076.1, from coordinate 29,630 downwards.
CGCCGGCAGCGCTGCTGGTGCCAAGGGCGTTTTTCCACGAGGCGCTTTTTTTCTTAAAACGATGAGTTGGCCCAAAGCTTCATTGATATCCGAAACTATTCCTCGGCCGGATTTTGAACCACTTCCCGAAATACGTCTAATATTAGTATACCGATGTTTGGTTTCGTCAAAACGGGCATATCCAGAGTCTTGGTAGCCAACTTGCTCGTGAGTGGCAATTTCATCAAGGTCAATGCTGCGCGCATCGACCTTCACGCAACCAATTAAGTCACCCTTCACCGAGAATGAATGATCAATGCAAACGACTGTGCTTGCGCAAACATAAGTCTGGGCCAAGTTCCCATCGCAGGCATTTTTAGCTAGAGATTTAGCTTCGACCACGGTAATTGCTAAAAAAGCTAAAACCCAACGATTCATTTTCATTTCTTCCTTTTAAAACAAAAAACCCGCCCGTTTTCGGGGCGGGCTGTTGAACCAACTTTGCCTCTAGGGCCAGCGATTATCGGGTTGATGTGGCTCCGCCACTTGGTGGCTCTTGGACTGCGCCGCCTTTGCAATCCGCTTCAATTGAGTCAAGTTCTCTTACTAGTTCAACTCCATGATGGTACTGGAAAGGTCCTTTTTTGGTTGATTTGTGAAGTCTCACGCAATCAACAGGATTATCTTTAGCCGCCTGTTGGCCTTCAACAAAAATGGCCACTTGTTTATTAAACTCCTCTTGGGCTTTTTTAAGAGCTTGAGCCGCAGCTTTTAACGCGGCCGGGAGTTTTTGTTTGGTGTTTTCGTCTTTCCAATCGGGATTGGAGATTCTTCCGTACTGCTCGCGGCATTTCTCAACGGTGCATGACGCACTATCGACACAATAAACGTCGAGTGCCCCGGATTTAAATTTTGAAGATCCAGCAGCATCACAAACTGAAACTTCTGGAGCCGGAGTGGGTGCTGTCGAAACAGCAACGGCCCCAGTGACGCAGCCGCCCGTGCTAGGAACGTTATCACAAAGGTCAAAGGCTTGGAGTTTATCCTTTAATTCCTGGTATTTATTTTCGTCCTTAAAGGGTTTTCGGCGCGCGTGCGCTTCTTCCCGTTTAGCTTCGAGAGTCTTAACTTCTTTTCTTAATTTTTCAACGGAGTGGACATCTTTGAGGTGAACTTCTTCACCATTTAATTCTCTTTCTTGAGTCACTCCGCCGGTGCTTCCATTGTCAAATTGAACGAATTCTAACTTCCCATTGTCGAGGAGTCGAACGCCAACGGAGTCCGCTTCAATTCCTTTGTCAGCGCCACCCAGTTTAACGTAGGTGCCACCTGAAAAAGATTGTTGGTCTTCTTGAAGTTTGCCTTCAATCTTTGCTGAGCGGGGTGGACACTCCGACCCTTTGGCCTCTACTTTGTAAAATGCTGTGCCTTGTTTACCAGTCACGTAGCCGTAGCAGTTTGAACCAGCAGCTTGTCCGACTTTATGCTTATACGGGTTGTAGGTATTCAGTTTGAAATACCGAATGTTATCGCCAAAAGGTCGAAGATCAGTTCCTGCTGAGGCTATCGATCCAATCGATAGCGCCAAAAGAAATACAAGTGTCCGAATCATGAAAATGCCCCTTTCAAATGGAAGTTGGTCAACATTAGTATTATGGCGAATTTCTGAGGTATGAGGAACGGGCCTTAGGGCTTGTTTTTCGCTAATCGCTTAGGTAAGGTTCTCCCATGATTTATCAGGATTCTTTACTCGCCGTGGAAATTAACGGAGTTGCCCAGGCCATGACGGCCCTGCAAAATAGCTTGGGGCCTGCGGTAAAGCTTCTTGATTTCAATCCCCTTGGCCAAGGTCGAGTTCTGATTCTCCTAGACGGAACCAAAGAAAGTTTGATGGGCACTTGGGACAAGCTGCAAAACGTTTATGCGGAAAACATTTTTGATCACGCGCTGATGGCCCATCCCCATGAAAGTCTTTTGCCGGCGGTGTTTGCGCAAGTTAAAGAAAGTGTCGTTGGGGGAGTTTTGGTTTTAGAAACCTCAACGATATCGAGCCTGCTTGAAATCTCTAACGAATGCCTTAACCGATGCCGTGTCAATGTCATCGATATTCGTGTGACTCCTAATTCGGGTGGCCATGGGGTTGCCTATTTTACCGGCGACGCTGAAAATCTTAAGGCAGCCAAATCACTAATCATGACGGAACTCAACCGTCGCGGCACTTTGCTTGGGAATCAAATTCTGGCCCCTCTTCATCCCGAGCTTCAAACACTGTTCTAAGACTTTGGTCTTAAATGGAAGACCCATTCGGCATTCGAGGGTGCACGAACTTCGTGATATTCTTTAGATATGTCGCTTCTTTTGCGCCGCCAAAAAGGGCAGGCTGTGGTGGAGTATGTGCTTTTGCTGGGAGTTGTGGTGCTTATTATTTTGGGCATCATGTATCGCTTTGTCTCAAGCTTTGGCGTTTTTATGGACCGCATTTTTATCGGTGAAGAATCTTACCTGGCGTGCCTTATCAAAAATGGAGTATTGCCCGGCGATGCCGCAGGTCAGTGTCAGCCTCCTCGGTGGAGCCTTCAAGACGGTCGACCGCCCCCAAACACATCGGGCCCGGCGATAACTCAGCCCGGCGGGCCCGCGGCCCCTCCTCCGCTTACCGGTGGCACGGGCCCCGGAGCTGGCAATCAAGAAAACCAGTTGGGCGGAAATCTTTCTGGAGGTGCGAGGGCTCGGGATCGCGCCGGCGGTGAAAACATCGTGCCTGCCCCCGAATTTGATTCGGCAAGAGGCTCTGGAGTTGGTTCAAATCTGGGTGGTGAGGCAAGTGAAGCGTACACCGGAAGTGATAAGGTTTCTTCAGGGTCAACGGGTGCCGGTGGCGGTGAATCTTTTGCTGGTGGCGGCTCTGGAATAAGATCTGATTACGTTCCCGCGGGCCGAATTTCGGGTAAAGCTCTTGGTTCTAAGTCCCAAGACGTTCCTTTAACGGAACGGGATAAAAAATCCGCAGCAACAATTGATGCTGAAAAAAAGGCTCGAGCTCTTGCTGAAGAAAATGCCAAGAATCCTTGGAGTATTGGCGAGGCACTGAGGTGGCTACTGATTATCGCACTCATTGTGGCGATTATCTTTTTTGTTGGAACCCAACTTGTAGCCGTGGCACGAGGTAACAAGCGATGAGTGTTAACCAGGTGGATCTTCGCAGCTTGTTTGAAAAAACATTTAAGCCTTTTCATTTCAATGATCTTACACAAGGGCTTCTTGAGCGCATTAGTCACGGCAGTGAAAAGGCCGATGATTATGAAGAGATCATTAGGCAAGACGCTTTTTTTACAGAAAAAATTTGTGCGGCGGCCTCTTCAAATATGAAGTCATCGGTCGTATCCAGTTTAGGCCATGCGGTGGTTCTGATTGGCCTTCAGCGTGTTAGAAACGGCGTGTTGGGTCACAGTCTACTTAGAAATTTTGATTCAAAAGCAGACGGGGATTTCCAAGACCTGCAACAGTCCGAAAAGGTTTTGAAGTACTGTCTCTTAGCCGAGGAGCATGCGCGAAAATGCAAAAACGAATATGTGGGACTGGCCTACATTGCGGGATTTGCATTTGATGTTTTATCTCAAGCCGTACGAAAAGAAGAAAAATGGGGGAGCTTAGAGGCGCATTTCGAGTTTTTATGGAAGCATAGTTTGAGATCCGCCACCCTTGCCTGGGCATTGGCAAGTCACGAACGAGTCTTTATCGCCCATAGAAAAATCATTTTTGCGGCTGGCCTTCTTCACGACATCGGAAAACTTGTTTTGTGTCTTTACGACTATGAAAAGTATTTTCCGGTATTAGAAGAAATGAAGTCGCAAAGGGATGTGAATCAGAACGACGATAGTTATGAAGCCGCCATCGAAAAAAAATATTTCGATCTTACCCATGCGGAAGTAGGCTCAATGTTGGTTCACAACATTGGTATTTTGCGCGAACTTGAAATGGAAATCGATTTTCACCACGATTCCACATTACTTCGAACCCGAAACCCCGATGCCTTTTTGGGGGTAGCAACTCTAAATATTGCTGATCGATTGGCTTGGCTGATGGATCGCAAGCCCAGTTTTGAGCAAGAGGATTTGCAAGAAATTCTTAAGGCCCATGCCCAATACTTCCCACTCAAGAGCTCAGACCTCATGGATTTGTTTGCCAAGACAAGATCCGCCGGACTTCTGCTGTAAGAATCAGTAAAGAATTCAGGGTTTTAACCTAAACCTCTTCAGCATTTGTCAGTATTTTGAGGTTGCCGAAATGGAACCATCGGTGACATAAAGGCGCCAGGGGAGAATAAGGGGTATGGGGAAAGTTGTTCAGCTTAACCAAAAGCGGGTGTTTACCCAAATAGAAGCCAACGAGCTGCTTCCAATCATTAAGCGCATAACCGAAGAAGCCAATAGCCGCATAAAAGGGCTTTTAACCTTAGTCGAAGCCACACGGGATATCGACGAGGCGAAGACCCGAGAACTTGAAGAAAAGATCAGTTCTCATGTGGAAGAGTGGCAAAGTAAAATTGCCAAACTTGGCGCTGAAGGCAAGGGGCTGTGGCTTGTCGATTTTGATTCTGGAACCGGTTATTTTTGCTGGAAGTACCCGGAGGCTCATGTGGAGCATCATCATGGGTACCAAGAAGGCTTTCAGGCTAGAGTTCGCCTAACAAAGCCTGTCGTTGTAAAAGAGCAGCCTGTTCTGTAGAATCCAAACCCATGAGAATTGGGTTTTTGGTCGCAGTATTAGTTTGCCTTGGTCATCACGCCTTTGGTGAGACGATTTCGTTTCGTCTTTCTGGAAAAGTTTCCGCGGAAATTTCGGCAACAGAAATACAGAAAAAATTCCAATCGCAAACAGTTCGAGTTTATGACCCAAACTCAGGGGCTGAAGCTGTTTATTCAGCAATTCCCATTGAAGATTTGTTTTCGAAGATATTGGGCACTTCATGGAAGTCTGAGCAATCCTTGCTTGTGACCTGCGCCGATGGATATCAACCGGTCATCCCGGTGCATCGCTTGTTAACAGAAAAGGCGTATTTGGCATTTGCAAAACCCGAGGGCGGTTTTGATCTCATTCACCAATATGAGAATAAAAAGAAGGTAAAATTAGCGCCTTTCTACTTAGTTTGGGAAAACCTCAACAAGCCAGAGTTAAAAAATGGAGATGGCGCCTATTGGCCATATCAAATCGTTGGCTTTGATTTTATTCGCCTGAATGAAAAATTTCCCAAGCTTGCTCCCAGGAACATGACAAAAACCGAAAGTGCGGGCTTTTATCAATTTCAAAAGTACTGCATGGGTTGTCATCGAATTAATGGTCAGGGTGGGACTTCTGGACCCGAGCTCAATTATCCCGTCAGTGTGTCAGAATATATTCGGCCACGATTTTTGAGTCGCTGGATACTGGATCCCAATTCTATGCGACTGGGGACGGCAATGCCGGGACTTCCTCCGGATTTAAAAAATCGCGATAAAGTGGCAAGGGAATTACTTGCCTATTTGAAACTAATGGCTGAAAACAAAAAAGGTCCGTAAACCATGAGAGTGGCTCTCGCTCAAATCAATCCGACCCTTGGAGATTTTCAAAGAAATGCCTCTAAGATTTTAGAATTTTGTCAGCGTGCTCGGTCAAAGAAAGCCCATTTGGTTGTATTTTCAGAACTGGCTCTCAGCGGATATCCCCCGGTAGATGCGCTCGATGATCCAAATTTCATTGAAGCACATCAAAGAGCATTGACGGGCATGATTTCGAAACTCCCAAAAGATCTGACAGTGGTTTTTGGGGCGTTTACGAAAAATAAGAAAAAACAGGGTAAACCCTTTCACAACAGCGCCGTCGTCGTTATTAAGGGCAAAGTTCATTTGGGGCACAAGAATTTGTTGCCTTCGTATGACGTTTTTGACGAAACCCGGTTTTTTGAACCTGGAACAGAAATTTTACAGCTGAGAGTTCCAAACATTGGGCGTGTTGCCGTAACGGTTTGTGAAGACCTTTGGGGTGAAGGAATTAAAGGGCTTACTTACGCTCATGATCCACTAAAGCGCATTAAGCCTTGTGACCTCATCGTCAATCTCTCGGCCTCCCCGTTTTCACTTGGACACCGTGAGCGGCGCCTAAAGGCCGCAGCTCGGTGGGCTAAGAAATTAAGTTCACCGATCGTCTATGTTAATCAAGTCGGCGCGCAGGACGAACTTATCTTTGACGGTCGAAGTTTTGTGTTAGGTGGCACCGGAAAAGAAATGACCGAGGCGCATTCATTTGAAGAAGATCTCCTGATTGTTGACATCGAGAATAAGCGGTACGAAGTAAGGCCCAAGGAATATGAAATTGAAAATTTGCGCCGGGCACTGACGCTTGGAATTCGAGACTTTGCCGAAAAGCTTGGTATTAAGCGAGTCCACCTTGGCTTATCAGGAGGAATCGATTCTTCACTTGTCGCATGCCTTGCCTGCGATGCTTTGGGGCCGAATCGCGTGACTGGACTTCTTCTTCCAGGACCATATTCATCAGAAGGGTCCGTTACGGATACTCAAGAACTTTCAAAAAATCTTAAAATTCAAACTGAGCAAATTTCAATTATGGATCCGTTCAATAGTTTTCTGAAACTGCTGAACCATTGGGTTGAGAGTGATTCAAGTGGAATTACGGAGCAAAATATTCAAGCCCGACTTAGAGGGTTAGTTTTAATGGCCTTTTCCAATGCTCAACAAAGTTTGTTATTAAACACGAGCAACAAAAGTGAATTGGCCGCCGGGTATTCTACTTTGTATGGCGATTTGTGCGGAGGACTTTGTCCAATCGGAGACTTAACCAAAGAACAGGTATATGCCTTATCGCGCCACTATAATTCCGGAAGAGAAATTATCCCCAAAGCCGTTTTTGAAAAAGCTCCGAGTGCCGAGTTGGCACCCAATCAAAAAGATCAAGACACACTTCCACCGTACAACTTACTCGACGATGCGGTTATCAAGATTGTCGAGCAGAGCCGGCCCCCAAAAACTGAAGTTGAAAAGTGGTTGAAAAAGGCGTTGCAGAAATCTGAATTTAAGCGATGGCAAGCTCCGCCCATTCTTAGGGTCAGCCTTCATGCGTTTGGTCGAGGGCGACGCCATCCGATTGTGAATAAAAATTAGATAAATAAATCCATTTGTTTGTGCGAGCGCTGCACTTGGGGAAATCTCAAAACTTGACCGCCGGAAAGGTTAACTAGATTTTCAATAACCGGTGCCGCCCCTGCCTTGAAAATGCGGGTTAACATCTGAGAAAAAAGTTGCCCACAGTAGCGCGAATCGGCCTCGGCTCGATGGTAATTGCCGTTAGCAGAGATCTGAAGAAAGGTGACTAAGGTTCCCAGCCGATAGTTCGGAGCGCCAGGAATAACCTTTCGAGCCATTAAACAACTATCCAAAATCAAACCCGCGGGCGCCGGTACTTCGTGCTTCTCCACATCAGCCTTGATGAATTCGACATCAAACGGAGCGTTATGGGCCACGAGTGTATCGGTGCCACAAAACTCGGAAAACTGAATCAGAGCCTGATCGATAGTTGGTTTTCCGCGAACCATATCGTTAGTTATTCCATGCACGCGCGTGGCTTCAGGAGGAATTGGAATGGGCGGTTGAATGAGTGTTGAAAAGCTTTCTAAAATTTGGCTGCCTTCAAATCGAACGGCCGCAATTTCGACTATGTGATCGACTCTGGGCAAAAAACCGGTGGTTTCAATATCGAAAGCGACAAAGCGCATCATGTGCATCCCCCAAAATGAATCGCTCTTAATTACTTAAAAACTCATTTGAATGCAAGCAAACTTCAGTTCTAATGGCGGCATGGCGAAGGAAAAACTCCCAGCACCCACAATCGTTTTTAAACCGGGAAAAAAGCCCCTTTCATTTGAACCCGGAGAAACCATATTAGAAATAGCGCTTCGCAATGAAATCCCAATTAATCATTCATGCGGAGGAATGGGTAGCTGTACAACTTGTCGAATTTGGGTAGAGGCCGGCGAAGAGCGGCTAAAGCCACCGGAAGATGTAGAAGCTGAGCACTCTCGTATGCGCGGATGGGGCCCAAAGGAACGATTGGCTTGTCAGGTTGAGGCCGTGAATGGACTAGTGGTCAAAATTCCAGAAGCTAAGGGATCTAAAACTTGAAAAGCTTTTTAATCATCATTTTATTCATATTTTCTGCAGCAACGACGCTGGGCGCGCCGAAGTACGGCTCTCAATCGGAACCGTTATCTTTGGCAAGCACCAAGAATATTCCAAATGCCCAATCAGATTTTTGGAGGACGATTGGATACTATACGAGTCAGCAAACAGATTCGGCTTGCAGTATCGCGGCCGCAACAACGGCAATAAATGTCATCATTAACCAACAAAAAAAGATGTCATCCGACGATGAACTGTTCACCCAAGACTCACTTTTGAAAAAGGTGGGAAATTCAAAGTGGCAACGATCTGTTTCGCGATTCGGGCGCGGTGTAGAGTTGGCCGACTTGAAAGGCTATTTGCAAACGGCATTACAAAAAACGGAACTAGTGAATTTCAACGTTGAGTTAATCTATGGTGATGAAATCAAAACACTTGAAGACCTTAAACAAATTCTCGAAACAAACGATATTGATTCCAAAGATGTTGTTATTGCCAACTTCTTACAGTCGACTTTGACCGAAGACGCCGCCGTCGGCCACTATGCCGTTATTGGAGCCTTCAATAAAAAGGAAGGTCAGGTCTTGATTTTGGATCCAGATCGAAAATGGTATGAGCCTTACTGGACACCAGTGAGTAAGCTTTACGAAAGTATCAAAACGAGAGACTCCTCCAGCGGCAAGTCGCGGGGACTACTTTGGATTAAGCCCAAAAAATCTTAGGGCTCCACTCGAATGGCGTTTGAATAAACCCAAGAGAACCACACTTTTCCATCCGGGATAGGCAGTGACGGAATGACCCGCACGACTACCCGATAGGCGCCAGGCTCAGTCACACTCCACTCAACCTTTCGCTGATTCGATGTGGCGATGCGCTGGTTGTTTCTATAGAGATTAATTTCATGGGGAATTTCTAAATCTCTTCCGAGATCAGTAAAAAGCTTAACGGGACCTTGGCTCATTGATAGCGTGACTCCCGGCAGGTGATCGATTCTTTTTTGTGTGCCAAAAAATTCAAAACCCTTTGGGTCTCCAAGCAAATCAAACGCAATAAAGAATTGACCCGAAGTTAACGCACTCAATATCTTTTTTCTGTCTGATCGAACATCACCGGTAAGTTCGCTTTTCAACCAGACATGGTTTTTAAATAATCGAAACATGCGCGCATAAGACGGAAATTTGATCTTCATTCCCGTGTATAAGGTTAAATTTGCTTTAGCATCAGAGCCCGCAAGCCCAAGAAAGCCGCGCTTAGAAAGCTGTTCGGTCCAAAGAGACAATTCTTCAGTTGGATCAATAAACAATCGAACAAAAGCAAGGTCAGGGTTAAAAGGCAAAAGTAAAAAGCTCCAAAGGGCACTGGGCCAGGCCTCTTTCCATTTTTTTCTCCACAAAGAATCGGCGTTGAGAATTTCCATGCCGTCGAGACCGGGCAAGTTAGGCTCTTGCCATTGCAGGTGCTCTAACAAAGGATGCGCGGCAATTAATATCCCACCCCCTCTGACCTTTCTTGGTTGCTGAAGAAGGTCATCGATCTTCATTTGGGTTTGACCGAGTCCACTCAAGAATTCGGTCTCACTAAAACCGTAGGCTAAAATATGTCCATTAAGATGACCAAACTCTTGTCCTTTGAGAATCAGAACACCGTCTTGGTATCCCTCTTCCCAGGGAGACGGCGAAGTTTGATTGAGGTCTGTGACAAATACAAAATCACATTGAGCGATGGCCGCGGCTTTAGCAATGTTCTCAATAGAACCACTGCCGTTACTGAGTTGACTATGGACGTGAGTCACACCTGAATAATGGTTAAATCTTCTGATTTCAAAGGGCAGTGGAGGGGAGATAAATGGGAGTGTTGCTTGGTAACTCACAAAGGTCAGAGCTGTGACGAGGAAAAAAATAAAAAATGCCGAGGCGACTACGGGTTTTTTCATTTTAAATTAAACCGATAAAGTCCATAGCCGCTTGGCAAAGGTTTCACAAATGCTTTCACGAAACGTTGATCCACCGATTCGGGTATTAGGTCGTTTTCTTTTAATACGGCGTAAAAAGGTTGAGAGGGTTGCGATTGAGGTAAATGATCGTAATGATCGGGACGGTTGATTCCTTTGATTTTAAAAACTTCGTTTTCGGGTTCTCGATAATACGAATAGTAGGCCGCCATTTGATAGGTGCGCGCATAGAGCGGCGCAACTCCCTGTAATTCAATCAAGTCTTGCTTCCATTCATGAAGTTGGCGTGAGTGATCTTTACCTGGAGGGATCGGAAGCCAAGGCCGAATGGCATGGGTGAGTACGCCAACCCCAAAAACTGTGGCCATCGCCAGCCCGACTTTCCAAGTTTTTTGCACCCATGACTGTCTTGAGTGCTGTTCAAAAGCGAGGGCGGCTAAGGCCATCATTGATGGATATGCAGCCAAAGGCCAATTGGCTTCGACGCGACTTTTTAAACTTGAGAAGGCAAAAAAGAATAGGGGAACAAAGGCAAAGGCCAATAGAAGCCGCTGCTTTTTCAGAAAATAAGCCCCCGAGCTAAATACAACTAAAACCAAGAACGGATTCAATAATCCTAATTGCGCCGAAACATATTCAAAAAAATATTTCAACCGGAAGTCACTTCCACCAAGACCGTGATTGAGCTGAAAGTTGAAAGAAGCCCATTCGTTTTCTTTATTCCAAATGACTACGGGCAAGAAAACAAGAACGCTTGTTACCAATCCCAGCCAAGGTCCTAGAGTCTTAAGAAGATAAATTCTGTTAGTTGTTACGATATGAGTCAGCACACAGAGGAAAAACAAAACGGCCATATATTTAGAAAGCAGAGCAAAACCCAATGCCGCCCCCAAAAAAGTCCAATGTCGCCAGTCTGAGTCTTGAAGGCAAAGGACATAGAAATAGAAACTTAAACTCCAAAAAAACATAAAGGGAATATCGGGAGTCGCGATAATTGAACCAAACCCTGTGAGTGGACCTAAGAGTGAAGCCATGAGCCATAGAATCAAGGCTCTTTTGGAAAATCCCAGGCGCTGGAGACCGAGAGCAAACGGAATAATAGACAAGTGGCCAATGATCACTGCGGGCAATCGTACGCCAAAGGGGGATTTCCACAGGGGTTGTGCCAGCCACATGATCCAAGCGATTAACGGTGGGTGATCAAAATAACTTAACGATAAATGGCGGGACCAGGCAAAATAGTAAGCTTCATCGGGCGTGATAGGCAAAACGGGAAGCATGATGACTTTGATCAGCAGTGCAACAGCCCATATTTGCCAAAAGCTCATTGTCCGAAAACCACGGTCTTGGGTTGCCCCAGATTGCCCGGCACGCCAAGTTCTTTTCCGTTGTGAATGATACTAATGGCGCCGCCATTTTGTGATGTTACAGATAGTTTTCGACGAGCTTTAAAAGTCAGCACTTGATCGGCCGTCATGGTGACGTCTTGAGGAGCTCCGCCATCGATGCTTACTTTGAGTGTCACAGAGTCCAGGGCTTCAACGACCAGAGTTTGGCTGACTTGGCCGGTCGCTTCTGCGGCGGTTGCCGTTGGGCTTGAAGCCTTAACAGGTGTAGCTGAGGGCTTTGCCACAGGTGTTGGCGTTGCTGTTGGTTTGGGCGACGGACTTGGACTCGGTTTTGGTGACGGCGACGGTGAAGGGCTTGGCTTCGGCGTTGCGCTTGGCGACGGCGTTGGAGTGAGGCTTGGAGCCACACTTGGTTTAAGAACTGCCACCGCTGGCGTTGGAGACTCAAGCATGACCGCTTGTACCGGCGTTGGAGAAGATTCACCTAAGCCCATGTCGGCCGGTGATGACTCAATTAAGATTGGAGAGTTTGAACCTGTGATCGCGGCCGTGTCGCTGGTTTCAATGGCGCGCTCGCGATCTGAGATGACCTTTTGAATCACCAAGATGACGATTATGGCCAACACAATTGCGGCAACGGCGAGAATATTTCTTCCCGACCCGGGCAGATTTTTCTCAACGTCATTGGTTTCTGGTAAAACCATTGAGCTTACGGGTTTAGCGGTGCCAAGTGCTTCGTTAAATTGTCGGAGCACTTCATTGACATCTAAACCCAGGTATTTGGCATATGATTGTACAAACCCTCGAATGAATGGTTTGGCAGGAAGTCGACTGAGATCACCGTCCTCAACAGCTTGAAGAATCTTGATATTAATTTTTGTAGCAATCGAAACGTCTTCAAGAGAAATCTTAAGCGATTCGCGGCGTTCTCTAAGTTGCTGACCGATTTCTTTCATTTTTTACCCGCTCAACTATTGGATTATTTTTAACATCGACTTCGCTTTTGTGGCGTACTCACTCGTAGGATAATTCTTAACGACTTCTTCAAGCCGCGCAACAGCCTTTTCTTTCTGACCCAGTTTATAATAGGTGAGGCCGCTAAAGTAGTGAGCCTCGTCGTACTTGTTGCCGCAATTCTGTAGGGCGGATTCAAAAGCCTGTGAGGCCTCGGCAAATTTTTGGGCCTTAAATAGGGACTGCCCGAAATAATTGTGAGCGGGGCAAAACGAACCGTTACTTTCTAAGGCCTTTCGAAAAGCTTCTTGTGCCTGCACCTGCTCACCCTTTTTCATATATGCAATGCCCAGGTTTACCATGGCTTTTTCGGGCTGGGGATAAGTAAGGTCTTTACCCACAAGTAAGAGTTCTTGAATGGCGGAATCATATTTTGCCATTTCAATAAAAACGCGGCCTAGATTATTTCTTGCGTCGGTGTAGTTGGGGTTAAGCTGCACGGCTTTGGAAATATGAATTTGCGCTCGATCGAACTCTTTGCGAACAAAATACGCAAGCCCCAGATTGTTTTGAATCACCGGATCCTCAGGGTCATGCTTTTCGGCTTCGATTAACTCTTTGAGTGCTTGAGGATAAAAGCCCTTCATGAGGTTTTGAGTACCAATGCGCAAATGAAGTTGGGCCTTTTCTTTTTTGACTCCGGCCGAACTGCATCCAAAGGCACTGAACAAAATGGCTAAAAGTAGAAGTTTTCTCATACTTTATCGCTAGCAAATGGTTGGGCTATTTACAATTGTTTATGCGATGCGCAACGGCCATTAGTTCCACATGAAAAGTCTGTGGGAACATATCAAAACCTTGTAGTGAATGAAGTTTGTAGGGACCTGCCTTTTTAAGTCGGGCCCAATCTCTAGAAAACGTTGATGGGTTACAGCTGATGTAAATGATGACTTCGGGTTCGAGCTTCTCAAGTGCTGGCCAAAGGGATTCTCCCGCGCCAATGCGAGGAGGGTCTAACAAAACAGCGTTGAACGTTCGGCCCCGCTTGGCGAGTTTTTGAGTTTCCCATATAGCGTCGGAGCACGAAAAAAACGTCAGGCTATTGGAATTTTGACGAGCTTCGTGAATAGCCGCCTTGGAAAGATCGACCCCGTAGACATCCCAGCCCACTTCGTTCAGTGGAAACGAAAAATTGCCGTTTCCGCAGTACAAGTCCAAGAGATGGTTTCTTCCAGGCTTTGGTGGTCCGAGCGCCTGTTTAACATGTTCAATGAGGACGGCATTTTGTTTCGTGTTGATTTGAGAAAAGCCGGTATCTTCGGAATGATTTCGGTTTTCGGTTCGAACAACCTGTCCTTTTTTATCCAAAAAGATTTCGACTTTATGAATGGATTTGTGAGGCTTTTCGGTTTCCAGTCGGCGTAACGCTTCGAGCTCTTGTTGAAGCGGTGGTTCTAAAAGGTAACAATGGTTAATATCCACAATTTCGTTAGATTTTCTTCGAAAGAACCCAACCTCTCCGTCTTTCATTCTCAGCTGGGCTCGATTGCGATACTCGAACGGCGACTCCGACGGAATCACCGACGGAATGGAAACGCTTTCTTCTTTTGCAATGCGAGAAATCGCGTGGTGAATCATGAGTTGTTTTTGGTGGAGCTGCTCAGTGTAATTAACATGTTGCCACTGGCAACCCCCGCAAGTTCCAAAGGCAGGGCATTTGGGAACCGTTCTATGGGACGAGGGCTCCAATATTGAAAGGCAAATCGCATCGCCGTAGTTTTTCTTGGTTTCTACAACTTCGGCTTCAATCAAGTCTCCGGGGGCAGTGAAGGGGACAAAAAACACGAAATCTTCGTGTCTTCCGACCCCGCTTCCCCCGTGAGACAACGAGTCAATGCGCAGCCTAATCCGGTCTCCCGGCTTAGGCGTTGCAGATTTCGGAGGCGTCAAAGAAGTAAGCGATTTCTCGCTTGGCGCTTGTGGGGCTGTCTGAGCCGTGAACGGTGTTTTCTCCTACGCTGTCTCCAAAGTCTCGTCTAATGGTTCCGGCTTCAGCCTTTTTCGGATCAGTGGCGCCCATGATTTTTCTATTTTTCTCAACGGCATTGTCGCCTTGTAAGACCATAAGCAAAACAGGTCCCGAGGTCATGAAGCTGACGAGCTCCCCAAAAAATGGTCGCTCTTTGTGTTCGGCGTAAAATCCTTCGGCCTGACTTTTAGTAAGGCGGGCGAGTTTCGCCGCGGCCACTTTAAGGCCTTGGGATTCAAATCGATCGATAATTTTTCCAACGACATTTTTTTTGACGCCATTGGGTTTAATGATGCTGAAGGTTTGTTCAACCATATTGTTCTCCTATTTAATACCTGGGTTTGTGCCACACGGGGCCATCAGCCGTCAAGACAAGCCCGTTAATCCGATTTGTGGCCCTGAAATTGAATTGGAAAGGCCTTGAGAGAGTAAAACTAAGTCTACGAGAGAGAGAGTCGTCCCATGTGGAAAAATTGCCTGGTGTGTCTAGGATTTGTGTTCCATTCTGGTCCTTCCTTGGCCCAAGAAGCCCCTTGTTCTAAGCAAATTGAGCTATCGCCTCTTGCCTTGGCCGCGATTCACAAAATCAACGAAGGTGGTCAAGCTGAAGTTTCCAAGCTCAGTTCTGCTGTGGAAAAATATGCCCTGGCGAGCAAAAGCGATCGAGGGATGGATCAACATATGTTTTGGATCACATCGCGAGCGCTTTTGAAAGTATATGAGGGATTGGTTCCATGGCTGACGCAACCAAGCGTTGAAAAGGAAATCATGATTAAGCAGCTTATTCCCGAGTACGGCAGAATATCTTATAGTGACGAACCCACTTCAAGTTATCGTTATATGCAAATTGAACTTATCAAAGCACAAATTTCAAAAACCTACTCATTGAATCCCGAAAAAGCCGTTGAAATCACAGAATCACTGACGGCCCTCATGGCACAAATGAAGGACGATTCCCAGTACTCCGAAGAAGAGTTTCTTAAGAAAGAATTTGTTCCGAGTTCGCGATTTATTCTTAAGGATTTTTGGGACAAAGATATTATTCGGTACTATGCCATTCGACTACAAGTCGACCTAACAAGCTTAGCTGATCATACTTTGGCTCAGGCCCGATTAGCGATCAAGCCTGCTTGTTTCAACTTACCTTAAAGCGGCTTTAAGCGTTGAACCCAATTCAGCGGGACTTCGAGCGATCTTGCATCCAGCAGATTGAAGGGCCTCAAATTTTTCAGCAGCCGTTCCGTGTCCTCCGCTGATAATGGCACCAGCGTGACCCATGCGCTTTCCTGGAGGGGCCGTCGCTCCTGCAATAAACGAAACAACCGGCTTTTTCATATTCTTTTTGATCCAGTGGGCTGCTTCTTCTTCAGCGGATCCGCCAATTTCTCCGATCATAATGACCGCGTCGGTTCCGGAGTCTTGAGCGAACATTTCAAGGACGTCGATAAAATTCGTACCATTTACCGGATCGCCCCCAATTCCAACACAGGTGCTTTGGCCGATTCCAAGCTTCGAGAGCTGTCCGACGGCCTCATAGGTGAGAGTGCCCGATCGTGATAGCACCCCAATGCGCCCGGGCTTGTGAATGTGACCGGGCATAATTCCAATCTTACATTCCCCTGGGGTGATAACTCCGGGGCAGTTGGGCCCAATAAGACGAGATTTCTTGCCTTGCATGAATCGCTTCACTTTGACCATATCTAAAACGGGAATTCCTTCAGTGATGCAGACGACCAACTCAATTCCAGCATCAACGGCTTCCATAATGGCATCGGCAGCAAATGGAGGAGGAACATAAATGACGCTCGCATTGGCTCCGGTTTTTTTAACGGCCTCATCGACCGTGTCAAATACCGGAAGCCCCTCGTGTTGAGTTCCGCCTTTGCCCGGTGTGACTCCGCCCACCATTTTGGTGCCGTACTCAATGGCTTGTTTTGTATGAAACGTGCCTTGGGATCCGGTAATGCCTTGGCAAATAACCTTCGTGTTTTTACTGATCATGATGCTCATTATTTTGCTCCCTTAGCGGCTGCGACTACTTTTTGGGCGGCATCGCCCATGCCGTCGGCGGCAGTGATCTGAAGCCCAGACGAATTGAGTATTTGCTTTCCTTTGTCGGCATTTGTTCCTTCGAGTCGCACAACCAAAGGAACTTTCAGTCCCACTTCTTTTGCAGCGGCAATAACGCCCTCAGCAATGATGTCACACTTCATGATGCCGCCAAAGATATTCACTAAAATCGCTTTTACGTTAGGATCGGAAAGAATGATTTTGAAGGCGGCCGTAACTTTGGCTTTGTCGGCTCCTCCACCCACATCCAAAAAGTTGGCGGGCTCACCACCGGCAAGTTTGATAATATCCATAGTGGCCATCGCGAGTCCGGCACCGTTCACCAGACAGCCAATATTTCCATCAAGCGAAATGTAGCTGAGGCCAAACTTGCTAGCTTCGATTTCATTAGGATTTTCTTCGGCGAGATCGCGAAGCTCTACGATTTCCGGGTGGCGATAAAGAGCGTTATCATCAAAGTTCATTTTGGCATCGAGAGCCATAATGTCGCCGTCTTGAGTTTCAATCAGCGGATTAATTTCCGCTATGGAACAGTCGTATTTAATAAAGGCGTCATAGAGGCTGGTGAAAAATCCAACCGCTTTATTGAGTGAAGCTGCAGGGATACCGATCTTGAAAGCAAGCTTTCGCGCCTGATAGCCAGATAGGCCGGAGACGGGATCAATAACTTCTTTGTGGATTTTCTCAGGATGCTTTTCGGCAACCTCTTCGATCTCGACGCCGCCTTCGGAGCTGGCCATCATCACCACTCGACTGGTGGCACGATCGAGAACGCATCCAACGTAATATTCTTTTTTAATTTGGCAACCAGCTTCGATCAAAACTTTTCCAACTTTGCGACCTTCGGGACCGGTTTGATGAGTGACGAGCTGCATGCCGATCATTTTTTTGGCTTGCGAAGTCACTTCGTCCAGGGACTTAACAACTTTAACTCCGCCCCCTTTGCCACGGCCACCGGCGTGAATTTGGGCTTTTACAACCCAAACCGAGCCTCCAATTTTTTTGGCGGCTTGGGTCGCCTCATCGGCCGTGAAGGCCACTTGACCGGCGGGAACTTTTACTCCCATGCGAGCCAATAGTCCCTTAGCTTGATACTCGTGAATATTCATTGATGGTGTCCTTTATAATTTAAGTGCGCCCACAAGTTCTTTTACGGCACTGATGCTCTTGTTGAGATGAGTTTGCTCTTCTTCGTTAAGCTTAATTTCGATTACTTTTTCAAGGCCCGAGGCTCCAAGTTTAGCCAACACGCCAATAAAAAGTCCTTTAACGCCATATTCACC
Source organism: Oligoflexia bacterium (assembly GCA_020847095.1). GTDB lineage: Bacteria > Bdellovibrionota > Bdellovibrionia > JABDDW01 > JABDDW01 > JADLCR01. Next base: position 11,844 of record JADLCR010000076.1, on the reverse strand, counting down.
ATCGAGATGAACGGCACAAGGCAGAATGCGCTTTTGATCTTTGATAATAGCCTCTGCCATTTGCACGGCCGCTGCTGAAGGAGCGTAATAGGCCGAACCTGTTTTCAATAAATTCACAATTTCGGCTCCGCCATCGCGGGTTCTTTGAATCAGTTTGTCGAGTTGATCTTTGGGCATCATTTCAGTGATGGGCACTCCGCCAACGGAGCAATGTCTTGGCATCGGTACCATGGTATCGCCATGTCCGCCGAGCACGATAGCTTGCACATCTTTAACGCTGACATCTAATGCTTCTGCAATAAACGAGCGAAATCTCGCCGTATCAAGCACGCCCGCCATTCCAAGGACGCGATTGCGAGGAAATCCCGAAGTCTTCATAGCGACGTAAGCCATGGCATCTAAGGGGTTGGAGACGATAATCAAAACGGCTTGAGGAGAATACTTCACAATCCCCTCGGTGCACTCACGCACTATTTTACTATTAACAGCAAGTAGTTCATCACGGCTCATGCCGGGCTTTCTTGGAAGGCCGGCGGTGATAATAACGACATCTGAGTTAGCCGTGTCTTTGTAGTCAGCGGTTCCTTTGACTCGGGAATCGAATTGCTCAACCGGAGAAGCTTCGAAAAGGTCGAGTGCTTTTCCTTTGGCAGCACCTTCGTTGATGTCTAAGAGAACCACGTCTCCCAATTCTTTAGCGGCGGCCCAGTGTGCGGCCGTTGATCCGACAAATCCTGCTCCAACTACAGTAATCTTGGCTCGTTTCATGATTGTGTCTCCTCACTTCATTTGAGCGATGATTTCTGATCCAAATTCTGAACACTTCAAAAGCTTAGCGCCTTTCATTTGCCGTTCAAAATCATAAGTGACAGTTTTGTTGGCAATGGCGCGGGTCATGCCTTTTTCTATCAACGCGGCCGCTTCCTTCCAGCCGAGGTATTCGAGCATCATGACGCCGCTGAGAATCACGGAGCCCGGATTGACTTTGTCTTGACCGGCGTATTTTGGAGCCGTTCCGTGAGTGGCCTCAAATACGGCAAAGCCGTCGCCGATGTTTCCACCGGGGGCAATGCCGAGTCCGCCAACTTGAGCGGCGAGGGCATCACTAAGGTAATCCCCATTCAAATTAGTTGTCACTAAAACGGAATATTCGTCAGGACGCAAAAGCGCTTGCTGAAACATGTTGTCCGCAATGCGATCTTTGATGACGATTTTTCCCGCGGGCGTTTTGTTATTAAATTTTTCTGACAAGTCTGTTTCCGTGACAGTGACATCGCCAAACTCTTGAGCGGCGACCTGATAGCCCCAATCTTTAAAGGCGCCTTCAGTAAACTTCATGATATTGCCTTTGTGAACAAGGGTGACGCTAGGCAAGCGATTTTCGATGGCGTACTTGATCGCCTTTCTCACCAAACGCTTGGAGCCAAACTCACTGATGGGCTTAATGCCAATGGCAGAAAGCTCCCGGACATCTTTTTTAAGTTCTCGAATGACTTGAATCACTTTATTGGCTTCGGGTGAGCCCGCTTGCCACTCAACACCGGCGTAAACGTCTTCGGTGTTTTCTCTGAAAATGGTCATGTTCACCTTTTCAGGGGCTATGACGGGCGAAGGTACCCCAGGGTACCATTTCACCGGTCTCACGCAGGCGTAGAGATCCAAATCTTTTCTCATGGCAACATTGAGAGAGCGAAATCCTCCGCCAACCGGAGTTGACAGGGGACCTTTAATGGCCACTACAAATTCTTTTATGGCATCGAGCGTTTCTTGAGGAAAAATGTTTCCGTTATAGACTTCCTTAGCCTTGTCGCCAGCGTAAACCTCACACCAAGAAATTTTTCTTCTTCCGGCGTACGCCTTTTCAACGGCCGCATCAAAAACTCTTTGCGAAGCTTTCCAGATATCCGATCCGGTCCCGTCGCCTTCAATAAAACAAAGAATGGGATTTTCAGGAACCTGAACCGTCCCGTTTGATAGAATTTTAATCTTTTCACCAGACGGAACTTTGACGCGCTCAAAACTCGGCATAAAAACCTCTCTTCATTGACATATTCTTCAGATGTCGAGTGTATCTTTCGTGTTTATCGACCCTCCGTGTGGGGCGCAAGTTAAATGATAGTGACATGACGCATTAACTACTTGCAATCGTTCTTTCTTAGAATGACGATGAAGGAATGATTGAAGTGAGCCAGTTGACCGTTAGCTTTGACAATCAAAAGCCACTCCTTTGCGATGTTAATCTGAAAGTCGGCAAGGGAGAAACCTTTGTTATCGTCGGACCAAGTGGCGCCGGAAAGTCGGTGCTCATCAAAACCATTGCGGGCCTTGTTCGTCCCAGTTCTGGAAAAGTTTTGATCGGCGGAGAAGAAATTCATCGTCTTTCGAAGAGTGATCAAGAAAAGCTTTTTCGAAGGATGGGGATGGTTTTTCAAAAAAACGCTTTATTTGACAGTTTTACGGTGTTTGAAAATTTAGCTTTTCCATTGCGCGAGTCATCGGACCTTTCTGATAGTGAAATACAAGATCGGGTCAACTGGTTTTTGGAGGCCGTTGGTCTTCCGCATGCCGCTCAAAAATTCCCGGATGAGATTTCGGGCGGCATGCAAAAACGTGTGGGCGTGGCCCGGGCGCTTATTTTGAAGCCAGAAATTATTTTCTACGACGATCCAACAGCGGGGCTCGATCCCATCACAAGTCGCCTGATCATTGACCTGATCATTAGATTGAACAAAGAATTCAAAACCACAGTTGTATCGATCACCAACGATATGAATCGCGCTTACCAAATGGCCGATCGCATGGGTTTGCTGACGGATCGGGAGCTCATTGTCACCGGCGGAGTTGCAGAAACACAAAAGCATTCGGATCGTCGCGTGCAGGCCTTTATTCGCGGTGAGGTGCGCATTGCTTGAAGTAAAAAACCTCACTAAACGCTTTGGATCTCAAGAAGTCCTTAAGGGGATTAGTTTAGCGATTTCGGAAGGCGAGATTTTATTCGTCTTAGGCCGATCGGGAACCGGAAAATCCGTTCTACTTAAAAACATTGTCGGACTTTTAAAACCAGAGTCCGGTCAAATACTCCTCGAGGGTCGCGAGATTTCAAAATTGAGCGAAGAAGAATACTTCGAGGTTCGCAAGATGTGTGGGATGGTCTTTCAGCATCCAGCGCTTTTTGACTCACTAACCGTTTACGAAAATGTGGCCTTTGGATTGAGAAGACACTTTCCCGGCATGACTCCAGAAGAAGTGAAAAAGCGAGTGACCGAGTGTCTCGACCTTGTTCATTTAGAGGGAGTTGAGGACAAGCTGCCGCCGCAAATCAGCTACGGGATGCAGAAACGAGTTTCCTTAGCTCGAACAATTGCTGTCGAGCCTCGCTATCTGTTGTTTGACGAACCAACAACGGGTCTGGACCCCGTCACGACCAATGCCATCAATCGCCTGATTTCTGAACTTTCAAGAAAGCTCAACACGACTTCGATAGTCGTGTCTCACGACATGCATTGTGCGCTTGAAATTGCAGATCGCATTGCCGTCTTAGATCAAGGACAATTAATCGCATTAGGAACTCCCTCGGAGCTATTGAAGAGCCAAGTGCCGCTTGTAAAAGACTTCTTGGCCGAGATTACTGAGGAGGATCGAAGCCGATGGTTATCATAACTCCGGCCATTCGTATTTTAGATGGAGTGGGCGGGGGGCTCATGTTTTTGGGCGAAATAATAAGAACGCTCAGAAAATACAAAATTGATCGTGAAGCGATTTTGACCCAAATTTACAACATTTCCATGGCGTCTTTTTTTACGACGGCCTCCTCGGGATTTTTTGTTGGAGCGCTGATGTCGGTTCAATTCAATATGCAGCTACGACAATTTGGTGCGCTTTCGGTGCTTGGGGGCCTATCAACAAGCGCTACCGTCAGAGAGTTGGGCCCTCTTCTCATTGCCTTTATGCTGAGCGGAAAAGTTGGAGCTTACACGTCGGCGGAGCTTGGGATCATGAGAGTGACTGAACAAATCGATGCCATGAGGTGTTTGGGAACCAATCCCATGCAATACTTAGTGGCCCCAAGATTTCTTGGAATCATCATTAGCGCGTTTTTCTTATTGTTTTTAGGACTTCTAATGTCAATTTTAGGTGGCGTTATTCTGGCAACTTTAGTAGCCGACCTATCACCGTCAGAATTTATCAATACCATCCCGATGTATGTTGAAGGGCATAGCGTGTTGAGTGGATTATTTAAGTGTCTTTGCTTTAGCGTTCTTTTGGCAACTGTGTGCACTTATAAAGGTTACACCACGACAGGCGGAGCAAAGGGAGTTGGAAAAACAGTTTTAGCAACGGCGTTGGCGACGATGGTGGGTCTCGTGTTGTTGGATTGGTTCACAACTTATTTAGCAGGGGTGCTTCTTGATACTTGGAGAGCGATTACAATCTAAGGCGGTGCTTTGGCCTTTTGAATATCTCGGCGGCGAGTTGATAAAGGTTTCAACTACGCTCTCTCGCTTTTTTGATTATCTGTCAGAAATGCTGATCACCCTCATGACCCCACCATTTCGATTTAAAGAATTTGTCACTCAACTTTACCTCATTGGGTACAAGAGCACTCCAGTCATATTGTTTTCTATTAGCTTTGCGGCAACGGCGACGATTTTAGAATACGCGTTTCACATGAAGCTTGTGATTCAAACGGCGGCACTGGTGCCTGGATTTGCGGCTCTCTTGGTTTTTCGCGAGCTGGGACCGGTAATAACGGCGTTCCTGTTGACTTCGAAAGTGGGGGCGGGAATGAACGCCGAGCTAGGTACCATGCAAATCACTGAGCAAGTTGACGCTCTCAAACTCTTAAGTGTGGATCCGATGCGCTATCTCGTCGTGCCGCGGTTTGTGGCGACGATTCTTTCGAGTGTGGTGATTGTGATTTTTGCTGATGCCACCTGCCTGTTTTTCGAGATGGTCATGAGCGTAAGGCACCTTGATTATTCTTGGGAGGGCTTTCTCACGGCGATGAATCAGTTTACTCAATTCAAAGACTTTTACCTTGGTCTAGTAAAGGCGGCGGTTTTCGGCGCGGTCATCCCGACCATAGCCTGCTTTTACGGGTTTAACACTCAACCAGGTGCCGAGGGAGTTGGGCGTTCCACCACCCAATCGGTCGTAAGTAACGCCGTGTCGATTATCATAATGGACTTTATTTTAACCTATCTTTTTAGTTACCTTTATTAGTGGGGCGAATGTGATACGCGGCACCAGGTATAGCATCAGGGGTAAACAGAAGTGAAAATCGAAACTAAAGTCGGGTTATTGTTCGTTGGCGCGCTCATCATGGTCACAATCTTTGCTTGGCTTATGGGCGCTTTGGTTCCGTTCACAAATGCCTATCCAGTTTATGTTCAATACAATTACGCCGGAGGCATTGAAGTCGGCTCTCCGGTTAGAGTCATGGGAATTAAGGTCGGAAAAGTTGAAAAAATCGAGTTCATGCCCAATCAAAAAACGGCCGCCGGAGAAGAAGTTAAATTGAGAATTCGAATTTCTATCGATAAAAAAGCCCGCGAATCCGTTCGTCAAGACAGCAAATTTTTTATTAATCTCGCCGGAATCATTGGTGAGAAATTTCTCGAAATCAGTCCAGGATCCATGAACACCAGCATTATTGAGTCGGGAGCCACGGTCCGCGGCGAAGACCCACCTCGAATTGATCAGTTGATTTCTCAAAGTTATGGTCTTGCAGGAAAGATTTTGGATTTAGTTGAGAAGAATGAAGGCAGTGTTACTCACACCCTTGAGCTATTTGATCATCTTGTAACGAATTTGAATAAGACTCTGGTTCAGCTCGACAAAACGACTCAAAACGTTGAGTTGACAAGGTTGCTCAAGAATCTAGTCGAAATTTCAGAAGATGTGCGCGCAGTTTCAAGCAAGGTACGAACGCCAGAGGGAAAGCGAACTTTAGATTTGCTTCACAATCTCTTATGGCGGCTGGATCCTTTAGATAAAGCGGCAATTAAAAAGTTTTTCCAAGAAGAAGGCATTCGAGCCAAGCTCTTTTAGGGCGGAGGGAATATGCGAATCCTAATTTTCATTCCAGCATTGATTTTGACATTGGCGTTTCAAGCACAAGCTCGGAAAATTGCCGTTGATGAAATGGAAGAGTTGAAGGCACCTCGGCCACGCAAAGAAGCCGAAACCGGATCCGAGTTAAGAAAAATTCGCCGAGTGGGTGTGGGCGCCCAGGCGGCCGGTGCGTTGGGAATGGGCGGTCTCATGCTTGAACTCAACATTTCTCCAAAGTGGAGTTTTGATGTGGGTTTCGGCGGTGGAAGCGGGTATCAGGCTGTGAGCTTTTCTTCAAAGTATGTGCTTGCGGGAGACTACTTCATGCCGTACGTGGGATTGGGATATTCGCATTGGCGCACCACAAGAAATTTAGGAAAAATTGAAAAAACAACACCGTCGATAATAGGCGAGAAGCTGCTTTCACAAGGCGAGCGAGATGGTGGAGAGTTTCAAAAGCACATTCTTTCTCCAGGTATTGGGCTACAGTTTCTGCAATTAAAAGGCGAATGGGCGGGGAGCAGCCTTTACGCCGAAATCACCGTACTGCTTGAGGCGTCCCTATTTGTCGCGGCGCCCACTGGAGCCATTGGGTTCTTGTATTATTTCTGATTGAAAACCTGAGCCAGAGCCGCTTATTGTAATCCCCGATTTGAGTGAGGGGGATTAAATGGGTCAACTAGCCATAACATTCATCTTATTATTTTCGAGTATGGGCCACGCTTGGTCTAATCACTACTTAGTGACACAGGGAGCGCTCTGTGCCCTCGGCGAATCGGCCAATGTGGCGATTCCCGTGACTTCATTTAGTGCGCTCATTAAAGACTTAGGTAAATCCACTCCCGTAGAATTCAATAAAGACCTGAAAATCCACACACGCTACACATTTGAATTTAAGCTCAATGAGCGTGAGGGGCAAGCGGTCTCGGCTTTTGATGTATTGGGCATTTATTCTGACGAACCCGATTGGGGGATGGACCAAGATATTTATGAAACGGACCAGTACCCTGAGTTATGGAAAGACGAATATGGCTTTATGGGTGGTCGTCGAGGGTTTTCTTCACAAGGCCCAAGACATATGTACTACCCCGAGTGGTCTGTGAGTGCGCCCGTCGCAAGCCTCAAACTGCCAGCAAACAAAATTTTTCAGCCAAGCGGGGCGGCACCCGAGAGAGCCCAAGTATTTTATGAACTTTCACAGGCGGCATTAGCGGCCGGCCACCCGTATTGGGCTGTTCGATTTTTAGCCAATGCGCTTCACTATGTTGAGGATGTTACTCAGCCGTATCATGCGGTCCAAACACCCTCAAAATCTTATGTGGTTATGCCGTTTTATAAAGCCGAGGGCCGCGGATTTAAAAATTATGTCATTCAAGTTCAGAACATTGTTTCTTATTATCATTTTGCATTTGAGGATTTTATTGGGAGATTGATGAAAGACGGCCGAAAAGATTTTTACTTGGCCTTAAGCTCAATCCGAGCCGAGTCAAGTCAAACAGAGCGATTAGATCTCATGGTCATTCGACATGCAAAGCTCGCGATGAAGCGTGGAGCGGAGGCCGCCAGCCTTTCATTTGTAAACTTCCCGAAGATCAAAGATCCCTACGACACATTTGATCCAAAAGTATTCATGGATGCGACCTGGTGGGAAAGGGTTTTGTCTCAGGCAAATTCGTCAACCATGAATCAGTACTATGCGCTTGTTTCGGATTTATTCAAAACTTTAGGGGCTTCAATTCAAATAAGCGTAAACCAATCGGCCGGTCTTCACTCCGCCGTACGCACTTTTGCCCCGGTTCCGTCGATGTACCAGAAAATTTGTCAGTAATGGACTAAAACTGGTCTCTTTTTGGGACGCGATAATTAGTAAAATCTATTGTACCGCTTAGAAGTGAGATTGAGCTAAAACCACTCTTTCTGATTGGAGCCAGTCGTTTGAGTATTTCCGTTTTGTATTTTCTCACGGTATTTATTTGGGGAACAACGTGGTTAGTTATTACCTTTCAGCTAGGAGTGGTAAGCCCATCGTTGTCGGTAGCCTACCGATTTTTGCTGGCTGGGGTTTTGCTGCTTTCATATTGCGCAATTAAGAAAGAAAAACTGCGACTCAGCCGTCAAGAACACCTCAGGGTGTTTAGCCTGGGGATATTTATCTTTTGTTTGAATTATCTGGGGACCTATTATGCCACCCAACACCTCCCCAGCGGACTTGTTTCGGTCGTGTTTTCGGGAATCACCGGACTTAACATTATTAACAGTTGGATTTTTTTAAGACAAAAAACGCAAAAGCGAGTGATGGCGGCCGCCTTTGTCGGGTTTGTAGGAATTGCCTTTGTGTTTTCTGAAGATCTAAAAGCATTTGATTTAAATTCGACAACGATGCGAGGCCTGGCGTTTGCGCTTTGGGGCGCGTTGATGGCTTCTTTTGGAAACATTATTTCAGCGTCAAATCAGAAAAAGGGCATCTCTATCATGGTTTCAAACGGCTTCGGAATGCTCTATGGAGGAGCCAGTACTTTTGCATTCGCTTTGATGCAAGGAGCACCGCTAGTTTTTGATTTTCGTTGGAGTTATATTTTGTCTTTACTGTATCTCTCGGTTTTTGGAAGCATCATTGCCTTTGGCGCCTACTTTGAACTTTTAAAGAGCGTGGGCCCCTCACGGGCCTCTTATGCTGCAATTTTATTTCCGGTTGTGGCACTAGCGCTTAGCACCGTCTTTGAAAATTACCGATGGCATTTGATGCCCGTGATTGGTGTCGCGCTTATTTTGCTTGGCAATTTATTTATTTTGCAGCGGAAGCCGAAATAACGGCAGCGCTGATGAGGCGATGGAGTTTTTCAAGTTCGGCAATCCAAGAACGGGGCCGTTCAGGCAAAAACATTCCGAGATCATCAGGCTTTGATGTTCGTCGATCAAGGGCGTTGACCATAAAATAAGTTTCCGCATCTTCAAATTTCTTCTTCTTAAGTTCCGGTAGAAAACGAGCGTCTTCATGGGAGACATAAAACCATAAAAGATTTCGAAGCCGCACCTCATCTTGTGAAGCGGCCATTTCTAAGTAGACTTTGTAAAGCTCAGATAGATTAACTTTGTTGGCGGTGGCCCAGTTCAGAGCTTGTAATTTTCCAAGGTTAACCAGATTAGCGTGCAATATATCGTGACCATAAAACGCATCAGGATCGAACTTCATACCATCGGCGACAACCGGCAGTTCTGATAGTCCCAAGAAAGCTACGGCAATTCCGGAAGTGGCGTTGAACTCTTCTAACCCAAGCTTGCGATGAGTCGGGATGTAGAATAATTCCTTAGGTCCTTTTTTGATTGGGTCTGATAAGTGACTGTAATCAAAGTATTTTTGCCATTCCGAACGTATTTGAGCGAGCGAGCCGAAAGACGTAAACGCCTCAGCGCGAGTGGCCGTCGAGTCAGTTTGCAATCTACCCATTATAATCGAAAAAAGAGCACTGATCTCGATCATGTCTGAGTAACGAGGGCCTTCGGGAACCAAGCTTGAGTAGACCTTTCCTAAAGCAATATTCATCAAGTGGCGAGTGATCTGTTTTTGACCATAGAGGTCGGCGCTCGAGTCTTCGGCCGCGATCTTCTGTCTTTTGACCAAAACATCTTTCATCCACTCGAGGGTTTCAAGAAAAAGGGGCACACGCTCTTTAACGCTAACAAATTGTCGAGCTTGCAGTTTGTAGTAGTGATGGGACCAGGACGCGATCCAATCGCGATTTTGATTGCTCTCGGGTAAAAGGGTGTAAATCCCGCGTGCTTTAAGTTCAAGTTCGCGATTGATGGATTCGGGTAGGGTCATAGCATCAAGGCTAGCAAGGCAAGTATGAAGAAGAGATTCCGTGCGAGCCCAAGACGTCCCTGGCACGACAAGTAAACTCATATACAAAATGATGGCTACTGTTCGTCGCATCGTTTGAATCAACCTATCTCTTTGGCATGTCGAGCCCAAAGGTGGCTGTTTCTAAGAGTGAATTTAATAAAACCAGGTCATTTAACAGGGCGCGAACGATGGCGGGGCTCACAACGACTTGCAAGAATCGAGTTGTTTCTCGGTCAAGAGCCTCTCCAGAAAAGCTACGAAAGTGAACCATGCGCGCAACCTTTTCAATGCTTTTTGAGTCTTGAAAAGCTTCCGGAACCACCACATATGGAATAAGTCCAGGAGCGGAGAGGCGCAGCTCAGCCCAAACTTGAAGAGTTCCGTTATTAACTCCACCACCAATCCAACGAACTGAGTAGATCACTGGAATAGTTAAAAAGCTTTGGCTGTTTCTCGACTTGTTTGTCAAAAAGGCAATGTCGCGAACAAACAAAAGATTGAGGCGCTCTGTGAAGCGCACTTGTTCGGGGGTCAAGGGCGACGCATCTGGATTCAATAAGACCGTTCCATTTTCAATAATTTTGATTTCGCCTAAGCTTTTTGGATAGCATGTTTTGGGACCTTTAGTTTCTAGGCAGAGGCGGTCTCCTTCCTCGAAGAATTTGGGAGGCTGCTGCTGGGAAATCGCCAGGTTGGGGGTTGAAAATAAGGTGAAAACCAAGGCTGCTAGTTTGCTTTTAGTCATGAGGGCTCCCTGTCTTGAATTTGGTCACTTAAATAACAAGCTGATCCATCAGCAATTGATGGACCAGCGAGTAGGTCTATAAGTTTCTAGGAGCCCTTGCCGCTTGTTAAACTTCTCGTCACCGGGGCAAAAATGGGCTTACCGCTTGGGAACCGTAATTGGAAGCGGCGCCGTCAAGGCTTTAAGTAATTCCGTGGATTTCAATACGCGGTCAATGATAGCGGGTCCAACAGTCGCCAATAGAAATTTATGTGTTTCTTTGTCAACGGCGGTGCCATCGATATTTTTAAAGTGAACCATGCGCGCTAACTTTTCAGCGCTTTGAGAATCTCGAAACGCGATAGGGATAAGGGCGTAGGGTGCTAACTCGGTCGCCTTGAGCCTTAGATCGGCGCGCACCTCTAGGGTTCCATTTTGTCCGCTACCAACCCATCGGGCCGAATAGATAACCGGAACATTTCGATAGTAGGGATTTTCAGAAACCTCCGTTGTGACAAAAGCGATGTTGCGAACAAATAATGTTTCAAGCCGATCGGCATAAGAGTGTCCCTCAGCCGCCAAAACATGCTCTAAATCCGCAGGAATTTTACCGTTTTCAACGATTCGAATTTCTCCAAAGTATTTAGGAAAGCATGACGTAGGACTTTTGATTGATAAACACAGGTTTTCGCCGTCGTCTAATATAGGAGTTGAAAACTCCTGGGCGCGGGCTCCGGTCGCCCCTAATAAAAGGGCCAAAAGTATGAAAATACGAAAAAACATAGGACCTCCTCTTGCGAGAAATTGAGAGTAAAAACACAGTTTAAAAATGAGCAATCAATAGGCCGCGGGAGTTACGTGTAGAGCGTTGTTGAAACTCTCAAGTGTGAACTTATTTTGCTTCGGTCCCAAAGTGGAATTGGGAATAGCGAAACCAGAGCAATTGAGCGGACTTCTTCCGATGAATCCGTGAAATGGACGTAGATTCATTTCTAAGGCAAAGTTTTGCCGACTTGAGTGGGCCTCGCACCTTGCATAGCCGGGTGTCGGAGCTATAAACTATGATCAATACTTTGAAGTATGCCAAGAAGCTTGAAGAAGCTGGTTTTTCGCGCCAACAGGCTGAAGCAAATATTCAAATTATCGCAGATATTGTTGAGGGTGATGTGGCCACAAAACAAGATATCAAAGAGATAAAAGATGAAATGCAAAAGCTTGAGTA
>JADLCR010000075.1 GCA_020847095.1 Oligoflexia bacterium | reverse complement strand
CCTTGACGCACAACATCCTAAGGCTAAAGTCAGGGGGATAATCCTTTTGACCCATAAACTTTTGTGTTTGGAAAATGGTCTCATTTCGCCACTCAAGAAGTCCCGCGCCACGGTGATTGTCAGATAAATCCTCTAGGAGCTTTATTTCTGAAAAGGAATCGCCGTTTTTGTTAACGATTTTTCTCAGACCATGGCTGAAAATGACAAGTCGATCTCTTGGCTCCAATTCGATACTTTCTTCTTTAGCCCCGACTTTAGTCTGTGCGGTGAGCGTCCCTTGCGTTTCTTTGAGCTCAACCCACTTATCGTGCGAATTTTTGTAAACATATGCGGGCACATCTCCCGCTTTGGCGTAGGTGAATGTCATATCCTTCCGGTCCATGATGCCGAAAAATAACCGAGTGGCATTATCTCCCTTAAGCCCTGACTGAATTTCTTTGTGCATAAGCTTCATAAACTCGGCCGGCGCAAGCCCCTTTCGGGCTTCAATCTGCGTCGTATTTTTAAGAAGTACCGACATAAACAAGGCTGCCACACCATGACCACTTGAACTTGAAAGCAGCATCCCAAATCGATACTTGTCTTCCAATTCAAAGATGTCGAAGTAGTCACTTCCTGCATTAGCAGATGCCATAAATTTGATCGCAAATTCAAAGCCGCTGATATGAGGAATCTCTGTAGGAACCATGCTTCGTTGAATGAGTCCCGCCAATCGAATTTCTTGGGAAAGTTGGCCGATAAAAGTTTCAAGCTGGCGATTGACCGCTTGAAGCTCTTGGCGAAAATGAAGTAATTCACGATTCTTTTCAGCCAACTCCGCTTCGAGTTGTTTGATCTTTTGTTCTGGGGTGCGGGAATCCTTGCGAGCCATCAAGAAATTGTGTTGCGCTTGCATAGTCATTGTCAAGGAGACTACACTTAATTCATGGGTATTCGATTCTCAGTCGATCGAGAAGTGCAAGTGGTTCACCTCAGCGATGCCTTAAGTGACGCCGAAGCAGGGGCCATTCAGTTCAAATTAGAGGAAAAGTTCAATCAAGGGCGAACCCGCGTGGTGTTTGAACTTGCTAAATTCGATATTCAATCAGCCGAGAGTCGCAATCGGGTAGGCCGCATGATCGAGTATTGCCTTAATCGCAATGTTCTTGCCGCTTGTGCCGGTTTAGAGGCCAGCCACTGGCCCTTGATTAAGGCTGTCAGCAGCAAAACCTTTGGAATTTATTTTAGTCTCGCTGAGGCCATCGATGGGGTTCTCAATACCGAGTTACCTGATGCCCAGCGCGCTAAAGAGCTCGGTACGACCATAGCCAAACCGGATGAAGCAAAAAACCGAGCTATCAAAGACCTGCTTAAAAAATATGAGGTGTATCAAAAGTCTGACGCCGACGACCCCTATCGGCTCGAATTTTTCATTGCTCAATACGCGACAAAAAAAGATCCCGAAGCCCTCGAAGCTGAAAGACATGCGGAGACTCTACTCAAAGAAACATTCACTCAAATTCAGGAACTTCAGTCGCAAAACTCAAACTTGGCAGAAGAATTAAAGCGGTTAACATTATTGAGACAGTCGCCCGTTTCAGAAAATGAACTCGATGTCCTCAAAAAATCATTAGAGGCCAAATGTAAAGAAATCGAACTCATTAACTCTGAAAAGCAGGCTCAAATTTCAGCCTTAGAAGAAACGATTAAGAAGGCTAAAGAGGCCTTTGAAACTAAACTTAAAGGATTTGAGCAGCAGAAGGTCGATTTGGACGCCAAGATTAAAGTAGCCGAGGACGATCTCAATGCAACCAAAGCCAAATGTCAGAGCCAAGAATCGCAAGAAAATGAGACCTTGAGAAAACTCAAGGCCTCACCCTAACTCAATTAAATTCCCCTTCTCGGTATTCAGGCATGGCAATCGCCGCCACTCCAAACTGGCGAACATAATCAAACGGAATTCGGCCATAACCTCTCATGGGAACCGCAAGTCCATCGGGGCGTGTGTATGAAACCGTAGGCTGCGAGGCCCACTCATCCACTCCCCAGGAATTTTTAAAAATATACTCTTTGCGATCAAGATCGTACCCAACCACCAAAACCGCATGACCACCCACTTGTAAGTCGTTGGGTTGAGGCATCAGTACTCGGCCTTGATAAAAGTGTGGTCCTTTAGCCATGCCCTCTTCAGGTAGCCCCCAAGATCCGGCAAAAACGGCCACTCCAATTTGAACGGGAATGTCGCGACTTAGGGCACCAACCAAAAATTCTGGTGAAGTTCCGATCTCTCTGACTGAAGTTGCTTTGATACGTCCCATGGCCCGAGCGGTTGCGGGAGCATCACCGTTAGTCACGCACTGTACGGGCAAGACCCCAAATGGCCCGAGGTCTTGACACTCTGGATGTCGAGGATCTGAAAACCATGGCAACGGCTCGTAGCCCCATGCACGCTCAATGGGCGTGCCGTATCGCTCCATCACTCTCAACATATCATAAGGAACACTTCCGTCGGCGTTTGGATTAATTCCGGCTAGGGCCTTGCTAGCCCAGTAAATGTACTGCTCTGACAAGTCCGGAACCAATGCTCTTTGGGGCCGATTTAGCATCAGCTCCATTTGAGCCACAGATGCAAATGCCACACAGGTTCCCCGGCTCCCTTGATCTTTAACCGGAGTCGCATATCTCAATAAGTCTCTGCTTCGAGCAATGCCCTGTGGATGACTAAAGACTTGAGCAAACATCTGGCGACCCTGCTGAGCCTCCGCCATCATCTGCTGTTGGGTTTTACGAATTCGATACCTCGGGCTGGTTAAAAACGTGTACGCCCGTTTCATCCCCTTGAACTGAACCACGCGGTCCGGTCGCAACCCTGTTTGTCCATATGAATTTTGGCTAAATATAAAGCCTGCCAGAACGGCTATGACAAGTTTTCCCACTTTTCCCCCCTTTGTAGGAATCCCCGATTTTGCAGTGTAAATAAGTCCCAGAGCTAGTTTTGTCAAAGCGATTCTTGTTTCTATTAGGTTTATTCGCTAGGCTCTTTTCAATGGGACTTCAGCGTCGAAGCGGCAACTTGATTCGTTCTTATCTCACCCAAACGGCACCAGAGGCCTTACATTTGCCTCGGGCCATCGCTCTATTGCATGAAATCTGGAGCGATGGGGCCATAAGCAGTGATAAAGCCCTTAAACGACTCGACTTCCTATTTTACGAATGGAACGAAGCTCGTCCCAAATCCAGTGATGCGATCGAAATCCTTTCGTCACTCAATCAGTTTGTTTTTGAAGATAAGAATATCAAAAGCACATTAGGACTTGGACCAAACGGCCTTCTGTTGCCACTTTGCTTGGAGCGACGAGAAGGCCATCCATTTATGGTCAATCTGATTTATCAGGAGCTAGCGCGTAAAGAAGGTCATGCTCTTGTGGATTTCATTCGTTTTGACGATCTCAATTTAATGAAGTGTTTGGTCAGGCACCAACTTCTATTCATCTCACCGGCCGAAAAAGGGCGTCTCGTTGCAGTCTCCGAGCTTGAGGGTCGCTTGCTTCGGCACCTCAAAAGACCCGTCAACTCACTGGGTCCATTTATTGAAACTCCGAGCCTTACTTCGCTCTTAGTCAGCTATCTGATCAAACTCAAAGACACCTTGGTTCTAGCTCGCCAATGGGAAGACGTCATCTTTGCTTTGGACATGTTAATCGAAGTCAATCCACTTCGGCTCGATGAGCTGAGAGAGCGCGGAGTTTTGCTTTATCAGCTCGGAGAATACGAACTCGCCCATCATGATTTGGAAGTTTATCTTTCGGAGGCTCCGCCAAGCCCTGAAAACGAAAAACTCAAAATTCTACTTCAGCACCTTAAACCTTCAGGTCCCCGACTAACGCCAAATCATTGAATCGTAATCGGCATCACATTGATGAGATAGGTGGGGCCCGCAACGCGGTCAATACTGCTTAGAATTTCAAGCCAGCTTGGAGCGCCCTTAGGATCCAAAAACGTATCGGCAAATAAAAAGTCTTTAAAAAACGCGCGAATATCTCCGTTTTGACTGTAGTAGTAGCTCGCCAAGCCGTTCGTAATCACATCAACATATTGCGCTCCACCTTTTGCTCTCACATAGTCGTGAGCGTAAAAGAAATAACTCGCGCAACTGTCAAAAAAGAAGATCTGATACTTTCGTGGAAAACGAATGGGGATAGGGTTAGTTGGATCAGGGCTGCTAAGCCGGCCTAGTCTTTCTAGATCCAGATTTCCACCAACTCCGCTGTGGCCTGCGTACATCACGATATCGGCGGTTTCAAAAGCAAATCGGGCCCGCTGCGCAAACACCCTTGGAGTTTCGACGTCACTATCGGAAAGCGAGATGAATAAGCTCACGGGGGGGCGATACGCGCTCCCTGGTCTCTTCAGAACGACGTATGGTTTAGTCGAAAAATCAGCCTGTTTTTCAGCTACAAAGCCTTTCTTTTGATAATACGCAATGGTTTCAAAGTAACTTTTTCTCCCGCTGTCTCGAGGAGATCGAGAGTTTTGATCAAAGCCTAATAACAGAGCAACGCGAAGTTCCCCTTGCCGCTCAATCTGCGCTCGTAATCGATTGTAATTTGGTTTCGCATCAATCGCCGGAGGGACATATGTGTAAAACTGAGCCTCGACGGAAATGATTTCGTTTGGCCCCACCAAATATGGTTTGCAGATCGATTTATACGGGTTCCAGAAGTAAAAAAAGTATTCTCTTTCCGGATAATCGGGGTGCGTGCATGTTTTCGCATAAATCAAATGAGGGAATCGAGGCAGAAGGACACTAAACTGCCCTCGGCTTTGTGGCTGGGCGAGCCGTTTTTTAATAATGATCTTTTGACGAACGGTGTACTGAACCTCAAAGCCCTGCGGAGTTTCAACGACGCTTTGTACTCGATAATCAATGATGGGTCCCAATCCCATGAGTCCTAAGGCGTCTGTAGCGGGATTAAGTCCCCCTCCGCCCAAACTCTCATTTGCCAGTTTGCTGAAATTCCAGGCTTCAAATAGGCCCAAAAGATGATTTGTTTGCGCCTTGATCGACCGTCCAATGATGGGTTCCGTAGGCTGACTGCCCTGGGGTAAAACAACTCGAGATTGAAAACTTAAGACAGCCTCATAGCCAGTCGGAGAAAGGGCCGTCGACACCCCAAAGCTAAGCGATGGGAGCCCAAGAAAGAGCCCAAGAATCAAAATCAAAGATAACTTCATTGTTTCCCCCATGAACTACAATGGGTGGTTGATACACGCGGCCGTGTTCGTTTGCAAACTTAATTTTTTATCAATAAAAACAATGAGTTAGTGGCTTCGTTTATTCGAAGCTCGCCTTAACCGATAACTAAGCTGTCAGGATTTCTATTTCACTCATACGAAAGGACCAATCATGAAATTCTACCTTACAATCGCGCTCACTTTAGCCCTTGGCTTTTCAACGGCTGAAGCCCGCCGCTTAGACCGCACCCAAAGACATCAAAAAGCGCGCATCCACGATGGCGTTAAAGATGGATCTCTCACCAAAGACGAAGCAAAAGAACTGCGCAAAGACCTTCGCGAGAATCGCAAAAAGATTCGTGAAGCACGAGCTGATGGTCACATTGATGCTCAAGAAGCTAAGGAAATTCGTAAGGACCAACGCGAAACCAGCAAAGAGATTTACCAAGAAAAGCACGATTCTGAGACAAGAAACTAGGGCTTTAATTTGATTTCGCAGCAGATTTTCGAAATGAGTAAGCGCCCAAATTAAAATACGAATCGGCCAAATAAGTTGATTTGGTGTTCAGAGAATGACTGAATCTGGTAGCGAGTGGGGCTTCCAACGAGCCCCTCGCTATAAGCAGTCACCGGATACATGGACATGCGGTAACCGCCTCCCCAATGAAAAGTCTTACTTTGATAGGTGATAAGATCCGCTCCAAAGAAGATCACTCCTCTCGAGGCTTTAGCACTGGCGATATTACTTCCTACCAATCCCGCATTTGATGCGGCGGTAATTGTTCCAGTTCCTGTTTCTTCGCTAATCATTGAATAACCTAGATAGGGATCCAAATACATTTTGCCAAAATAAGTTTCATAAAAGGCCGTAAACGTAATTCGGTTTCCACCGGTTACTGAAAAATCCGTCGTGATATCTGAAGAACTTTGCCCTGATTGCCCTTTGATCTTTCGATTCATATTGTTGCGATAGCCGAGCTTAGCCCCTACCGTATGTTTTTTCCCGAGCTTGAACTGCCCGCCGGCATACGGTTCGATCGCCATCCCACCAAAAGACCGATTACCGGTGGTGGTGTGCCCGGTCGCAATACTTCCAACCTCTTTATCACCGGACCATGCGAAATTAAGGCCGTAAATTAAACTCCATGACTTCATCGGATGAAGGCCCTTACCGAAGATAACAAGCTCACCTAAGCCGCTTGATTTCTTAGCTCCATTAACTTCAGCCCCCAAAGTGACATAGGTGGGGTCGTAGGTAATGGTGTCTTCACCCATGCCGTAATTGAGGGTAAGGCCGGCCGAATAATTTGGAGTGATGCCGTATTCGTAAGTGACTTCGCCGGCCATGTCAGAATGCTTCATTTCATAATACTGAAGCGTTCCGGAAACAGATTCGGTCCCAACGTTGGTTGACGACATTTCATAAAGAAACTTTGCCGTTACCACATGGCGCCCCGCCCATGGCTGAAAATGCGCTTGTGAGCGAATAGCTTGAGAACCTGCCGCTTGTTGGGTTGTTGGATTTTGTCGTACCGGCTGCTGGGTTGGGCGGCGGCGAGGTTGTTGAGCTTGCGGTGTCGATGTCTGAACGTCGTCTTCGAAACTTTGCGCAAAAGCATTTGGCGAAACAAGTGTCGCTAGAATGACGGGCAAAACAACTCTCAAACGCTTCATGATGCGCTCCTCTAAGTTGGTGATATGAATAGATTAACTCTTTGTTTGGGCTGCTACCAAGTTCTGCGGTTTACGAACTCAAAAACTCGACCAGTCTTTGGGCAAGGAAAACTCAAATAACAGGAATGAAGTCCAAAGACTTTAGAGTTGCCCCCGCCATAATCTAAGTCCCCGACTATGGGGAAGCCTTCATAACTGAGCTGCGCCCTTATTTGGTGAGTACGTCCCGTATGAAGTGCAATTTCCGAAGACCAACACCCATTTGGGAGAGGATCTGAGCTCATCACGGTTAAATGACAGTGTTGCCAAAGCGGGTTTGGAGAATCTTGTATTTTGCGTATTGTTTTTGGAGCCTTTTTTGATTTTTCCATCTCGTGGTGCCAATCACCGATACGAAGCGGACTCGTTGTGAGTACCTGGTAGCGCTTTTTAACCTTTCTTTCTGCCAGCAGATTTAAAAACTCCGCTTGAAACTTTTTGGACTTCGCAAAAACCATAAGACCTGAGGTGGGCACGTCGAGCCGATGAGTCAGATAAAAGCTTGCGCCCAGAAAACTCAAAATATTTTCATGAATATTGTCAACCGTTGGATGAACGGGAAGTCCGCTGGGTTTTAGAACAACCGCAAAATTCTCGTCTTGATAATAAACCAATTCGCCAATCTTTAAGGAACCGAGATCATAGCGTTTAGGATTGTGATGAACCCGCACAATGTCATCGGGGCCCACAAGCTGATGACCCTCGAGACAGCGCTCCTGATTGACGTAAACGGCCCCCAGTTGAAGGAGGTCGTGACTTCGCCCTTCATATCGATCGGACAAGAACAGCGCCAGCGGCATTTTCTCGTTGGGGCCCTTTAAAAATTCATGGTGTTTGGGTTGGCTAACGCTTCGTTCCATAAGGAAGAGAGACATAACGAAACTCCGGTGATATTTGAAGAAAAATGTGGTGGAATGCCGGCTGAAATCAATGGAAACGTTAGAAACTCAAATTGACACTCAGTCATCGGACTTTAAGGCCAACGCGGCTTCAATGGCTAAGCTCGTGTCAGAGCTGGAGACCAACCTTCGATTGGCTTCACAGGGCGGCGGCGAAGAAGCCACCAATCGTCATCGCGCCCGCGGAAAGCTCACCGCTCGCGAACGCATCGAAAAACTTATCGACGGTGGCTCGAAGTTTTTAGAACTTAATGCCCTCGCGGCTTGGGACATGTACGAAGGCGAGGCTCCTGGCGCCGGTATTGTTACGGGAATCGGAGTCGTACATGGACGCGAAGTGATCATTGTGGCTAACGATGCCACGGTGAAAGGCGGCACTTATTTTCCAATGACCGTCAAAAAACATTTACGCGCGCAAGAGGTGGCACTCGAAAACGGACTTCCTTGCATTTACTTGGTCGATTCAGGAGGAGCTTTTCTTCCGCTTCAATCTGAAGTTTTCCCTGATCGCGATCATTTCGGCGCCATCTTTTACAACCAGGCGCGCATGTCTGCGGAAGGCATTGCTCAGATTGCGGTAGTCTTAGGCTCCTGCACGGCCGGCGGGGCCTACGTCCCTGCGATGAGTGATGAAACCGTGATCGTCAAAGGAAATGGAACTGTATTTCTTGGTGGTCCACCCCTGGTAAAGGCCGCAACGGGCGAAGTCGTTGATGCTGAAAACTTGGGAGGTGCTCTCGTTCACTGCACTAAAAGCGGAGTCACGGACCATTTTGCTGAAGATGATGAGCACGCCCTACAAATCACACGGGATATCGTTGAAAATCTTAATCGACCGCGCGCCAGCGATTTGTGGCTCAATAAAGCGGCCTCAGCTCCTGAAGAGCCCTTGTATACGGCTAAAGAAATTTATGGAATCATTCCGCAAGACACTCGCAAGCCTTACGATGTGCGCGAAGTGATTGCTCGCATTGTTGACGGAAGTCGCTTTCATGAATTTAAAGCTCTCTACGGAGTCACCCTCGTTTGCGGATTTTCACGGATCTATGGGTACCCGGTTGGAATCATCGCCAACAACGGAGTCTTATTTAGCGAAAGTTCTTTAAAGGCCACCCATTTCATCGAGCTATGCTGTCAAAGACAAGTTCCACTCGTATTTTTGCAAAACATCACGGGGTTTATGGTTGGACAGAAATACGAGAATCAAGGAATTGCCAAAGACGGCGCAAAAATGGTTATGGCCGTGAGCAATGCACAGGTACCTAAGTTCACCGTCGTTATCGGAGGAAGTTTTGGAGCAGGCAATTATGGCATGTGTGGACGAGCGTACCGCCCTCGCCAACTTTGGATGTGGCCTAACGCAAGAATTTCAGTAATGGGAGGCGAACAGGCCGCCAATGTTTTGCTCACCGTCAAACTTGAACAACTTGCCAAACAAGGTAAGCACATGACGGCGGCTGAGCAAGAGGCCTTCAAGCGACCAACGCTAGAGAAATATGAGAAAGAAGGACACCCCCTCTTTTCAACAGCAAGACTGTGGGACGATGGGATTATTGATCCCGCTGACACACGGAGAGTCCTTGGCCAAGGCCTTGCGGCGGCAGCCAACAAACCTTTGAATCAACACCGCCAAGGTGTTTTTAGAATGTAAACAGGGGAAATCATGAAACACGTTCACATGGAATCTTCGGACGGTATTTACAACATCACTCTAAATCGTCCAGAAGTGCACAATGCCCTAAATGAACAAATGATTAGTGAGCTGACGAGCTGTTTCAAGACAGTGGCGAAAGATAAATTCGCCATGAGCGTCTATCTTCGTGGCGCGGGTCCGAGCTTTTGCGCAGGCGGCGACCTTAATTGGATGAAAGCCTCTATGAAATTGACTCTCGCAAAAAACATTAAAGACGCTCAAAAACTTTCGGACATGTACGAAACTATTTTTCGCTGCCCTGTACCCGTTGTCGCGGTCGTTCACGGCAGCGTCATGGGTGGAGGCGTTGGTCTCACTGCCGTATGCGATATTGTTGCCGCCGAAAGTGAAACGCGATTTTGCCTAAGTGAAGTCAAGCTGGGCCTCGTTCCCTCAATAATTTCGCCCTATGTATTAAGAAAAGTTCCGGAGTCGCATGCCCGCGGCCTGATGCTGACGGCAGAAATCTTTAAGGCTCCAAGAGCGCAGAGCCTCAATCTTGTGCATTTTTATGGGACCGCAGCCGACTGCGAAGCGTTCGCTAAAGAAAAACTCACTTTTATTTCCCAAAATGGCCCCGAAGCGCTGAGAGTAACTAAAGATCTCATTCAAAAAATCATGACGTCAACTTGGCCGGTGAGCAGAAAAACGACTGTTCAAACCATCGCCCAGCGGCGCGTTTCCAAAGAAGGTCAAGAGGGAATGAAAGCCTTTTTTGAAAAGCGCCGTCCGCAGTGGAGAAAGGGATAGTCGTTCATGCGCGTTGCCATCGTCAATCGAGGCGAAGTGGCCGTAAGAATTATCCGCGCTTGCCAAGAGCTCGGTTATGCCTCCATTCTTATTCATTCAACTCCAGATAAACACACCACGGCCTATCGCATCGCAGATGAAACGTATGAACTCGAAGGTCAAGCGGCCGCGGACACTTATCTCCGAATCGATTCTGTGGTCAACGCTTGCAAAAATGTTCGCGCCGACCTCGTTCATCCCGGTTTTGGATTTCTTAGCGAAAATGCAGCATTCGCTCAGGCCCTCGAAGAAGCCGGACTGACTTTCATTGGACCAAGTGCTCACTCCATCGCGCTTGCTGGAAATAAGATTAAGGCTAAAGAATTAGCTCACAAAGCCGGCGTCCCCACCGTTCCCAGTATTACAAATCTGGATTCTGATCCCCAAAAACAGCTCGAACAGGCTCGCTCCATAGGGTTTCCGTGCATTATTAAAGCTGCCGCCGGCGGTGGCGGAAAAGGAATGAAGGTTGTTCGAAAAGACAGCGAGTTTTTCGAACAACTGGAGTCTGCAAGCCGTGAAGCAAAGGCGGCATTCGGAAGCTCTACAGTATTTATAGAAAAATTTTTAGAAACTCCTAGGCATATTGAAGTTCAGATTTTTGGAGATAAAAAGGGCAACTTGCTTCACTTCTTTGAGCGCGAATGCACGATTCAACGACGTCATCAAAAAATATTTGAAGAAACTCCCTCACCATCGGTTAATGACTCGCTCAGAAAAAGCATCTGCGAAGCAGCACTTTCTTTGGCCACAGCGGCGCACTATTATAACGCTGGCACCGTGGAGTTCTTGCTAGATGGCGATCGCTTTTATTTTATGGAGCTCAATACCAGGTTACAGGTTGAGCACACGGTTACTGAACTTGTTTGTGGCGTTGATCTCGTTAAACTTCAAATTGAAGTTGCCCAAGGTCATGAGCTACCATTCGGCCAAGCAGATATCATTCAAAGAGGTCATGCCCTTGAGGTGCGCGTTTACGCTGAAGATTCCGCTCGCGGTTTTCTACCCAGCATTGGAAAGTTAACAGAGGTCAAACTGCCTTTGGGCCCACAAAGAAGGTTTGATTTTGGATTTGAATCCGGAGACGAGATCACTCCCTTCTACGATCCCATGATCGGAAAAGTCATCACTTGGGCCACCTCAAGAAGGGACAACTTGGCGCGAATGTATGCCACCTTATGCGATACCGTAGTTTTCGGCATTCATACCAATATTGAGTTTTTAAAAGACGTTCTCATCAATGAGAAGTTTGAGCGAAACCAAGTGAGCACAAGATTCTTGGATCAAGAGTATCAAAATGGATTCACTCCACTTCCACCTACTCCCGAACAAGAAACTGAAATTAAGAAGGCCCTCTCATCGAGCCAGGGGCCAGAAGCACAGTTTGAGACCAAGTCGAGCGCCCATGAAGCTTTGGTTCGTTCGCCTTGGTCAGAGGTTTGGAGAGCTTAATGGCACAGACCTTAGTGAAAAAAATCGGAACTCAAGTTTGGATTCATTGCCAGGGACGAACATTTTTGGTGGACACCCCATCAGCGCGAAAGCGAAAACGAACGGCTCATGGATCAGCCGAAGTCGATGGCAAAATTCGAGCGCCCATGCCTGGTAAAATTTTGAAAGTATTGGTTTCCCCTGGAGTGCTTGTAAAACACGGCGAAACTCTCTTAGTGATGGAAGCCATGAAGATGGAATACGCTTTAAAGGCTCCGCTTGACGGAAAGGTAAAAACAGTGAAAGCCACCGTAGGGTCAACTGTTGTTTTAGAAGAAATACTTGTCGAATTGGAGGCACCAGCAAAATGAGTGTGCGGATTTTCGAAGTTGGCCCCCGAGACGGCTTACAAAATGAATCTAAGAACTTATCAATAGACGCGCGATTTGAGTTCATAAAACGCCTTGTAGAAGCCGGTCATTCGGATATTGAAATCGGTGCATTTGTCAGCCCCAAGTGGATTCCTCAAATGGAGGGTTCACTTTCGCTCATTAAAAAAGTATTGGCCGCCTACATTGACGGCCCGAGGTTTTGGGCCCTCGTTCCCAACGCTAAGGGTTTTGAAGATTCATTGGAATCGGGAATCAAGAATATTGCAGTTTTCACAGCGGCCAGTGAAACGTTTAATCTGAAGAATATTAACACTTCAATTGACGGAAGCTTCGAAAGATTTAATGAGTTCTTGCCCCAAGCAAAAAAGGCCAAAATGCGAATCCGAGGCTATGTGAGCACTTGCTTTGGCTGCCCCTACGAAGGAAAAGTCGAAGAGCGAGCCGTTTTAAAAGTTGCCGAACGGCTACTGAAGCTGGGTGTTCATGAGATCAGTATTGGCGACACCATTGGAGTTGCAAATCCTAAACAGGTCAATGCACTTGTTAAGAAGTTGCTGAAATTAGTCGGCCCCAAAAAACTCGCCCTTCATTTTCACGATACTCGAGGGCTGGCGCTGACAAATATCTACGAGTCACTCGAACAAGGGGTTAACATGTTTGATTCTTCTGCTGGAGGATTGGGCGGTTGCCCCTATGCCCCCGGCGCTGCCGGAAACGTCGCCACCGACGACCTCGTCTATATGCTTCGCGAAATGAAAATCAAAACGGGCATCGATCTCGACCGACAAGTGGGCGCAAGCAAATTCATTCAAAGCGAAGTCGACAGAGAACTCCCAAGTCGGTTTTTAAAATCCCGGCCTTGAATTTAGCGAGATTTCTTTTTTGACTTGGTTTTTTTGGATTTCTTATCGGATTTTTTTTCAACCTTATCACTCGTAGGTTTTAAGCCCTGCAGTTCATCTTTAAGCTTGCGCGATTCCTCTTGAAGCTTTTCTAGCGACTTTTGGAATTCAGTTAACTCTGATGGATGTCGCAAACTTTCAAGCAAAGATTTTTTAGACCTTAAAGCGTGCGCTTTGAGATGACCATCCGTAACACGATGAGCGAGATCATCAAGGGCCCCAGCACCCGCAGGGTTCTTGCGCTGAGAAATTGCCGATACCGCAGCAAATCGCACTCGAAAAAATCGGTCATCCAGTAAAGTTTCGAGATGCTCGTGAATATCCTTACGATCAAGACCGTAGTCGCTCAATGCTTCTACGGCCGCAAGACGGCCAAATTTAGGAGCGCCATATTTGGAATATTCGACGAAAAGCTCCAGAGCTCGATCATCCCTTAGCGATCGCAATCCACTAATAGCGGCGGCGCAAACAAAGTCGTTCCAACTTGCAATGTCCAGTGCTTTTTTAAGCACTTCGAAAGCGCCCTTCCACTTGGTTTTTCCAAGCGCACGGCAAGCAGCCCCGCGAACGAACGGGTGTTTTTCGTTTTCCACAATTTTGCTGAGTCCTGCGCCAACATCTTCGTCATGAAAATTTCCGAGGCCCGCGCATATTTTCGATCGCACACGAGAGTCCTTCTCAAGGCTAAGTTGAGCCAATAACGCCTCTTTTGCAACGCGGCTCCCAGTTTCTCCCAGTGCTAATGCCGCTTCGCCACGAACCGCAAAAAACTTATCGGTTTTAAGTCGCTCAATGAGCAAATCAATTCCTTGCCTGTTCGAGTCTTTTGCCAAATGTTTCATCGCCCAAACTTTACCTACCACGCAACTATCAGACTTCAGCTGCTCAGCAATCATGTCTTGAGGCAAGCTCCAATCAAGTGATTTCAAGCAGTGATTTCCAGGGTCTAAGACTACAAATTTTGGCTTCATATGAAGTGGCATGAAGACAAGCTGATCTTTTTCACTAATTTCAATGGGAAACTTTTTAACTTCGTCATCAAAGTGGATCTCAACAACGGTGTTCAATCTAAACACCTGCGTGTCGTCACCAACTTGTTCCTGTTTAAAACGAATCTTAGCGACACTTGATTTTGCATCCCATTCAAAACCGACTTTTATTTTGGGATACCCAGATCGATAAACCCATTGATCAAAAAACCACTGAAGGCTACGGCCCGAAACCTCTTCCATCGCCCTTTGAAAATCAACTGTTTCGACTGTAGCTCCCCGATGCCTTTCCAAATAGCGTCGCGTGCCCTCCCAAAAGTCTTCGTCACCGATTTCGTGTTTCAAAGTCTCTAAAACAAGTCCGCCTTTTTGGTAAAGGTGACGATCCCAAATTTCTGCCGGATCTGTATAAAAGTGTGTGACTAAAGGTCGGCGATACAACCCAGAGTCTTCGCCCAAATAAACCTTGAGATCTTCGTAACGGTAATAAGATGTTTCGATTGGTGAGCGGTCTTCTTCTTTGAAAACATATTCCATAAAAGTTGCCCAGCCCTCGTTGAGCCAGCCATGAGACCATGTTTTGCAGGTCACCAAGTCGCCAAACCATTGATGGGCAAGCTCATGCGCAACCAAATCATCGCTTATAAAATCAGGTTCTAGTTCTTTTGGATGTAGCGTCGTATCGGTTTGAGTTGTTGCAGAGGTATTTTCCATTCCGCCAAAAATAAATTCACTCGCTGCCACTTGATAATATTTTTCATAAGGAAATCCGACGCCAAGTTTCTTTGTAAAGAGCTCAAGCATTTTTGGTGTCTTGTGAAAACTGAGTTCACCATCTTTTTCACGTCCCTTTTCGACAAGGTATCGAACAGGCAACTCCTTCCAGTCATCTTTGATTTCATGAAATCGCCCCACCGTCAGGGTCACAAGATAAGCAGGGATCATAGCCTCTGACTTCCAGTGAAAGTTCCAAAGAGACCCTGATTGACTAGATGAAATCAATCGTCCATTGCTCGTAGCCAAAAACCCCTGTGGCACTTCAACTGTCATTTCGAAAGTGCACTTGATTCCGGGTTCGTCAAAACAAGGAAACCAATAGCGGGCGTCATCGTCTTGACCCTGGGTCCATACTTGTGTTGCCCTGTTTGGATAATCTTGATCGGGTTTAATAAAGTAAATTCCAGCTCTGGGGTTGTCGAGCTCGTATGAAACAGTCAGTTGGGCCGTCTGCCCTCTCGATAATTGAGATTTTAAGAAAACTTGAACGCGATCCTTATCGTGTGAGAATTTTTGCTCTTTACCATCTAACAAAACTGTCTTGATTTGCATTTCGGCCGCTTCGAATTCAATCAAATTTGTTGTGCGCGAAGTCGTCTCAACCAATATTTCGTTTTTCCCAACAATAGCTTTTCGTTCAATATCTAATGTCAGGTGTAAATGCTGATGCTTCGGTGTCACCGATCTGTCTTTGGGGTATTGATATTTTGCCCAAGCAAAAGTGTGTGCGGGAACAGCGCTGTGCGGAGGGCGAACGGGGGCCCATGTGCCGCGCGCTCGGCAGTGACACTCGATCAGATCTCTGATGCGTTCCATTTCAACCCCCTCAAAAGATGTATTTAAGAGTTCAGATGTTCCTGCAGATTGAAGTCTCGGGCAATGAGTTTGTCAGTTATTTGTGCGGACAGCAACACTCCTGGCATTCCGGCCCCAGGCTGAGTGCTCGCGCCAACGAGATACAAATTGTGGATATCTTGGCTTCGGTTGTGGGGACGAAAATACGCGGACTGGAGGAGGGTTGGCTCAATTCCAAAAGCGTTCCCCAGGTGACTACCTAGCGTATCCCGAAAATAATTCGGATTTATGCTGTGGCGCACCACAAGATTTTGCATTAGCCCCGGCATTAAGTTTTGATCTAAATAGCGCAACACACGATCTTCAAACTGCGGTCCAACGACTTCCCAATTCACGCCACCTTCGCTCAAATGCGGCACCGGCGCTAAAACATATCCCGCTTCATGGCCTTCTGGCGCCACGCTAGGATCTGTCACCGAAGGCAGGTGTACATATAATGAAAAATCATCTGCCAAAGTCTTTCGATTGAAAATATCGCCGATTAATTCTTTGTAACGCTCCGTTAAAATAATGGAGTGATGTTTGAGATCAGGAAACTTTTTTGAAACTCCAAAATAAATAACAACCAAAGACATGGACCAATTAAAATTTTGCAACCGCGATTGCGAATAAAATTTTTTACTTTTGGAATCAATGAGCTTCTCGTACGTCGTAAAAAGATCCGCATTGCTCACAACCAAATCGCAATCGAGAACTTCACCCGTGGCAAGCCTTACACTCTTGGCCCGCTTGCCTTGAGTATCGATCGACACCACATCGGACTGACAGCGTAAAGTTCCTCCAAGCTCTTCGAATAGTTTAACTAGAGCTTCAACAAGCTTTCCCGTACCACCCATTGCATAGTGAACACCATATTCTTTCTCTAACGAATGGATGAGGGCATAAATGGCCGGCGCCCGAAAAGGACTTCCACCGACAAGCAGTGGGTGAAAGCTAAAAACTCTTCGAAGCTTTTCGTTTGTAAAAAATTTTGATGCGTAACTATAAACGGATCTAATGGCATCGAGCTTAAGCAAGTCAGGCGCGACTCGAATCATATCCCAGAGTTTAAGAAATGGCTGATCTCCAAGCTCAATCAAACCTTTTTCAAATATTTTTTTAGAGCCGGCCATAAATTGGCGATAGCCCTCTACATCCTGCGGCGCGTGTCGGGCAATCTCGCGCTCCTGGCGCTCTGAATTTCCGGTGTAATCAAAGTGTGTTCCGTCATGAAAATAAATGCGATAGAACGGATCTAGAGAAACAAGATTTACATAATCACTCAGTTTTCGATTGGCCGCTTTGAAAATATCTTCAAATATATAGGGCGCTGTAACGACTGTGGGCCCACAATCAAATGTAAACCCGTCCTTTTTATAAACATAAGCACGGCCTCCAGGAGCATCAAGTTTCTCCAGAATGGTTGTTTGAATACCTCTGGCTTGAAGCCTTACCGCTGCGGCGAGCCCGCCAAAACCACTTCCAATGACAACTGCTTTCATTTTTACTTCAGAACTCCGCGACGAATTTGATCCCGCTCTATGGCCTCGAAAAGTGCTCTAAAATTGCCCTCACCGAATCCTTGATTACCTGCTCTTTGAATCACTTCATAAAAAAATGGACCCACCACGTTTTCAGAAAAAATTTGTAGAAGGTAACCGCTGGCATCTCCATCCGCAAGAATGCGATGACTCTTCAATTCATTAAGGTCTTCTTTAAGTCCCTTCACTCGCTTGGGGACTTCATCATAATAAGTATCGGGAACATTTAAAAATTTTTGTCCCGCTTCTTTGAGCTGCTTCAGCGTTTGAATAATATTCGGAGTGAGCATCGCCAAATGCTGCACACCGGGCCCCTTGTTTTGATCAAGGTACTCTTGAATCTGACTTGCAGGGTTTGTAGGTTCGTTGACGGGGATCTTAACTGTCCCCTCTTCGTTTTCCATAACCTTCGACAACAATCCCGTTTTTTGGGTTTCGATTCTGAAAAATCTTGTCGTTTTAAAATCAAAGATGCGCGTATAAAATTCAGCCCACTTTTCCATTCCACCCACCTCGGTGTTACAAGTGAGGTGGTCAACAACAAGCATTCCAAATCCTTTTGGAGCAACGGAGTAATCAAGATCAAAATCCTCACTGAAGGATTTCGTGTTCTTTCGAGTTTGAAAGGTATGCTTCACGTCTCCAAAAGCGCTAATGGAGGCGCGTGTGATGGTACCCTCACCAGCTTTTACCGTTGTGGGAGCCTTCCACTCGTGAGCTCCCCGCTTTAGAGCCTCTTGATGACAGGCTTGAGCATCGTCCACGCCAAACACCAAATCGCAAATTCCGTCACCGTGAGCGCGAGCAAACTTTTCTTGTTCAGTTCCTTTGGCGCCTTGGGTGATCAAGATTTTAATTTTTCCTTGGCCCCAAAGAGACTGAAGCCCAACTGAAGTTTGCAAATCCTTGAGTCGCTCAAATCCCCAACTTTGAATCTGTTTTTCAAGATTGGATTTATTGAGGGATGCAAACTCCACACAATCTATTGACTTCAAACTAATTCTCATTTGAGGCTCCCTTCATTCAATGACTTTAGTTCTGTCGGTTGAATATCCCACTCCATGTCAATTTGAGCGACCAACTGCTGATTCTGATCCACAGCGGTACCCATCATTTCGTTACTCGCTTTTCGTCCTTGGCGAACTTCATTTAATATAGTTTCGCGATCCCCATGACTCAACTGACAACTGACCATGAGCGGGCCGACGGCTGGTTTTAGAAAGCGCGCTTGAATGGATCTCAAAACAAGCACTTCAAACCTTGAATCGTTGTGTCTGGCCCAAAGCGTGCGGCCCGCCAATTCAGCCCCTGCCATGATTGCCATGGGAGTCATACGGCCCGTTGCATCGCTGTTCCAACGCAACGCGGGGACACTGACCTTAACTTCTTCGTCTGAAAGACTTTTGATGGTGCAAAAACCCGATGTGAGGTTAGGCCACTCTAACCTCGAAACCCACGGCCAAAGGATCTGAGCGAGTCTCGGACTCCACTCTTCAATTTGAAACAGCGGTCGTCTTAAATCCATGTCCAAAACCTACCTTTTCTCACTTTGAAAGTCACCACAAGATGCGGCGCATATTACCCCTTGAATTCCTCCCCTAGGGCTCGTAAATACATGTTCTATGGTAACTAATCCGTTTGAACTTCAAGCCGCACAAATCGCCGCCCTAGGAGCCTGGAATATGGTGACCGGTGGACGCATGACCAAAAAAATGGAGCAGGTCTCCGATACCAGATGGGAATGGAAGACCGGCCTTTTTGTTACCCTCTACAAAGAGGGAGCCATTCGAGGAAGCATGGGCCTATTGGAATCTGACCAAACACTGGCAGAGACCCTTTTCGAGGTCGGTGGAACAGCTGCCACCCACGATGACCGGTACAGCCCCATTGAACATAGCGAACTTCAGTCGCTCACCATTCACGTCACTATTTTATCCCAATTTTCTAAAATGAATTCACCGACGGACATTCAAATTGGCAGCACAGGAATTGCCATCACTCGCGGAAATCAAAAAGCGATCTTACTGCCTAAAGTCGCTGTGGATAATAAGTGGACGGAGGAAATGTTTCTCGAAGCCTGTTGCGAGAAAGCTCAGCTTTCGCACAAGGCCTGGAAAGATCCAAATACATTAGTCGAAATTTTTACCACTTACGAAATCGACGCCGGCCCATTGATTCCATTGATTTCGGAGTACATCAGAAAGCCCGAGACGGCCGTTCAGCCAACGCTCAATTAGAACAAAAAAGCGCGGGCTCCGTACGTTAATACGAGAGCCCGCATGCACTCTAAGTGAAATCGTAAGCCGGATCCTGTCACCGTCTTCATCAGACGATCGATGATCATTCCTCTAGGTCCGCCATTACTGACAGACTCAAGCGATCCTACCCGGAAGCTTTGTGCGGGCCACACTCAAGCGCTTCCCTATTTGATCTTGCTCCGTGCAGAGTTTGGCTGTTTTCACTCCAGCAGCTCCCCAAAAAGCTCCCGTTCCCGCTTTCTGGCTCAATGCCCTGGACATTCTTTCTGTTCCACTGTTCCTCGCCTCACGGCGGAAGGGAATTACCCTATGCACTGCCCTTTGGAGTCCGGACTTTCCTCCCCCACACCGAAATGGGGCGGCGATCACCTCATCCACTTAAAGGTAAGAAACTTATAGCACAATTATTCGAAAATTTGGGTATTAAAAGGCTCTAAAAGCGGTCCAGAGCCTGGTTTGCCAGCTCGTCAGCCCGTTCATTTTCTTCTCGCGGAATATGCAAAAACTTAACACCGCTAAAGTGGGCCATGAGCTCCCGCACCCGTTTATGGAGAGGGATTATCACTTCGGCGCGGACTTTATATTCTCCGGTCATTTGGCGTACTAAAAGTTGAGAATCGGTTTTTAAAGTAAATCTTTCAACGCCGTTTTTTTGGCAAATTTCGAGGGCATGAATAACCGCCGTGTACTCGGCAAAATTGTTAGTCTGGCTTCCCAAGCGCTCCGAAAGCTCCGCCACCACACGACCTTCTAGATCTTTAATGACAACACCAATAGAGGCCGGTCCCGGATTTCCTCGGCTGGCGCCATCAGTATAAATCTCAACTTCCTTAGGAAATTTCACAGATTTACTGGATCGAATAATAGAGCAGGCGTTGGCAACTTGGGCAGCTCACTAATTCAAGGCCCTTTTGAACCTGGATATACATTTGGGGCGGCAACGAGACGTTGCAGCTTGTGCAATGGCCACCGCGAGCAGCAACCAGGGCATCTGAATATCGCGTGCGAATTCGGTTATAGCGGCTTATCAGCGAAGGATTCACTTGGGAGGCCGCCGAAGTTCGATCGCCCGCAATTTTTGCAATTTCATTATCGGCTTCTTGAACTTTTGAACCAACTTCTGCTTGTCGCTTTTCAAGTTCGGTTTTGAGCTCAGCGATCTTAGCTTCTACGACACTTAGAGCCTGATTTTGGGCTGCAATCTTTTCGCTGAGATCGGACACCATTTTTGTTCGATCGCTAATAAGCTTTTTTGCCTTATCGACCTCTTTTGATGCCGCATGATATTCTTTATTATTTGAAACAGCGCCCAACCGACCTTCAATATTCTTAATGCGGTCAGAATCCATCGCCATGTCAGTCTCAAGACTTCTCTTCTGCTTTTCTAACTCGTCTTTGGTATTTGATAACGTCTGGGCTTGAAGACTTTCAGTTGCAATTTGTTTTTCAAGTTCCGAAAAAGCGTTCGGTGCTTGATTTTTTATTTTGTTAGCTTGATCAATTCTTAGATCAATTTCTTGGAGCCGGCTTAGTTTCTCTAGTTCTTCACGCACAGACATTTTTCTCCTCTATCCGTCAAAAATGGTGGGCCCACCAGGATTCGAACCTGGGACTGCCCGGTTATGAGCCGGGAGCTCTAACCAGCTGAGCTATAGGCCCATTTCTTAGCTGTCAATAAACGCTTTTAACTTCTTAGCACGGCTGGGGTGACGAAGTTTTCTCAACGCTTTCGCCTCAATCTGACGAATTCGCTCTCTTGTGACGTTGAAGTCTTGTCCAACCTCCTCAAGAGTGTGATCACTTTCTTCACCAATTCCAAAGCGCATGCGCAGTACTTTTTCTTCTCTTGGAGTCAACGTTGCCAAAACCCTTCGTGTTTGCTCGGCCAAATTTAAATTTATTATGGCGTCGGAAGGATTAATGACCTTCTTATCTTCGATGAAATCTCCAAGATGACTATCTTCTTCTTCTCCCACCGGTGTTTCAAGGCTGATGGGTTCTTTTGCAATTTTCAGAACTTTTCGAACCTTATCAATGGGCATTTCCATTTTCACAGCAATCTCTTCGGGAGTCGGCTCACGACCAATCTCCTGAACCAAATAGCGCGATGTTCGAATCAATTTGTTGATTGTTTCAATCATATGCACAGGGATACGAATGGTTCGAGCTTGATCCGCAATTGCACGGGTGATGGCCTGTCGAATCCACCAGGTTGCATAGGTCGAGAACTTATAACCACGGCGGTATTCAAATTTATCAACAGCTTTCATCAAGCCGATGTTTCCTTCTTGGATCAAATCCAAGAATTGAAGTCCGCGGTTGGTGTATTTCTTTGCAATACTGACGACAAGTCGCAAGTTCGCTTCAACCAACTCAGATTTTGCTTTGTCGGCCTTTCTCTGACCGGCCTCAATACCCCAGTAAGTTTCTTTGATCCACGCTGTGTGCATTTCAGCTTCTTCTTCAACGCGATCAATTCGCTTTTGTGCACTCTGCACTTGAGTCACAAGCACTTCGAGGGCTTCAAAAGTCATCCCGGTGTCTTTCATAAATTTCGGGCGATCTTTTGGATTATTCTTAAGCCGCTTCGAAAGCTCGATGAGGTCTTTGAAATTTTCGGTGCGAGAACGACGCGAACCCACCTTAACAATTTCGTGCAACTGAGCCATTCGAGCGACTAGGTTTTTAAACTTGATGACAATACGATCGATGGTTTTGCGATTAAAGCTGACGTCTTGAAAGTTTCTAAAAACTTCTTGTTTATACTTATCCAGCTCTTCAAAAATCTTATTCTTGGTCTGAATCGACAAATTGGAGCGATTGAGTTGATCAAAGTATTTTTGAGATTTCTTTTTATAAGTTTTAACGTGACCAATCAGTGTGTGAATGCGCTGAATATATTCTTTTTCATCATAGGTGGTGTCTTCGTCTTCTAGGCCGCGAAAGATACTCTTAACTTTAATGCGACCCTTATCAAGGCGTTCACCGATATTGATAATTTCATGGGTACCAAGAGGTGAACTCAAGATAACCTTAAGAATTTCAAGTTCGCCTTCTTCAATCTTCTTGGCGATTTCAACTTCGCCTTCGCGAGTCAAAAGACTCACGCTACCCATTTTTCTTAAATAAAGACGTACAGGATCATTGCCCTTTCCGCCTTCTTCTTCTGCCTCTTCTTCTTCTTCCTCGTCTTCGGCGGCAGCTTCAGCGGGCTCCTTCAAAAACTCCGTTTCACCTTGTGCACGGCCCTTTTTCTCATCTTCAACGAGCTTGACGTCATTTTGCTCGAGGGTTTCCATCACCAAATCGAGAAGCTCAGGTGAAAGGATTTCGGGAGGCAATAAATCGTTTAATTCTTCAAAGGTGAGCTGCCCTTTTCCTTTTCCAAGACCCAGTATTTTTTTGAGTTCGGCCATGGCCTTTTGTTTGAGCTCGGCCAACTCGGCCTCTTCGCTTGCAGCCGCTTTTTTGGATTTTGCTGACGATTTTTCAGAAGCCTTTACGGACACCGATACCGTCGCCTTTATGGACGCAGCAACCACCTTTTCAGGCACCGGAGCTTTTTTTGCCGGTTTTTTAGTCGCAGCTTTTGTTTTACTCGCACTTTGTTTCTTAGCCATGATTCTCCCGTTTCAGCTTCTCTTTACGGGGCCTTGGGCCCTTTTTGTTCTTTTGCAATTTTCATGAAGGCCTGGAGCTTTTCTGTATCCATCTCCGGATTAGCCTTCAATTGGGTAAGGATCTGCTTTGATTCCCGGTTTGAATGTCGTTGCCGAACCTTATTTAGACAATCCTGAATCAATTGAACCTCTCCAGCTCGATCCAAACCGCTTTGGAATCCTATATGGTTTGTGAGTAATTCGGCCGATAGCCCTTCACCCAATAAAGAAGCAGCCAATCTATCAAAATCACTTGGATTTTGACAATATCTTTCAACGGCCTTTTCACCAATCTGGCGGGCCTCCAGGCTCACAAACTTTTCAATCACACCACTGTCTCGGATGGCCTCAAGGTGGCGAGGCTCTTGTAGCATAAACTGAACCAAAACCTCTTCTTCCGCCGGAATTTCTACCTTTTGGTTAAGTTTTTCATTTTGCTTTTTAATTTCAGGCACTTGACTCGTCACATTCCCCATGAAACTCGAGACCATCTGATCATCTACCAATAAGACACCGGAGAGCTCCCGTTGGTAAAGAATTCTTAACCGTTGATCTGTTACACGGCCTAAAACGGGCCCAAGAATCTTCAAAATCTCAACCTTCTCGCTAGGTTGGCCCCGAAAGGATTTTGTGAGCCGTGTCATTAAAGTCATAAAATGATCAGGTGCCGACTCCATCAAGGCTTTAAACGACTCTGGCCCTTGCTGCCTTAGGTAGTCATCGGGATCTTGCTCGTTGGGAAGAGTCAATAATCTCGGCACGAGTCCTGCCTCAAGTAGGAGGGGGAGACTCTTATCGGCGGCGGCCTGCCCAGCAGCGTCACCATCAAAAAGCACCACCACCCGATCACACATTCGCTTTAAAGCTTTGGCATGATCTAAAGTGAATGCCGTACCAAGAGCCGCAACGACGTTTTTAAATCCGAACTGATAGAGCGAAACCAAATCCATGTAACCCTCAACAAGGAGTGCTTCACCCTGAGAACGCACATACTTTGCTGTTTCATGGAGTCCGTAAAAAGTTTTTCCCTTGTGAAACACCGAACTTTCGGGGGAGTTCAAATACTTTGGTTGCTGCTCATCGGATAGTGATCGCCCACCAAAGCCCAAAACATGACCTTGATTGCTGATAATAGGAAACATGAGTCGGTCACGAAAAATATCAAAATGACCTCCACCAGATTTCTTCTTAATAAGACCGAGCGACTCAGCCAACTCCAAAGGCGCTCGCGCCTTGATCAGCGTGTTGGTCAGACCCTGCCAGCCAGGCTCGCTATAGCCAAGTTTAAATATCGAAATGATTTCGTCGGTCAAACCGCGGCTCTGAAGATACGCCTTAATTGGACTTCCAGCCGGCGCCTCGAGGAGCTTGCGATGATAGTGGGCTGCCGCAAATTTATTAAGCTTAAGAGAAATCTTGTTCTTATCAGCTACTCCCGGCTCTGAAGGCTGAGTCTTTTGGGGCAGTGGAATGCGAGCGCGTTGGGCCATCGCCTCTACGGCTTCAGGAAAAGAAAGTCCCTGCATATCCATCAGAAAGCTAAAAATGTTTCCGGATTTTTTGCAGCCGAAGCAGTGATAGAGTTGTTTGGATTCACTCACAAAAAAACTCGGGGTCTTCTCCATATGCCCAGGAAAAGGACAAAGCCCTTTCAGGCTCGCTCCCGCTCGAGTTAATTGCGAGTATTGACTGACAATGTCGACCAAGTTGTTGGAATCACGAACTTGATCCACAAAATCTGGACTGAATTTCAAAT
The DNA here is from genome assembly GCA_020847095.1 of Oligoflexia bacterium. Taxonomy (GTDB): domain Bacteria; phylum Bdellovibrionota; class Bdellovibrionia; order JABDDW01; family JABDDW01; genus JADLCR01. The sequence continues at coordinate 5,898 of JADLCR010000075.1, read as the reverse complement.
GACCCCTGCCACTTCCCGAATTGTGATTACTGAAGCTTAGCTTTAACGATCTCGCTAACGAGTTTGTTATCAGCCTTCCCTGCCACTTTAGCCAAAACGGCCTTCATGACGTTCCCCATTTCTTTCGGCCCAGACGCTCCAGTGGACTTGATCACTTCAGCCACGATGGCCTCCACTTGATCTCGGGGCAATTGTTGGGGAAGGTAGCTTTCAATAACTTTTAATTCAGCGGTTTCTTGATCAACTAAATCTTGTCGACCACCGGCCTTGAATTGCTCGATGGACTCACGACGTTGCTTCGCCATGGTTTTCAGAACTGCTTGTATGAGTTCGTCTTCTTTTTGATCTGCAGTTCGTTTGTCGTTAGGGTCCTGAGGTTTTACACGCTCATCAATCTCTTTGTTCTTCACAGCCGATTGAATCATGCGGATGACGCCAAGTTTTACCTTGTCGCCACCCTTCATGGACGCCTTTAAGTCTTCACTTAATTGAGCTTTTAAGGCCAAGAATCAACCCTCCATTTTACGCATCTTTTTCAGATTGCGTTTTCGCGCCGCCAGCGACTTCTTTTTCTTTCTGACGCTTGGCTTTTCGTAGTGCTCGCGTTTTTTTACTTCAGAAAGAATTCCGCCTTTTTCACATTGCTTTTTGAATCGACGGAGAGCTCCTTCGAAGCTTTCGCCATCACGAATTTTAATACCAGGCACGAAAATCACCCCTTTCAAATCGGTTTAAGGTTGATCGTAAACGCACGATAACTAGCAGTTGTCGTAAGTATTTGTCAATTTACTCAGGTTTCGTTATACAGGGCGTCGTGAATAATGCAAGTTTCTCTGACCAAGACATGGTCTATATGAAAGAAGCCCTAAAGCTTGCCGAGTTGGCAAGTCAGGACGGCGAAGTGCCCGTGGGTGCCATCTTAGTGGGCTCTCCCGGCGAAGGAATGGACCCTGAAATCATTTCCAAGGGGTTTAATCGGCGCGAATGTGACCACGATCCCATGGCCCATGCCGAGCTTCTCGCCCTAAGGGAGGCCTCAAAAAAGCTAAAACGATGGCGCCTGACCGGTTGCACTCTTTACGTGACCCTTGAACCTTGCCTTATGTGCGCTGGCGCCATCGTGCTATCGAGAGTCGATCGAGTCGTCTACGGAACCCCAGACCCAAAAGCCGGAGCCGTGGAGAGTCTTTATGAGACTTTAAAAGACCGACGGCTCAATCATCGACCCTCGGTAACTTCGGGAGTTTTGAAAGATGAATGCTCCGTGGTGCTGAAGGAATTCTTTGCCAAAAAACGCAACACTGGGGCATGCTGAGTCCATCCATGAGTTATTCCGCATCGATTATTGTCACAAGCTATAATCAATCAAAAACCTTGCGCTGGCTTTTTCTGAGTCTGCAGCAGCAAACGGTAAAAGATTTTGAAGTCGTGGTTGCCGACGACGGATCAAGCGATGGCACTCAAAACCTTTGTCACGAAGATTGGGGATTTCCAATTACTTTTGTTACCCAGCCTGACGATGGATACAAAAAGGCTCTCATTCTTAACAAAGCTTTACCTCAGGCTAAATCGGAGTATCTGATTTTTGTAGATGCTGATGTCATTTTAGAAAAACATTTCGTTCAAGATCATCTCGAATTAAGAAGGCCTCATCACTTTGTTTGCGGACGAAGAGTCGAACTGGGACCGCAGTTTTCCGAAAAAATCACCGATGATAAAGTCAAAAGCGGTGCTTTCAATCGCTTCAGCGTGGCACTTTTCAGAAGCTGTCTTAAAAAAGATTCTGAACATTTCAATCGAAGCCGCAGGGTAAAAAACAGTCTGCTGCGATGGATCTTCAAGTACGACCGCCCAATGGATATTTTAGGATCAAACTTCAGCGCCTGGAAATCTGATATTTTTTCGGTCAACGGTTTTAATGAGTCGTTAGAAAGTTACTGGGGAGAAGATGGGGATATTTATATTCGCCTGAGAAACTCTGGTCTCCGATCAATCGGTGCAAAGGCACTTTGCGTACAGTTTCACGTCTATCACAAACGGCGAACCCCGACCCCCGAAAATGTCGAGCGGTATTATCGTTTGCTCAAAGATCAAGATTACAAATGGGCTGAAAAAGGCCTACTAAAAAATTAAACCCGACCTGACTCTTTATTTTTCAAGTAGAGCTTCGCTTGCCTTAAGAAAAAACTCGTGCCGTCTAAAACAGCCAATATAAAACCCAAAAGTCCATCTCGGAATCCTTGTTTTCTAAAGTACGCTTTGAAGAACATCGCGAATCCCGAAAAAAACATATAAGCCGGGCCCTTGATTTTTCGCTCTTGAAATAATCGATCTGCATCAAGGCTCGTGTAGCGATTCATTTTTTCCATCAAATCGGAAATGGTTGTCTTTGGAAAATGTAAAATGGGTGTTTCTAGACGGCGAATGATCCCTTCAAACACGGGATACTCGTGGACTTCACCCTTAAATCTGACTCCTGGACGGCGAAACAGCCGCCACTGATGGGAAGGATTATTGGCTCCAAAACGATAAATGACCCCCCGAAAGTGTTCGAGTCTTCTAATTTCAATCATGTCGATTCGTTCAGTTTTGGGATTATCCATCGGATGTCGACTTAAAGATTGGGCGGTATGGTTGACTAAAGCCGTTTCACCGCGTGATTTGAACTGCCTAATCCAATCGACTAGTTCTGGCGATGCTACTTCATCAGCGTCTAAATAAAACACCCAGTCCCCAGTCAGCTTTTCTAAAGCGAAATTGCGCTGCTCACTAAAATTAGTCCACTCCCGCTGAAATACTTGTGAAGTGTATTTTTTTGCAATTTCGACGGTACGATCTTGGCTAAAGCCATCAACAATGACCAATTCATCGGAAAAGCTAAGACTCTTGAGGCAACCCTCAAGGACCTTTTCTTCGTTTTTACATATAACGAAGGCCGAAATTTTCATTGCTGATGACTCTCGCCATAGTACTTCATAATTTCTGGAAATATATTGGCCTGATCGTAATGATTTAAGACAAGCTGTGCGCCATTAGCCCCAATTTCGCTCCATCGACCTTGATGACGTAGCGCTTGTTCCATTTTGATTTCTAGGCTTTTGGAGTCTTTGGGAATCGCCAGCCAACCCGTTTCATTTTCAATCACCACGTCCGGAGTGCCGCCCGATTGAGTTGCCACTACTGGAAGTTGCGCTGCCAGAGCGTCGAGAAGGCTTAAAGAAAACGTTTCTTGATGGCTCGGAAGGACATACAAATCAAATGCCTTTAGAAACCGATAAGAGTGGGCACGATTCCCCAGCCAATGAATTCGTTTAGCGACTAGCGGCGGTGCCGATTGAGTTAAGGCCTGCAATTCAGAATGGTAGCGTGCTGCTGAATCGTCCATGGGGCTAGGTCCGCCAATAATGGCGAGTTCAAGTTCGTTGTTACGCTTACCTAAGCTGATAAAGGCCTCGATGAGTTCTCGGATTCCTTTCGAAGGCTCTATGCGACTGACTGTTCCGACGACAACCCCTTGAGACATAACTCCCAACTCTTTGCGCGCCTCTTGCCGAGTTAAAAAATCATGGGTCATCGCTTGAACGGGTCGCCCATATGGAACCACGCGAATTTTTTCTTTCCCAACGGGGAGCCGTTGAACCAGAGACTCTCGAGCTGATTGGCTACTGCACCAAACTTCATCAACCAAACGGTACTGAAGCCAGTGCCAAGGATCTTTTTTGCGATGATTGATCCAGAGGTGCGTTTGCAAAATGACTTTAAATTTACGCTCTCCCCAAGATTTAAAATTGTTCATCAGCAGCGGGACAAAAACATGACCAAGCTCTTGAGTCGAATGAAGATGCAATGTTTTGAGATTCCGATGTTCTTGCAGAACCTGTAAAAACTCCGAGGCAAATATGAAATCAGCCCATTTTGCAAATGGATTAAACACGACGGTTGGGATTTTATGGCGGGTACATTCTTCTTGAAGCCTCGAACCCGGAGCGACGACAAAACCGACTTGCTTGCCTTGCTGCGCCTGATAGTTCGCCAATGAAAATGCGTACTGCTCTAGTCCCGAATAGCTTCTCGACGGACAGAAATGAAGTATCTCCATAATTGAACGCTATCTTAAAGGGAAAGTCATTTTAGCGAAACTATTTCTTCTAGGAGTGGCCCTTGGGCTCCAGAGGGACGTCGGATCTTTAATAGCGTCGTTAATGTGGGAGCCAAGCTTGTCACGGCCACTTTGCGATATATCTTTTTAGCCGGCACTCCAGTTCCCCAAAAACTCAACGGCACCCACGAATCGTACGAATAAGGCGTTTCATGATTCTGGACCTCTTCGTCATCAGAATTCCAATAGGGGTGGAGAACTCCAATGACATCGGGTCCTAACGTAGGATGCCATGAGGTCGCAAGGTTTTGAAGCCACGGCACTTGGGGTAAACGATTCTCAAGGACCTCTTCTTTAGTCATCACGTGCCAATATGGTGGACCTGATTTCTTTAAGCACTCTTTCGCTTTGAGTCGTTTTGCCACCGCATCGCCTTTGAGATTTTTTATGTACACCGACGAACTTTGCAGGAGTCCGACTTCGCCAATCGCTTCGGATTTAAAACACTTACTTAGAGCTTCTCGATGGCTGGGTTTATTTACTTTGCCTGACGGAATTCCCTTTTTAGAAAGCTCGGCCGCATCTATGCCGGCGCCGTGGTCAGAAGATAAAACGACGAGAATTCGGCCCTTGGTTTTCTTTGCTTGAGCCAAGATTTGAGAAATGGCGCGATCCTCAGCTTTGAAAACCTTTACAAACTTTTCGTTGTCATCCCCAAAATCATGTCCGGCGTAATCGTGCGTAGAAAAACTCACCCATAACAGATCGGTCTTGGGGTGACTTCCCAACTTTTCTTCTTGCATGGCACGAACAACAAGTCGCCCCAAGTCATCAACTGATGGAACGGTATTTTGATATTTTTCTTCGGCTTCGTATTTTCTCTTTTGCTCGAGTTTTCGCTGGTCTTCGTTAAATTTATTGAGCCACAGAGGCAAGTCTTTCGCATAAGCCGTACTCGACGTCCACTGTTGAGCTTTGTGAGCGTACCACAAGACGAGATCACTGCGATGCCCCGCCATTCCAATGCTTGATCGATCTTTGATCGAGATGCTGACGGTCTTAGACCGCTCGCCGAACTGCGACTCGACCTCATCGTTAACGGTAGAAGTTAAAATGCGCCTTGCGCTAGTGCCAATGGCAAAGAGGTTTTTGTTTTCTTCGGGCGCATGGAGCCAAGCGTTTTTGTCATCTGAAAGGCAATAAACTTCTTGGCCATAATCAAAAGTTTTATTGAGCGCCACTCCATGAAGTGATGGCTCGGCCCCAGTGCTTAACCCAATATGGCCGGGGCAAGTCTGATTAAAAAACTGAGTGTGGTGGGCATCGAGGTAAGTCGTTCCATGCTCGAGCAATGTCACTATGCCAGATTGACTGAGTTGGGATTTATACTTCCAGTAGGTGTCCATGTGAAATTGGTCGATGACGATAACGACTATAAGAGCCAATGAAGACATCATGGGTGGGAGCCCCCCTTTTTTGCTAAATTGCTCCTTTCAGGAAGGATTTTCAAGCTAAGACCCAACATTGACGCAAACTTAACTGAGAGGTAGACCTCACCTAAACGCTATGCTATCAAAACGGCGTAATCCAAATCTTGACGCGGAGAGGTGGCCGAGTGGCTGAAGGCGCATGATTGGAAATCATGTTATGGTGAAAGCCATACGAGAGTTCGAATCTCTCTCTCTCCGCCAATTAAAAAAATCGATCCCATCGGGGTCGATTTTTTTATTCGCGAGTCAGTAGATTTGGACTTGATGGTACCGAGAGTTCGACAAAAAATGCCACGATGGCATTTTTTG
>JADLCR010000074.1 GCA_020847095.1 Oligoflexia bacterium | reverse complement strand
TTTTGAATGATGTGATTGAGAATCGTCATGAGTGCAAGGGAGGTGATCAATATGGTGGCATCAAACTTTGTGATGCGAGCCTCGCCAAACGAAAAAATAATCGAATCTTCTAGGATGTTTGGAAACTGCTGTGGGGTAGCTCCAAAAATAATCTGTCCTGAGTATTCCAAAAATAGACTGACGCCAATTGCTGTGATCAGGGCGTTCAGTTTGGGAGCGTTTCGCAAGGGCCGATAGGCCAATCGTTCGATCAAAAACCCCAAAATTCCGCAGCCCACCATGGCGGTCACCAGGACTAAGAGAAAATTCCCATAGCCAGGTGAATCCGTGATGTGGAACCAACGAGCCGTATAGTAGCCAAAAAAAGCGCCCACCATGTAAACATCTGAATGGGCGAAATTAATAAGCTGTAAAATCCCATACACCATGGTGTAACCCAAGGCGATGAGGGCATAAATACTGCCGAGGCTAATTCCATTGATGAGATGCTGGAATAACTCTTCCACGCGTCCCCTTACGGATTAATCGTTGTAACGAATTTGTTCGAGTCACCGACAACTTCAACAACCACTGCTGATTTTGTTGGGTTGCGGTTGGCGTCCATGGTGATAGTCCCTGTAACTCCAGGAAAATCTTTAACCGTCGCCAATGCATCTCGAATATCTGCAGGGCTCAAAGATGGCGAACGATTCATGGCATCAACCAAAACTCGGGCCGCATCATAACCAAGGGCGGCCAGTCCATCGGGCGCAGAAGTCGATTTATACGCTTTCTTAAACGCCTCGATAAATGTTTTGGCTCGGGGATCTTCTGAGTCTGTGGTGTAGTGATTGCTAAAAAATCCACCTTTGATGGCGTCTTTGCCGATTTCGTAGAGTTTTGAACTATCCCAGCCATCGCCGCCCATCAAAACAGTTTTATTTCCTTTGGCGTCTACGATGCCCAGGGCGCGAACCTGCCGCGCAATAAGTCCCACTTCTGTATAATACCCGGGGACGAAAATCGCCTCAGGCTTTTTTGACTTAATTGAAGTGAGTTGCGCTTTGAAATCAATGTCGTTAGCGACATATGTTTGCTCGGCAACAATCTCGCCGCCAAGCTCAGTAAATTTCTTTTTAAAGAAATCGGCCAAACCCACGCTGTAGTCCGATTTAACATCTCTCATAATGGCCACTTTGCTGTACTTGCGATTTTCGCGAGCAAACTTCGCCATGACCGTTCCTTGAAACGGATCGATAAAGCAAATGCGGAAGATATAATCGCCAACTTCAGTGACTTTTGGATTTGTACTTGAAGGAGAAATCATTGGGACTTTGTTTTGCTGGGCAATGGGCGCAGCCGCCAAAGATCGAGAGCTGGCGACTTCACCAATGACTGCAACGACTTTATTTTGAGTGATGAGCTTGGTTACAACGGAAGCCGCTTCTTCGGGCTTTCCTTGGTCATCAAGCGAAATGAGTTTCAGCTTCTTTCCTTTAACACCGCCTTGAGCGTTGATTTCTTCGAAAGCGAGTTTGATACCTTGACTGGTGCTGATTCCAAACGTGGCTTCGTTACCAGTCATGGAACCGTATTCGCCAACGAGAATTTCGTCGGAGGCTGCCGGAGCCGAGCCAGCGGAACCATCTTGTTGTTTGTTACATCCCTTGGTGCAACCGGTCAAAACGAGGGCTGACATCATTGCAGTGGTCAACAGCAGTTTTCTCATGAGTAACTCCTTTTTCAGGCGTGTTTAGCGGTCTGTGTTATCGTTAAAGTCCCGTGAGGTCAAATAGATAGTATGTTTTCCAGGGTAATCCAATCGCGGTTAATCGGTTTGGTCCGACTGAACGTATCTTTCATTCCGACGGCCACTGGTTTGAGGTTGGCTTCGCCGGCCATGACATCGCACTTTCCTTGGGTCAATAGCTCTACCGCAAACGATCCCATGCGAGACGCAAGATTACGGTCATAGGCCGTAGGGCTTCCGCCGCGCTGAATGTGGCCTAAAATACAAACTTTGGCGTCAAAGCCCCCAACGCTTTTTATCTGCTTGGCAATATCGTAAGCCCGACCGGGCTTATCTCCCTCGGCACATATTAAAATGCTTGAATTCTTACCTCTTTTGACGCCCCGCTCTATAACTTTGCAAGCGTGCTTAATGCTCACTTTGTTCTCGGGCATAAAGATTTGTTCGGCCCCACAAGCTAAACCAACTTCTAAGGCAATGTGCCCGGAGTTTCGGCCCATGACCTCGACAATAAAAAGACGATCATGGCTGGCCGCCGTGTCTCGAATCTTATCTATGGCATCTAAGGCTGTGTTAACGGCCGTATCAAATCCAATGGTGTGATCGGTTCCAAAGACATCGTTATCAATGGTTCCGGCGACCCCAACGATCGGGATTTGATGCTCCTTCCAAATTAGATGGGCGCCTGTAAAGGTACCGTCACCGCCAATGGCCACAAGGGCATCAAAACCAGCTTCGACGAAATGCCTAGCCGCTCGGGATCGGCCGGTGGCATGGAAAAAGTCCTTGCAGCGGCCGGTCTTAATAATGGTACCACCCCTTTGGATCGTGTTAGCAACGGAGCTTAAGTTCATGGGTTGCAATTCTTTTCGGATAAGGCCTTCGTAGCCATGAAGGATGGCCGTAACTTTAAGACCATGAAAGATCCCGGTTCTCACCACTGCCCGAATCGCCGCATTCATTCCGGGAGCGTCGCCCCCGCTAGTCAAAACTCCAATATGATTTAGGTTCTTGCTATTGAATTTGCCCATGATTGGCACCTTAGTTCAATTGTTATGAGCCATCAAGCCTTCAGAAACAAAAACCGCGATGATGACTCATCGCGGTTCATTGTTCGTCTTTTATAGGATAATGATTACTTCACCATCATTTTGAATTCACGGCCTGCTTTGAACTTGGGATAGTTGCAAGCAGGAATGGTGATGGCTTTCCCTGTTTGTGGGTTGCGGCCTTTACGTGCTTTGCGCTTTCCTTTTGCGAAGGTTCCAAAGCCGACCAGTTTCACATCGTCGCCTTTTTTAACGGTCTTTTTGATCATGTCCATGGTCGAATCCATGCACATTTCAACTTGTGTCTTTGACATTTTCGTTGCTTTTGCTACGGCTTCGATGAGTTCAGCTTTATTCATTTTGATTACCCCTTGTGTTGGTGTTGTTGTTCGCAATTTTTATTGCTGAGACAAAAGTAGGCCAAAGAAGAAAAAATGGGTCAACTAAAAAATAACAGGAAATTTTTAATTTAAGACTCTTCGTCGTCGTGATTTTCGCCAGGTGTTATGTTTTGGCGTGCCGTTTGTTCGCCATGGTCATCAGGAAAGCTGTTATTCCCCACCGCCCACGCGCCAAGATCAAGTAACTTGCACCGCTCAGAACAAAAGGGCCGAGTAGGAGTTTGTTCCCAGCTTACTTCTCTCTGACATTGGGGACAGTTGACTTTCATTGAGGTCGATTAGAATCCGGTTTTAAATGTTCCACTTGCCAGATGCACACCCGTGGAAGCATGCACGTCGTAGAACAAAATTTCAAACGGAATCGTCGCATTTGTTAAAGAACCATCAATCGGAACTTCCGTTCGAATTTCGAATCTCCATCCGTAATATTGAAACATAATGGACGTACCTGTTGAATTGTTAATCTGGGTCATTTGCCCGATGCCGGCCATGACAACGCCGGGGCTATACATAAACGGGGTTCGTACGCCGCCAATATCAATCATGACTTGTACGGGCCCCCCAGATTGCAGGGTGACTTCAACAAATCCTGAGTTTGCATTTTTGAAGCAATCGAATTTCCAGAAGAGAAAGTAACAATTGGTCAGATTGTTGAGAATCTTTTGTGAAATCTGCTGATTGATTGCGTAGAGGCTGCTGCCGTATTTAGCAATCCCTTGAGGTCCTACGTTAGTCGGAACGCATCCTGATGGAGAAGGTGATTGTCCATAGGGACAGGCCATCGGAGGGTAACCGCCGGGACCTGCTTGTGGAGGCTGATTGTCTCCGCCCCCTTTTCCGCCACAGGCGGCCAAGGTCATTATGGTCAATGCTAAAACAGATTTTAACGCCCAACGTGAAATCAACATCACAGGGTCCTCCTACACGAGGACCACTATGCGTTCCGTGTGCCACTAAAATTCAGTCTCAAAACGCAGCCTATTGAAGCTGGCAATGGGGCCTTGTTTAAACTCTACGCGCGGTGCCCAGGGGTGTCACTTTTAGAGTTCAATGATGCTCCCAATTTCTTTTCTCAAGGCCTTGAAAGTCATGGTTTCAGACGTATGCTTGGGCGACCCGCAAAGCACTTCAAACATGATTCCGGATTTATCAGAAATAAAAGTCATAGAGACGCGGGCGGAGCCTTGTTTATCTGTTGTGCTTATGGAGACGCACTTGAGTGATTCCCTAGACGTCAGTTTGCCCCGCTCAATTTCACTTACGGCGCAAATAACGTCATTTGGATTCATGGCCGATGTTAACTTAACTTTTCCATCTTGGATAATTTGATCCTGGCTGCCAGCGGCGCGCTCTAGCTCTCTAAGACTTTTTACCTTTCCGTTAATATCTGTAAAGGTGAGGTATTTGACGAGCTTTTCATCGCGAGGGTCTTTCGGCTCTGAGGGCTCTTGAGTGGCGCGGGCTGCCTCTTTTTCTTGCTTTTCTTTTTCAATTTTAGCTTTTTCAGCATTCACTGCCGATTCGAGTTGAGCACATCC
>JADLCR010000073.1 GCA_020847095.1 Oligoflexia bacterium | reverse complement strand
TCCAATCTCATCTTCCCAAAACTCGCCTTCAAATTCCCATTTTTGTCCGGCCGGGGCTCGCACGGCCTGCTTTGCACCCGTTTTCCCGCCAGCCATTTGGTACCGAATGTTCTCACCGCTTCCAGCAAGAATCTCGTACATAACCAATTCATTGTTTTCGAGATTCTTCTTTAAACGGCTCGCCAATTTTGAAAGATTTGCTTTTAAGACCTTTCCTGCGACTGCGCGAAATTCAGCCTTCTTTTCGTTCAGGGACTTTTGCGCCATGGATTGAAGCCGTCCCAGGCCGTCTTGTGCTTCTTTCAGCGTATCCACTTTGAACTGAAACACCGACAGGAAATTTTTGTGCTGATTAATCTCGCCTTGCCAAGCGGGAATGTTTTTAGCTAATCCCGGAATGGCTTTAGAACTTCCAATTTTCTTTTCAAGATAGCCAATTCTCATTAGAGCCGTGTTTTTACGATAAGCTAAAGAGGACTTATCTTTTTCCACGAGCTGCTTAATGAACGGATACCCTTGTATTTCATCGACGATCAGATTGAGATTTTCTTGCGCATTTAGAAAATTTCGTTGATGGGCAATATCCAAAATGATCTGAGAGGGAAGTTGAGGTGCCCTTTCTTTTCCTCGTGTTTTGAGATAGTGCACAACCTCTTCGTATAACTTGTCGGAAGACTGATTGGCTAAAAACGCGTCAGCCTTAGAGATCCAAGGTTCATAGCGAAACTTTAAGTACCCGAGGGATTTCGCGGCATCAGCATACTGACAAATATCGAGGTAACCAATGGAACGCACGATATAGCTTTCGGGTTTCCATACGGCATCAAAGTAAGGAGATTGAATGGAGTGCATATTGCCTATGGCTCCTGCAGCATCTTTTGATTGCAGCTGAGCCCAAGCCAATTCTGTTAATCCCTGCATCCATAAAGGATGGCTCTTAGGCACTCGCTGAAAGGCCTCGACGGAATCTCGATACTTGGCTTTCTGAAATGCAATTCGTCCAAGATTCAAATTAACCAGTCCTTGAAGGTCTTTATTTATTCCTTTTGTTGCGAGGTCGACCGACAATTCCTTTAATCTAGTGATCGCCCGCTCGGGTTGATTCTGCTCGTATTCTGCAATAGCTAACAAAAATTGGCCATACGGATAGCGTTGCGCCTTTTGATCAATTTTTTGAACCCAACTAGCAACTTCATTCATGCGCCGTTTACGCACAAGATTCTTTGCAATCAAATAAGCTGCATCATTTAAGACGGTTTTTGGTATGAGTTGATCGGCGTGACCTTGCTGAAGCGCATCGGCCACATCATCTTCATGAAAAAGTGGAACCTCTTTTACGATTGTGCTAATGGCTTCAGGAGCCAGTTCCCTATTCTTAGATTTTATGATTTGTGAAAGATACTTCAATCCTTCTGTCGGTAAGTGCATTTCGTAAAGACACACGCCCAAATTGAACCGGCTCGTGTCTTTAACTTCTTGATTTTCTGATCCGATGAGATCAACAAATATTCCTGTGGCCACATGGCATTGGTCTTTCTTCTGCACTAAGATTAGACCCCTCAAAAGTTTGAGCTCTTCAGGAGTAAATTGAACAATGGCCATTTCGGTTATCGGTCGCTCAGCGCCGAATTGATACGAAATTTTATTCACCTTCTCGCCAGTCACCTTTTGAGCTTCAGTCAAAACGGGTACTGGAATTGCCTCAGGTGATTGCGGCGCCGGCACTTGAGCCAACATCGCTTGATCGAGCTCAGTTTGTTTCTCAAGGTTCGGAGTTGCCAAGACCTCAACTTTCTTTTCTGAAATCTGGGGAATTTGCGTCCATTTTTTGACGAGCAAGTCTTCGACCGCCAGGGTTGGCTCCATTCCTACATCAAGTTCTGGAATTTTCTTTGTTCCGGTTTTAATCACTCGCTGTCGAAGCTTGATAAATTCAAAAACAGGTACGTTATTGCGACCCAAAATGAGTAACGGTCCACTAAAAGCCTTGCCAGGCTGACTCACCTTTACGGGTGTGGCGGCTTTAAACTCAGCTTTAGTCTTCAAAATCTCCTGTTTCGTCTGTTGGGCGATCAAGAGAGATTGAGAAGGCTGAGAGACGGCCGGCTTTTCTAATTGCGAACCTGCCGGCGAAGGTTGAATCTTTTGGGATAGATTTCCCCACCAATTCGTCACGGCAGCCTTAACACTGTTCCATGACCAGGTCTTAGATTCAACCGTCTGCCCGTTTTCTTCGTTGACGTAACGGGCCTGACCGTTCAACGGCATCAGTAGCAAAAAGACGAGCAGTCCAACCCATTTCTGTTTCATAAACTATCCCCAATCACTGATAAAACGTCACGCCGAGCATGAAGGTCCCCGAGTAAGTCGTCTTACTGCGGCGTTCATCGCCCGTGTTGGCGTTATAAACTTTCTCAGGATAAATATGGTTTCTGAAATCTATACGAAGAGCCCAATGCTCGTTCAAAAAAACCTGCTGATACAAATCAATTGCCAATGTGGGCGCCAATTGAGTCTTCGTGCTTGGTTTCGATCCGCTTGGCTGCACGTTGGAAACCGATTCCAACATGGTAAATCCCAATCCAGGAGAGACTCCCATGTCGAAGTAAAGAATTTTATGTTCCAAGAGACTGAGCTTGGCATAAATAGGTACCCAGTTGTAAGCACCACCAATATAGCCTCGTGGAAAATTAAAATCTGGCCCCGTTGAATAAGTACTTTTGAAAAACGAAGTGACATCGGATTCCGTTGCGTTCGTTGAATAGGCCGTTAGTTCAACACCATGGCGTTCGGTAAAGTAATAGTTAACGGCGACTCCATAGTTCCAACTACTGGTGTACGGATCAAACAATAGAGGTCCTACAGTGGGCGTTACGCTAAATCGCTTTTCTTTCGTATAAAGTCGATTCTGAACAACCTTGAATTCAGTGTCTTTTGCTGTCCAATAACGCTCCTCAAGGCCCGATACATCGACCTTTTCATCGGAAGTCTTCTTGCTAGGCGCTTGGGAAGCCTTAGGGTCGTCAGGTTGAGGCCCGACAATCTCCGAAGTTTTCGGTTTGTTTCTTTGGTATTTATCCGCGGCGTGAGCTTGTGTCCAAAGCACAATGGCCATTGACACAACCACGCTAAACAGAATGATTGTACTTAGAGTACGCATATCCCCCTCCTTTTTGTTCTAATTGTCTTACTGAACGCTCTTAAATAAGAACGGGTAAGAAACTAGAACTCGAGTCCCGCCCTTTGGCTTAGGGAAGGACCAAGTTGCGATGCGCCTCAAAATACATTCTTCTACTAACGCATTCTTTAAAGTGCTCTCAGAGACGTTTTGTTCCGCAACGACTCCTTGAGCATCAATTGTAAAATGAACTTTAACCTTTCCATATAATTCGGGATTGGCAGAAAGTTGTCGCTCATAGCAATAGCGAATCTGCCCGAGATGTTCTCGAATAATGGCCGCGATAACTTCTCGATCGAGCCCCCCTTCAATCACTGACTCAGTATCATCTAAGCCCACTTCCCCATTGCCAATACTTCCGGTCCCAAGACCAGCACCAGATTTATAGCCACCGGTTCCTCCGCCCTTTCCGCCAGTTCCAATTCCACCGAGCGTAAATCCTTTTCCGTTACCCGGTGCCATCCCTGAACCCGTGACACCGGTCACTACAGCAGCGCCGCCAAGCCGAGTGGGAGCTGCGTCCGCCGAGGGCATTGCGGCCATCATCGCTATCATTTGAGCACTGTGAGAGGCTCTTGCGGCAATACGGCCGATCAAGTTCTGAAGACCTGCTTTTCTGATTGAGGCTACAGCTTTTGTCGCTTTGCTTTGAGGACCCTTTGCACCCTCAGATATCGAACCATTTCCATTTCCGGTTCCTTGTGCGGTTCTTGGACCATGACTTGTTAACTGTTGACGTTTCTGAGCCAATAGCTTTTTGTCATAAATCATTTTTGTATAAACATTGTTCTTGGGCTTTTCTTCAACTTCCTTTTTTGGACTTGGTATGCCGATGAAAATAACAAGAAATACGATAAGTGTGAGAAATGTTCCCAAGAGGGGACGACGCATTTCTTCTTGCAATGTCAAGCCTTCCGGACCCAGCTCCTGAAACTTAGAACTCTGAGTGCGAATAATCTCGAAATCTTTTCCTGAGTATTCACTTAGCCGTTGCTCCACTCCATGGGTGGGCCCTGAATATAGAACATGACCTCGCCACTTAATGACGGTCATGTTTCCTTTGTCAGAACTTTGACTGTTAAAAAGGACCCGTCTCTCAGAAACTGGACTCATTCGAAATTCATCATCGCCAACCCGAATGACGGAATGATCAGTAATCAGTTCCTCAATAAAGGGTTTGCCGTTGAAAGTCATTGTGCTTTCGCTACCCAAATCCGTAATGACATATCCCTGAGGCGTTTTTCTGAGGTAGCCGCTGACACCTTGAGCACCCGGAGTGTGCAACCGCGCTGAACAACCCCTGGCGGATCCAATAGTGAACATGGCGCCGCCAAAACGATAGCTTTTCAATCGCTTACCACTATGAAGATGCTGAATCTGAATTTTTTGCGCCTTCTTATTCATTTCCGTCCCCCGAAAGTCTTTCGCTATTTCAAGTGCTCAACACTTGAAAAGATATTTTCGTCAAAAGATTCTCGCACTTTGTATAACGGAACAAAATCTACAGAACGCTTTTGTACGATATACGCGCCATCTGGCGTTCGAGTTTTGCCGTCAACGGTGTCACCCTCAAAATCGACGTTTTGAGTCTTTCTGATAATGATCTGCTTTTCTTTCGCCATAGACTCACTGGTAATCGAAATGAGAAACAAAAACAGTGCAACGTATCTCATCGTCATCCTCCCTTTTGAGCACGGGCAAGACTTTCACTTAATCCCGGCAAGGCAATTGAATTTCGAGGTTGTGACTTCAATACGGCCGAGAAGTGCACAGAAGCCTTTTCAAATTCCTGATCTCTTAAGTACAGTTGCCCAAGAAACAAATGAGCCGAAATCAAATCAGGATTAAGCTGAATCGCTCTTTCCATACTCTGCACAGCAGCACCAGTTTCCTTAAGCTCCCAGAGCACTTGTCCTTTTAAGTAATGAGAGGCCGCACTCGTGGGAAGACGCTTAATAGAAAGTTCTGCCAGCCAAAGCGCTCGATCCCATTGACCTCGATTTTTTGCTACCAAGCCTAAATAATAAGGACCCCACGGTGCCTCGGGCTCGCGCGTGGAAAGTTGCTGACCCAATTCTTCAACCCGATTCCAATCGCCACTTTTAACACAGTGTCCGCTCGCCACTAAAGCACGCTCCCAATTCCATTGTGAAAGTACAGCTGCTGCGAGTTTCTGACACTGCGGAACTTTAATCTCTGTCAGCTCAATGGCTTCAACCTTGTGTTCGTAAATCTTTGCCGTCTCGGGATTCAGTGGCTTCACAGCGGATGTTGGAGCGGAAGCACATCCCAATAAACCAAAACTCAATAAAGCAACAATAAGTAATCTCATATCAATTCACCATCGGTACAACATCTAAGGGGGTCACTATCTGAGCCTGAAGAACCTGGCTCACTTGTCTTCTCACTAGTCGATCTAGTTCTTTTTGAATCATCCCCGCCAATCCATCATAACGTTCCAAACTCTTTGCCTGTTTGAGAGCAAGATGTAGCATTTCAGCGTGTTTTTCCTCCATGGGCATGGCCATGTTTTCAATTTCCTGCTTAAACTTTTTTTGATCTGCAACAGGCGTGTCTTTCGGAGCTTCAATCGTATGAAGACTCTGAGCAAACTTACCGTAACAGCCACCCATTCTCATGAGCGCTTCGATGGCGGAACGCTTTTCACCGTAAGAAATGACATCCTGATAGGCCTTTTGAGCTTGCTCAAGCTTACTCGTCTTTATTTGCAACACGAGACTCAATCGCTCAGGCCGCGCCTTAACACTTGCTTGTTCAAATTCCTTTTCCAGGATTTTTGCCTGAATGAGTCGTGCGTTGGAGACTGCGGCGATAGAAGCGTCCTTCTCTTTTTTCATGCCGACAGTTCGTTTTGCCAACTTAAACGCTAAATCAAAGTTTTCATTCTCAAACGCCTTTTGGGCCAAGCGATAACTTGCAATCGATGCTTGAGGCTGCACATTTCGCTCAATAAGTTCTTCATAAAATGCCGAAGTCTTTTTTTCTTCTTTACTGTGCTCATGATAAAGAACTAATCGCTCAAGCGCCATGCGCCCTTCGGTAGAACCGGTTTTAGTGCTGAGGGTATGATAGATTGGAAGGGCCTCTTTCCACTTTTGATCAAGAGCCAACAAATCTGCTGCTGAAAGCATATAGGCGTCTTTCTTTTGCGGCTCAATTTGACTGAGCTTCATAAGGCACTGCGAAGCTTTCGTAAGTTTAAGCTGCGCTTCGTATAAAGCTGCAAGGGCCTTCAAAACATCGTTTCGCTTGTCGTTCTGCGGATATTTTGCAACAAAGATCTCTGAAAGCTCCGATACCTTTTCAAAATTTCTAGCAGACCGACCCGACTGAATGGCGTTATAAAGGGCTTTGTCAGCTAAATCCGAATTCTCGTGGGTCCGATAGAATTTCTCATAGCCCGCCAGCGCAAGTGACCACTTTTGCTTTGACTCCAGATCTTGAAGAGTCACAAACGTGGCTTGGCGATGAATTTTCATAAATTCATCTTTAAATTTGGCATCACTGACTAGCTCATAGAGAGCCAATGATTGCTCTTTTAGAGACACAAAGTCTTTTTTAAGGTTCAGAATATCGAGGAAAAGGGTTGCAGCCTTAAGTCCCCGCTCTGATTTCGAGTGTTTAAAGGCAAGACTTTGTAGCTGAGGAGAGGCTTCGTCATACCGACCTTTTTCGTAAGCGATAAATGCCTTTTTAAAGCTAATATCAGTCACAAACTGACCGTTAGGATTTAGAGTCAGGTAGTTTTGCGCCAAAACAGAGAACAATCGCTCGTCTTGGTCGCTCCATTTGTCTGCTGTGGCTTTTTCCAGGGCGACGATCGCACCGTAAGCACCATCGTGGCGGATTTTCGGATCTTTTGTCTTCGCGGCCGCCAATGAGAACTGTTCGCTACTACGACGATAATCTTTGTCACCAAATAGGAGCTCCGCAAAGTTGAACCGAATCCTGTCTTCGTCTGAAATTCTTGAACCATGCTTAAGGACCGAAACATAGGCGCGAACCAGTAAATGGGCGATTTCGACATTCGGTGATCGCTTATTCTCTTTTGACCACTTGGCAATTAATCCCTTTCCAGATTCTTCGAGCGCTTTGTAGCAAGAATTTCTAGCATCTACCCCTTGCACTTTAAACCAATCACTTTCATCAGCACAAACTGCGGCAAAGGACTCCAATTGCTTTGCTGCCAAATCTCGTCTTTTTGTAATTTCGTAGCTCTCAATTAAATCTTTTTGGATCAACGGTCGCTCAGCAACCAGTGGCAAGCGACTAAGAAGGTCGATAAAAACTGTTTCGACATTTTGATACCGACTATGTCGCTGATAAAGTTTTCCAAGCTTAATCACAAGATCGGCCACTCGTTCATCGCCGCCTTGCTTCCTGAAATAAGACACGGCGTCCGCGGGCCTTCGGGTATCTTCGTAGAAAAGAACCATGTCATCAAGCGCTTCACGAGTTAAATTTAAACGGCGCTCGTCGGATTCTCCACCTTGCTTTGAGTAAGCTACAACTTCTTCGAGTACACCTAAGCCTCGTTCCGCTTGTCTTAAGTTATAAAGGGCCCATGCGGATTTGTATAACCCATATGGATAAACACGAGAATCCGGGTACTTCCTGATTTTTTCGAATTCATCTAAGGCCTTTTGAAATTGCTTTTGAGAAAAATAGGTTTCACCTATAGCAAGGTGACAGTCAGGTACCAAATACGAATCTGAAAAGTCATTGATAACTCTGGAGTAACCTCGAATAGCACCCTTTTCGTCACCAATGAGCTGCTTGGCAAACGACCCATTGAATAACACCAAATCCATATCGCGGTAATGGGTAAAGCGCTTTTCAATGGAGTCATAGATTCCAACAGCCCGTTGAATCCAACTTCGGCTTGTTTGATTTTTCAATTCCTTGGGTGAAAATTGGACAACGTTGTCGTCACCTCGATGCACTTCAAAAAATGTAGCTGTTTTTGATTTGCGCATGTAAAGCTCGGCCATGCGGAAATTGAGAGAGGCTTCCATCGCTGAGCCGCGATATTTTTTCATCAGTTTTTCGAGCTGTGCCATGGCTTTTTGATCATTCTTATGAATAAGGAGCTCCGCCTTAAGGGCCTTTATCTCATTTCCTTTTTCGTCGCCGGCTTTGAACTGCAGCTCTTCATCGACGCTACTATTAGTATTTGACTCAGCAACGGCAAGACCTCGCCCGGTGACCATCGCGATCATCAGGCTCAGAAGAAATATATTTTTCTTACCCCAAATGCTTTTCATTAACTCACCTAGTGCATCGAAATAACGGCAAATTTAAAATCGCTATAACCAGCGATTGTTGCCGTATACATCACTTGCTTTAATAGCGCGTACGGTATGGACCTATCAGCTTGTAAAATAATTTTACCGTCGAACTTCACATCTTCGTTTTTCTCTGCAATGCCTTTACTCTTAGTTGCCTGTTCGTTTAGAGCCTCAAAGAGTGGACGAATGAAACGATTATCCGCCTTGTCCATGACTGAAGCCGGTAATCTTCCACTGTCGAACTTAATGATTTGTTTCGAATCAACAAATATTCCTTCAGATGAGACGGTCATTTCTAAGGCTTCGATTCCTGGATTGGTTGCGGTGGAACCCGGCAAGTTCAATCCCTGTCCTGGCACGAGAGTGACAGTGCTCGACGAATAGCTCTTCAATAAGAACACTAAAATCAAAGTGAACATATCAATCATGCTCGTGATCTGAAGACCAAAAGTTCCACCTTGGGATTTTCTCAATGCTCTCATGGCCGCGTTACTCATCCGATCACCCCATCACATTCGATAAAATGACGTCCGGGAAAAGAAGCGGTGACTCCGCTCCTTCAATAACAACCTTTGGGTCTGTGCCTCTCATATCCCGCGCCTCGTCCATAGCCTTAACGATATTCTCGTAATCAACATTTTCTGACGGATTGAGTTCGACTCTGAAAACCTTTGGATGATTGAGCTTGATCGCTACAAGCTTTTGATGGAACCCCTTGTAATCCTGAGTTCCGTTAACTGTCGGTACGAAATGCCGAGACATCTGTCCGTTAAGATCTTTGACTTCGATTTTGAATCCTGTTTTTTGATCCATATTGACGGAAATCGAAACTTCCCGTTTGTCCTTGGCCCGATCTTGAGCCAGAGCGTTGGCGACCGGCACCGGAAGTGGGGCATCAATCAATGCCAATTGAATAAAGACAACAGAGAGAAGCATAAAAGGAATGATGGTGACAAACATGTCCATCATCGGGGCCAAATTCAGCTCGAAAGTTGCTTCTTCTGAATTGTCTCTAAATCGAAGTGCTCTCATTATTCAGTCCCCCAAAATCCGTCCAGATCTTTTACGCAGACTTTCTTTTGGCGTGCCCATTCGTTCCAGCACGAGGCGCCGGCGGGGCTGTTTCTCCAGATGCGAATGCGGTGGTCTCTGAAAATGCAGTTTGGTTGCGGGAGATCAATAGATCCACGACCTGAGCACTACCTCCAATGATGTCTTCTAAGATTTTATTCATACGCGCTTGCAAAAACGCATAGAGAACCATGACCGGGATGGCCACTAACAAGCCAAGGGCAGTGGTGTTCATGGAAATCGAAATACCCTGAGCCAATAGCGTTTGTTTCTGTGATGGATCTGCAAAGCTTATCGCTTGGAACGACTGAATCAGTCCATGAATGGTACCTAGAAGACCTATAAGAGTCGCAACGTTGGCGATCATCGCAAGATAACCCATGCGTTGAGTAACTTTAGGAACAATTTCTTGTGTGGAAAGTTCCTGGGCGGTTTTAATGCTTTCGTCGTCGCGGTCAGCTCGCTCCAAAATGGCCTTGGCCACATGCGGAAGTAAAGCTTCCTTTCTTTGACTTGAGCAAAACGCAATGGCCTCTTCGATTTTATCGCTTAAGACAAGCGGGCGAAGCTTATTCATAAAGCCATTTAGATCAATGCTGTATTTGAAGAATAGCGACTGTGTCCGCTCCCACCCAACAGCCACTCCAAATCCGGCGAGAAGCAACATCATCCAAACAGCCACTCCCCCTTCTAATAGAAATTTTCCAAATTCACTAAACATAACTGGTCCCCCATTCCTCGAACAGCGCCTATGCGGCGTCGGTTACAGCCTTGATCTGTTCGTGGTCATTTCTGTGCAAATTGATAAACTTAACTCCGTAAATAACTGGCGTTCCCTGGGAACGAATTCCTTTTGTATATTTCTTGCTGACAACTTCACTGAGGACATTAAATGGTGTTGAAAGTGACCCCGGAAGAAAATGCAGATAAATTTTATTTCCTGGTAAAAGCAGAGAGTTTTCGAAAACAATCCCAGCTCCGCCAATGCTAAGTTCGACGCACTTACCCTTCCAGAGGCTTTTATTGTCATGAGCTACGACTTCGCACTCGTAATTCACACGCTTGTGTTTTCGACGCGCGAAAACATCAACGACCTGCTTGTCGGTTTCTGCCAAAACAAGATTTCTGATCCGGTCATGAGAAAAATCCGGGATTTCTGCAATCCGGTTCCATTGCTCAAGACCTTTTCGCCATACAAAATCAAATTGGAAGAGTGATTTTTCTTGAACCAGTTTGATGA
>JADLCR010000072.1 GCA_020847095.1 Oligoflexia bacterium | reverse complement strand
TTCGTGTGCTCTCACCGAAGGAGGAGCACCGAAAAATCAAGAAAGGAGCTACTTGAATCTTTGAATCGAGATGCCTTGAACTTGTTGCCTTCTTCCCAAGATTGCCTTGGCTGCCTTGATTTCAAATACTTTCTTGTCTCAAGGTAGATGCTAATTCAAAGAGGTCAAACCATTTGACTGGCATCGGGCACAAGGGGCCGGCAATTAGTCGTCCCGCTTGAGGAGAAAGTTTCCAATCAGAAAGCTACTGTGATTCAAGACGGCTTTTGAATTATTAGCGTATGTTTTTAAAACGAGGTCTTCCTCACTAATACAGAAAGTCGAACTGATTGCCTTTTTGGATTTGTCTCGCTTGTTTCGATTTCTGCTTTTTCATTCTCGAGAGCTACGATTTGTGGTTCTGAGATAATTTCCATTTTTCCATGTTTCATCTTGCCGATTTTAGACATTACAAAAATGCCCTTATCTTTTTCTTGCGCAGAAACTTGTAAAAAAGTCTCATCCTTTGTTTTATTGTCTTTAATCGATAAAAAAGCTGTTTGCCCTTCTTTTAAAATAAGATGTGGAGAAGTAATTTGCTCTCCATTTAAATACAGAGCGAGGCTCAAGTCATAAGCTTTCTGTGAGCCTAGAACGGGTATAGACAACATACATATAAAAGCAGTGATGAATTTCATTAATCTCCTTATGATGTTTAATTATTGGTAGATGAAAAACTTAAGTCAACTGTTAAACTTTTTTGATACTTTGCCTAATGGTTTTAGCTCCTAGTTAGGCGAAAAAGACAGGCGCCGATATGGTCAGCGAGGTCTAAGAGTTCAGGATTGGTTTGGCCTGAAAGGCTGAGGACAGCCTGACATTCTCTGAGGCTTCCAAAAGAAATAAAGTAAAACTTCATTTGATCTCGTTTAGTAGGCTTTGCTGACCCTTCGGCTACATTCAAAGTAATAGAACTCGAAGCCCTGAGTACTTGATCTTTGAGATGTTTTGGCAGCTTAAGTTTCGAGCAAGCTTGGTAAAACTGAAGAGATAACTGATATGTTCTGAACGATTTTAGCATTTAAGTTCTCCTTTTTTGAATTTTTCGTCGCTCACTGAAAAGGGGCGACAAAAATTCAAAAAGGGGAATCGGATCGGCAAAACGGACTATCGGTTCTTCACGGAAAACGCCAAACGGAATTCACTTATTTTTGAGCTGACCTGTGGTCTCTAGAGTTCCGAAAGGCAAGTTACATCTGCTTTTTGACAACAAAAGCTTGCCTTCCGGATTTTTTCGGACTCGTTCTAAACTGAAAGACCTTACTGAAACCGAAACAGCAAGCTGACCACATCGACCCCAGCGTTGATTGCCTCACCAGGGCCTAAAGCTATTCCTTTAATTGTCACTGTTAAGAGGTTCGACAGTCCATCGAGCCGCAATGCGAGTTCTTAGCTGGCATAAATTGCATAATAATAACGATCTCTAATACTTGAGAGGCGTTAATGAAATTCTTAATTGTGACATTTGTCCTTCTCTCCAACTTTGCATTTGCCTCCGAGGATTCAAAGCCCTCATTGCCCAGACGTTTCTACCAAAAAACCTGTTCAGTGGTTCTCGGTCTCCTTTCAGCTCTCAAACCGGGTAGTTGGAGACAACCTGATTTTGAAACCTTGGATTCAATTGCGGCAGATCCAGAATATCGGCGCCGACACCAAGAGATGGCGGAAGAGTTGGTAGAGTCCATGCTTTTCAATGTTCCTCTCGATAAGAAAGAGTTGATGAAAGATACTGTTATTATGGATCTGTTCAAGGGGGTTGCAGAAAAGAAATCAAGACGTAAGCGTGAGGATGCCGAGACCGTTCAAGAGACTATTGAGCAATTGCGTATCGAGGAGAACTACGGCCTATTTCTTGAGATGTTAAAGAAGCGTCATTACGACCTCCGAAACCAGCTGAATCCTTCTACCGATAACGAAAGTCTTAAAAAGCGGATTGAGGCTATTGAGTTTGTATTTTGGACTTACGACATCGTCGTGTAATCGGGCTTAGCGCCTTGGCTAATAATTTGCTTTGAAAATCCAGCTCTCACTCGCACTTCCTGGCGTTTGAATGGCTTTCTCAAAAACAAAGCCTAATTTTTTGAGAAGCCGATGTGAAGCGGTATTTTCTGGGTGCGCAATCCCTAAAAGAACCGGAGGGCTAAAGCTGTTTTTGATCCATTTCAGCAATGTAGTTGTGGCTTCAAGGGCATAGCCTTGCTGGCGGCTTTGCGGAAGGAAGGCAAATCCAATATCTGGGAAATCGAGAAAATCTCGTTTTAGGTAGGAGCAAATTCCTAGGGGGTGCCGATTGTTCTTCTCGGATACGACAAACAAACCGTTGCCCGATTCATGATTAAACTGGGTCATTGCCTTTGTAATGAAATTTTCCGCATCGCTGAGAGTTCGTAAGCCCCGATCTCCGATAAACCGAATAAAATCCGGATCATTATAAAGCTCCAAAATGAAATTCGCATCAGCCAGTTGAACTTTAGTAATTTTGAGTCGGTTTGAAGTCATCACGACCATTATTAAACACTACTTTGATACGGCGGTCCTTGCAAATTAGCTGGTCAGTGGCACGTCAATTGTAATTGAAGTGGGGTGACTCCATTTTGAGTCAGGATTTATGTAAGGGGGATTTAATGAAAGTTTTTCTTAATATCATTTTAGTCATGGTGTTCTCTTCAATAGCTAATGCCAAATTGACGACCATTGATGGGGCGGACATTACCTGCCAGAAGCCCGGAGCGATGATCTTTATTAACTCTACAGATGAGAGAGTTTGGCAGGGAGACGTAGGCGATGTTGAAGCGGCCGAGTTAGAAGATGTCGAGTTTAGCCGAATGCGATGTCCGGGTTGTGTGGCCTTTTCAGGGGTAATCAACTTTGAAATTGAAGGACTGGGTTCGGCGGGACAGTTGGCCATTAAGGGCGAAACCCGCGGTCCTCGAAATGGGTTAACACTAAACTACTCTGTACGAGTAGGCCCTGAAGAAGAGAGTTTTACTTTTGATTGCCAAATCGGGAGTAGTCGATAGGATCTAAAGCGTTTAGAGGGGGCTATTCCAAAAGTTTGAGCACATTTCGTGCTATATAACCTCGTCGATCGGCTTCGAAACGACTGGCTGTTTTGGCATCATCTCCGAGAGTGACTAGTGGCAACTCTCGAGATCCATCGCTTCGTAGATTGCCTAAACCTAGGGTCGCGAGAAGCCCGTTACAGAGGCAGTGGCGCCCGCGCGTATCCTCGATATTTCCGCCCTTTGAAGTAAATTGTGATTCTGGCTCAGCTGGGCAGCGGTAACCTAGCGTACCATCATCTTTCTTATACATTTGGCGAAGATAACCAATGTCACAAATTCGTTTTCGAGCTTTATACAAATTCTCGTCTGATAAGGTGCCCTTGATGCGCGCGATCTTAAATGGAAATTGTGTTGGCGAACAATGTGGGTCGGTAAAGATATCAAGGTCGCCAGCTTCAGAAAGTGCGAGTGCTTTCTCTTTCAAGTCTTTTGCAAGTCCTGATTCGTCAGTTAGAGCAAAAGCTGAACCGATTTGAACACCACAAGCTCCTAATTCAATGGCCTCTAGAATCTTTTCCGGAGAACAATACGAACCAGCGAGCCAAAACGGCAATCCTATTTTTTTCAAATTATCAAGGTCCACGGAGTCTTTTTCACCATAAACGGGTTCGCCTCTATCGTTGGTAACTGAGGAAGATCGTGGCGGGGCATTGTGGCCACCAGCAGTCGGTCCTTCAACGATGAAGCCATCTACGCGCCCAGAGGCCTTTTTAGCCAGAGTCATAGCAATCGCGGCAGAAGAGATGATCGCCAAAAACCGGGGACGCTTTAATTTCGTTAATTGATGCTCCGAAAATAAACTCTTTGGAGAAAAGAAAGTTCGAAAGTCGTCTCCAGAGGTAGCTCCAAGGACACTTAGTCTGATCGAGACATCTTCGTTTAGGGCTAAACGATCTAGTACGCCGGGTATTTCGCGCGGGATTCCTGCTCCCATCAGCACATAGTCAACGCCACCAAGCATGGCGCCAAAGAGTGATGGCAAATTCGTAAGTTGAAGTTTCTCGAGAAGATTAATTCCAATAATTCCATTGTGATCTTCTTTCGCCAAAAAAACTTCAGCGAAGTTAGCGGCAACAATTATTTCTTCGTGATCGGCACTGAGCTTTGCAGACGGGAGCGGCAAGTGAGCAAAAGGTCGGTCTTTATTTATGCCGCCTTCAACAAAAAAAGTTTTCAGTATTTTGCTCGCGACTTTTTCAAAAGGAAAGCTGTGTAAAGCTCGTCGATAGTGTGCTCCGGGATCGCCCATCTGAAGCGTGCGAATCATTAGCGAATCGATACCTGTTCCTGATACGACTCCCAGATGCCCCTCCATGGAGACTGCCCTTGCCAAATTCCAAGAGGATATCCCGATTCCCATTCCTCCCTGAATGATCCTTGGGTTTGACTCCTTGTCTGCAGTTACCATGGCTCCCCCAAAATTTGAGAAAAATCAATCTTTTAGTCGCGTCGGACGGCCTCGGAACATGTGCCGATCACATACCCCTTTTACGTTTTTGTCAACGCACAAGATGCCGGAGGAGGCTCTCTCGATTGAGAGTAGCTGAGCATACGGAGGTATACGAAAAATCATTTGGATTAACGCGCGCAAATCCAGTCGAGGCCAGCGCTATCCGTTAGTTTTTCGATTTTGAACTTTCCGGTGGCTAGGGGTGGTGCGCTGAAGACTATTGGTTGATCAAAAGACCCTTCAAACGAGGGGTCCTTTCCCATTACGAAAACAGTCTGCGTGCCTCCGCAAGGAGTTTCAGGCATCAAGAAACCGGTGACGCCGTTAACTTCTAAGACTGACTCATTATTCTTAAAACTCTGGGTGAGAAACAATGCTGCGATGCTGTTTGGTGCCAAGCCCGAAATATAAAGGCCGCCGGTAGAAAACTCTCTTCCCCAATTTGACGGTACTGATAGCCGAAGAGCATCCTTACTATTTAATGCATCCAACAAAGGACTCAATTCAACAGCAACTCTTTGATTTCCAATTTCCGCATCGATTTTAAAATGGGCCAGCATCGCGGGGTCATTCTCTGAGGCTATCGGTTTTTTGTCCCGCAGCAAAACTTCCAAGGGAGTAATTCCATTTTCAACAAGGCGCTCCCAGTTTTTCGTATCGGTCACCCTCAAATAAGTAAGGGCTGCGGCGCCCACCCGATATAGGCCCAGTGAATATTCGGCAGCGGCGCCTTGCACACCTTCTGCGTCCGATCGGGTGCGTTCAATGAGTTGTTGCCTGACAATATGCTCAGAAACCTTACAGCCGTAATCAAATAAGATGCCGGAAACAGCTTGCACATATGTGGCCGTGCCCTCGGATATTTCGAATCGTCGTTGTCGTGTCAATTCGGTCGGATCATAACTTTCAATCTCTTTGACCCAAAAGGCTGCCTCACCGAGTTTTTGTTCCCTAAGCTCGGGATGCATGAGTCCTAAGGTTAGAGTTCGCAGCATCATACGGGCAAAATAGGGAAGCTTTTCGCTCAATGGAAAAGGAATGCCCCTTCGGCCACTCGCGTTTGGAATAGTGAATCGAGGTTGGTGAAAGGCATGAAAGGCTTCGTGCACGATCAGTTCGAAGGCCTCTTTTGCGGACTTTAAATCTTCTAAATCAAGAAACATGGTGGGGCGATTATTGATGGAAATGACCGAAAAGCGATTTCGTGAGGCTTTGGCCATGACTTCATCGAAGTTCATTTTCTTAAAAGACTTTAAATCGCCCTTTCCATTCCACAGCCAGGCCCTTTTTTCTTTAGGAAGAGCGACTGCAAACTGAACATCCTTGTAGTTTAGATCAGGCCAAAGGCGTTCCGGGCACTTGCCTAATACTTCTTTAAACCCCTTGTTAAGGCGCCCAACGATTGTTTTGTCTGCGCGAGCCTTATGGGCTCCAAATGACGTCAGTGTGAATATAAGAATTGCCCAATAAATTGCCTTTGTCATGGAAGGCTAGGTTGCATACTCAATGCCAATTGCCTCAGCCACTTGACCGATTCTTCAATGTAAGTGATTTCGGCGGTCTTCTCTGGGACCAATTGCTTGAGTTGCTCAAAAAGCGCTTTGGTTTCTCGGTTCAGGCTCCGACTTCGTTCGGTCAATGAAGCTTCGTCAATTCCTAAAATTTCTTGAAGTGTTGGTGCTCCGTAGCCTTGAGGAACGAGATTCCATGCCATCAGCTGATCATAAGATTTTCTTAAATCCAGTGACTTGCTATAAAGTGGCGAAGTATTTTTAAGGTCGAACAATTTCTTACCTAAAAACTTCATATATTGCTTTTGTGCCATGTGCTCCGCCTGACTTTCTAGGGCAAAACAGAGGGCGGCAAGCTTCATTCGTTCGCCCGGATTAAGTGTTAGGAGGTTCTCGTAGTCGCGGCGTCGATCAACCGGCTTTGATTTTTCAACAAACTCTTTAACATCGGCTTTGTCGCTCCTTAGACCCTTTTGTTTAAGAATCTCAAATGCCCTTTGCAACGATGCCCTCTTTGAGACGATCAACAAACCCCGCGCTTGAGCGGCCGTTTTGTCGGCAAGCAAGTCAGCCTCCATGAGTTTGGTTTTTTCCAAATCGCTGTATAGCCCTTTTGGTGAAAAGGGATACTTGTCGTTAAACTCGGCGTCGTCAACGGTGCCTTTGATTAAATTGAGCGATTCGGTGGCGCAATTATTGGATAAGAATTTATATTTCGAGCGATAGCTCCAGGCATGCTCAATCACCCGAAACAAAAACAGGTTTTTTTCTTCTTCTGATAGTGACATTGGTACGCTCAAAAGGTCTCTGAGCTCACCTTTGGTGTACTCCTCGATGACCTGCGCAAAATCAAGTAAGAACAATTGAGACGGATAGGCTCCAATCAAGCCTTTCCAGTAACTAATTTTAAGTTCGTTGATGTTGGCGCGGTAGCTGGCTACCACATGATGGTCGATGTCCAACTCACACTCGGGACCGACTTGAGTTCGCTCTGGTGCACATAAAACTATGCGAAACATGGCGTGCCCCCATCGACTCATGAGTGCTGATCCCTTAGATGCAAATAAGTAGTGTATTGAATAGACTCTTTTTGGATCGATATTGGCCCAATAAAAGGGCCTCTCGCTAATGAATGAGCCGTTGTTTACGGCCACGAGGTGGCTCGTTTCACACTGTTTCGTCGGTTCGAAGTTCAGTGCTCGAGATAAAAAATGGTAAACAGCAGGTCTTCGACAACCAAATTCGGGGTCCAAGAGAAAGTGTTCAAAGTTTACGGCAACTGCTTCTTTTGGGTTTTCGAACTCGTACACATCGGGGCTTCTTTGCTCCATGACGTTTGACTGTGACCTTGTGCGAACAATAACTCCTCGCTTAGTAAAGTTTAGTAACGCCAAGAATTGTTCATTTTGCGATAGCTTTTGCTTTTTTGAAGCTTTCAGTGCGTGTTCGTACGCATGCATCAGTTCATGGGCTAAAACGCGTTTGACCTTCAAATGATCAGAAGGGCTTGTGAGTGCGGCCTGCAGAGATTTATTGAGATAGATTTTTCGGTCCCGGTATTCACCGAAGATAGTGGTTCGCCGCTCCTGAGGCGCCGGCCAATTCTTAAATTCTATTTTGATGTCGCTACTTAATGCTTCCCTCATGATCGGAGGCAGAGCCATCCAAACTGCATCGAGCTTGCGCTGACCCTCCACAATCTGACTGGAAGGGAGTCCTTTGACATCAATAATAAGGTCGGCCCAGGCGGGGACTAAAATCCCCAATTTGAAAATAATGGCAGCTAAAATCATAACGCTTGGTAGCAGACCACTAAGGCTGGGTAAAGGATTTCTATGTTGCTAGGGGGAAATTTTAATCGTAAATATGAACTTGAATTTCAAACCGGGGGGTAGCTGTGAAAGAAATCACATTGGCATTAACAGTCATTTTGGCGGGTTCAACAGGCTTATGTTCGGATTGGATCTCCTATGACCTTTCTGGCGGGTCCATCGGTCAAACAACGGATAGTCGCACGAGCTACTCGGACTCCTCGTTGACTGGTAATGGGTCGTCCTCGGTTTCCGATTCGTCAGGTACGGGTTCGTCATCGACGTCGTATTATAAAAAGGAAGTCTACCGAGCCGCCTCATCTGATGCGGCCTTGTACTTGGGCGGAATGGAGCCCACCTTCCTTTTAGTTCGTGCGATGGAGCTATTGAAAAAAGATCTTCAAGCAGCCGGGCATCGTGAAATCCTATCCGAGCAGGATTTAGCCGTACTTTTGATTCAAATCAGCCGTTAGTCGAGCTTAGAATTTAGGCACTGATTCCGAATAAGTAGGTGGAGGAGATTGCACCATGGATATCTTTCGCCGCTTTATCTATTACAAACGGGCCCTTCAGGTTTTGTTTTTCTTCAACGTGTTATTTTTCTTTCTGGGATGCGTGGCCTTTTGGAGCTACACACAAACTCACGATTGGTCAGCTGCTAGCCTCGCCTTTGCGGGATTGGGTACTTTGATCTGCGGAATCATTCTTCCGTACACAATTATCAATCATATGGCCCATATTGCTCATGAATATCGAATTCATACCGAGCGCGTTGTGGCTCATTGGGTAAGTGGATGGCTGCAGAACTATGAAAATCATAAGGACAACGACGACCCCATGCGAAGCCCTCAGTTTTGGATCAATATTGGGCTACTGACGATGGAGGTTTTTGGAGAGCATTCTCGGCATCCAGTGGCTCGCGTATTTGCTGAATTTGCCCCGCTGCTCAAACTAGAAATGCAGCGTCGGCAAGTTGAAACAGCTAGCCGCCCCAGCCATCAACGTAAATCTAGAAAATCAGCTTAATCGGCTTGAGGTTTGGCGTCGGGAACTCGTAGCGCTCCCGTATTAAATCCGGCATCGACGAAATGAATTTCTCCGGTGACGCCGCTTGATAAGTCGCTCGCGAGATAGACTGTCGACTTCCCAACTTCGTCGGCGGTGATGTTGCGCTGAAGGGCGCTCATCTGCCCGACCGAATCGAGTAGGCTTCTAAAACCGCGGACTCCCGAAGCCGCCAATGTTTTCACAGGGCCCGCCGAAATGGCATTGACGCGAATTCCTTTTGAACCTAGGTCCCAGGCCAGATAACGAACGCAGGCTTCTAAGGCCGCTTTAGCAACGCCCATCAAGTTATAATTTTGAATAACCTTAGTTGCGCCCAAATAAGTCATTGTGATGATGGAGCTTCCGCTTTTCATTAGTGGAAGGGCTTCTCGCGTGACTGCAATCAAACTGTAAGCTGAGACATCAAGGGCCTTTCTAAAACTCTCGCGACTCGTGGTCACGAACGCTCCTTCAAGGTCTTGTTTGTCAGCAAAGGCCAATGAGTGAACTAAAATATCGATATGGTCCCAATGCTTTTTAATCTGTTCAAAACACCGCGTGATGGAAGCGTCACTTGAAACATCACATTCAATGACTGCTTTGGCGCCAAGTTCAGCGGCCAAGGGTTCGACGCGCTTTTTAATGGCATCGTTTGGATAGGTCAAAATAATCTCAGCACCTTGTAGTTTAAGGCGTTGTGCGGCAGCCCAGGCAATTGATCTTTCGTTGGCCACACCCATGATGAGGGCGCGTTTGTTTGGTGTTAACATGGGGCCAGATTAGGCAGTACCGCACTCTTCGGTCAAGACTTTGTTCACTGGCATGAGTCTTTCATAGGAACGGTTTCTTTTGGCAAATGGAGCTTGTGATTGAAGTTTAAAACGGAACTAAGAACAGTTTTTGGCACTCGTCGTGTAGGAATTTCCGATTTGGCCTATTTTTCCCTTTTGATGATATTGGCAATAGCCCTTTTTAGCGCCTGCACTCCTCAACAGCGCAAAGTCGACCCGTCCAAGCCGGTGGTGGATTTAGCCCTAAATGATCAATCTTTGCCCGCCTCGGCGAATAACGCCGAAGAAGCAAGATCCGCTTCAGGTAGCAGCTCTTGTGACGCTTCATGGAGAGCATTTCTTTCAACGGGCTTTAGTTTCAGCCCGTTTGTCAATGTTACGGTTAAAGCTCCTGAACTTAACCCGGCATTTAAAGACATTGAGTCGGCTGGCCAATTCAAGTCTAAAAGATCAAAGAGTTACGAGGGCGAAGCCTTAAAGGAAATCATTGAACTCGAAAAGATCCGCTCCAAAACGGGAGAGTTAATGATTTACATCGTCCATCCGAAAACCTTCTTCCAGCTTTATTTGCGTGGCCTTTCTAAAGGAAATGAAGCCTTTGGGATGCCCCCAATGGGACTGAGCTCTCCGATATATTCTCCTGAAGCACGCGACTATCTAAAGTTGCGAGGACGATCAACGAGACGAGACAACCTTTCGACCGAGATCGATGTTTTCCGAAGCTATATTTTGGAAGCTGTCAGTCAAGAAGCTCAAGTCAGAGAGCGAGATATTGGTTGGAATGATTTAATGGTGAAGTCGCCCGAGGCGACCCCAGTCACAACTTTGGTGATGATGAACTATCCAGGGCTCAACCTAGAGTTTAACTCGGCGGCTCAGCCTAGCGCCCAGTGCTTAAAAGAGCTTGGATTTAATAAGGTTCGAGTGATGATTGATAGCTGGCCGCAAAGCGAGTTCAGCGCTTCGGATGCACTAAAAGCCGCCGAATGGGACAATGTCACATTTGGATACTCTGAAGTTCCGGCGGCGTCAGGTGAGACTAACGCCCATCAATTGGTTTGCTCAGGAAAAGTTTCATTTGATAAATACAAACAGTCCCTCATTGGCTCCATAGCAGCTTGGTCCCCGGAGCTAACGGTTAGTTTTAGTGGAGTCAATAAGCTGCCAAGAACATTTGGCGATTTGAAATCCTTTTGCTCCCAGTAATTTTGAATTTGTGTTAGGCCTCATGAAATGAATAAAAATTGGCGCGACTGTGTTTTTGTAGGCTTTGATACCGAGACTTCCGGCAAGTATCCGCTGACGGCAGAAATCGTAGAGGTTGCCGGGGCGAAATGGAAGAACGGACAGATCATTGAGCGTTTTCAGGCCTTGGTTAAGCCCGTTCGCCCTATGGGCGAGCAAGTCATTGCCATTCATGGCATCACCAACGAAATGGTCGCCGATGCTCCCTCGATCGGCGAAGTGATTGGTCCTTTTTTGAAGTTTATGGGCGATGGAATTCCGGTAGCACATCATGCGGCATTTGATATGGGGTTTTTGGCCCCAGAAATTGAAAGAGCGGGCCTCAGTCTTCCCACCGGCCCCGTGCTTGATACTTGTTTCTTGGGTCAACGAGTGATTCCAAAGCTTTTTAATTACAGGCTCGCCACTCTCGTAAAAGAATTAAAAGTTCCCCAGGAGCGCGCGCACCGCGCTTTAGATGACGCAGAGGCTTGTTTGGGAGTTGCTCTCGAACTGATGAAAAAGCTTGGTGATGACAAAACAATTGGCGAAGTATTTGCTGCCCAGGAATCCGTTTTTGAATGGGAGCGTTTTTCGCTGAAGAAACTCGTGACTCAATCGGAAACTTATTCTGTTTTGGTCGAAGCTAGTCAAAAGCAATTGGCCATTGAATTTAAATATGAAGGTGGAAGCACCCCGGGTGAGCCGCGGCGCATGACTCCTCAGGGAATCGTTCGAACTCCCCAAGGAGATTACGTTGTGGGTTTATGTCATCGTGAACATCGAGAAAAGCGATTTTATGTTAACCGGATTTCGAGCGCGGTGATTTTGGATTAAGTTCTTGTGCCATGCGGTTGGCCAGCTTTTCTAATTCTTTAAACTCATCGCCTGTTCTCAGTTTGAGTTTGCTGTCTTTGCCATCAATGTGGTCATTTAAAAATCTTTGAAACGCATATATTGGGCCAGCCGCGCGATGAGACAGAATCAGGCCCACGGCAAACAAGACTACAGAAAAAGTTAAGCTGACGAGTCCAAAGGTTGCAACAAAAGGCCTCAAAAACTGCGTGGCGAGTGCCGGATTAACTCCCCGTAACTCAGTGATAGTTACGCTTAAGTAGGTGTAACTATAAGTCCCGAGCACGATTGTTAGTCCAAATCCAACAAGCATCAAAATAATGCAATAGCGAAGCTGATACCGAGGGTTGATCCAAAAGCTCTTTCGCAAATTTTCAGCGGGCCAAAGTGATTTGCCTTCGCGCAAAAGTGCAACCACAATAAGCGCGTAACCTACCCACTGAATGGCGTCGGCAAAATTAAAATTAGGTGAGAATTTTTTTGGCGATCCGATGATGATAAAATCAACAACATATCCCCAGATAATTCGATCGGTCACATTACCAACGATCCCTCCGATGAGCAAAGACAAGCCAATTCGCAGGGACAGGGACTTGGTCGGAAGCAAAAACTGGATCATAAAGAATAGAAAAAGGAGGAAGGCTCCCCCGGTCGACAAACTCACGATTCGCAGCATGCTGGGGAGATCGCTGAATATTCCCAAAATGGCTCCGTGATTGTGATGAAGCATAAAACCAACGGGGCCATAGAATTTTACACCATAGAGACCGGTTGCCCATTGCTTGGTAATGCGATCAATTCCCCAAGCAAAAACCAGGGCCGTTAGAACATAAAGCCAGTCTCGTCTTTTCATTGAATCAGTTTATCAAAATGGCTGAAGGAGATGAAGGTAAAACAGGGCGCCTTCGTCGGCCCATGCATAGTCGAAACGGACGGGTATATTCGATGCGGTGACCGCCGTCAGGCCCAGGGACCAGCCTCTTCGGTAATTTTCAAACGGAGGAATTGGTGGAAATGTACGAGTGTCGAAGACGCGTCCAAAGTCGAGGCCAATGCTAGGTTCGATGCGAGTGATGGCACTTCCGACGGCAAAACCCTTAAACCGCGCTTCAACATTGAGAACAGTAGAGCCTGCATCGACGTATCGGTTTGTGCGCCAGGCTCGGAAGGTGTCTTGGCCTCCAATCCGTGTTTGCGCATAAAATGGAACATTCTCTCCCCATTCGCGCTCGTACCGCAGCCGCGAAGCTAAGATCATGTCTCCGCTCCAGAAAGGAAGGTAATATCGGGCGTCGGCCAAAATACGTTGCTGACCAAAATCTTCGCCTGTTCGGGATTGAGTTTGATTGACTGAAGAAAAAAGATAAAACCCATCGGTTGGAAGGTAAATATTATTTCGAGTATCGATCATCATGAAAAATTCGAGGTACGTTGTGTTAAGCCCAGAGGGCCTTGGATGATCTAAAAAGCGGTCAAAAAACTGCGGGTCATCGGGCCGTTGGCTGCGCGTGAGTCCGATTTGGCGTCGCGAATAACCGACCCCTAATGTGACCAAATCAAACAGGCCAAATCCTATTCTTCCGTAATAATTGCTGTCTTCAAAAGCATAATAAGATGGGTCATTGAAGTTGGATTCGTTTCCAATGCCGTAAAATCTGGCGTTCCTGCTTTTTTGGTAACCCACCCCTAACTCAAAATATAAAACGTCTAAAAGTCGTTTCGTGAAGACATTGACATTAACAAGGGACTGGCCGGCGGTATTGGCGTACTGAAAATCACCCTGTCCCGTAAATGAGCTGCCCAAAACTCCTGCCCATAGCCCATTGGCACCTAAACCTACGCCCAAGTCATCACTGTAACCAAGTGAAGGAATGAGAATGAGAGTGTCTTGCAATTCCTGCTGTCCATAGGAAAATGAAGGACTCAAGAGGAATAAACATAGAAGCAACGTGGCACGGGTCATCGTTTCATTCTAAACAAGATTGACGTCCTTTTGAATATCGTAAACATTGAAGGATATGAAAATGACAAACTTATTCTCAATCGCCGCCTTGATCTTGATATCTGGACCAATGGTCTTCGCCGCCGAGGACCAGTCATCAAAAATCGCCAAAGCCGTAGCCCGCTCCGGTCTAAAAGAGACCGATTTGGGCATTGTAGTCTTAGGTCCTGACGATAAAGAAGTTTACGTTCTTAATCCCGACAAACGATTCATCCCGGCCAGTATCACCAAGTTGTTTACGGCGGCGGCGGTGCTGCACGAACTAAAACCGGGTTTCGAGTTTCAAACGCAAATCGTATACAAAGCCAACGAGCGTATAGGAAAAGTACTCAAGGGAAGCCTATGCCTTAAGGGCGGCGGTGATCCCGCATTTGTGTCTGAGCGCATGTGGATGTTAGTTAACGATTTTTTACGAACGGATATCACCTCGGTTGAAGGCGACTTGTTGGTTGACGATTCATTTTTTGACCAAGATCGAATTGATGAAGGGCGCGAACCCGGTCGAAATGATCGCGCCTACGATGCTCCGGTGGGTGCACTTTCGTTCAATTGGAATTCAACCACCGTCTATGTGCGGCCGTCTCATTCCGGCGACGGGCAGGCAAGAGCATGGGTCGATCCAGAAAATGGCTATGTCCAGCTCGTCAACAATGCGAAAACTGGGCGCAGCACAAATCTTCAAGTCAGTCGAGTGGCAGGAAAAAGCCAGGACCGAATAGTTGTCGATGGAACAATCGGGGCCAACGAATCTGAGAAGCATTTTTATAAAAACATTTCAGATCCCGCTCTCTATGCGGGACACAATTTAGTTTCATTTTTAAGACAGCGGGGGATTACCGTTTCAGGGCAGGTGAGGCGATCAACCTGCGAGGCGTTTAAAGATGTGGGCTCAACCAATCCAAGTTTACCTATGAGCAAACTTGTTTCGGACATGAATAAGTTTTCAAACAATTTCGTCGGAGAAATGCTTGCCAAAGGCTTGGCTGCCACGAAAACCGGCAAGCAAGGCACCATGGCCATGGGCCTAAGAATTGTACAGGATTTTCTTCAAGATGAACTGGATTTTAAAAAGGGCGAATACGTTTTAGCAAATGTTTCAGGTTTTTCTCGCGACAACAGTTTTGCTCCTCGCCATTTTATTAAGTTACTTAATTGGGTAGAAAATGATTTTAGAATTTACCCAGAATTTTTGCAGAGCTTGCCGATCTCTGGCACCGATGGAACTTTGGAAAAACGGATGAACGGAGAGACCAAAGGCTGGGTTCGCGCTAAAACCGGACTTTTAACAGGTGTGAGTAGTTTGTCTGGCTTTGCGGGGAGGCCAAAAGGCGGAGTTTTTGCTTTTGCTTTCATGTATAATGGAGGGGCGGACGGCGCGAAAGTGCGTGCGTTCTTCGACAAATTAACAGAGATATTGATTAAATGAAAAAACTCTTAAAGGCCGTACTATGTTTTGCATTGCTGGCTGACCAAGCGTGGGCCTGGCCGTCACACAACGATAAACAAGCGCCCCACGCTGCTCCACCAGCCATGGATACTTCTGTAGTCGAAGGAACGCCACCTCCAACTTTACCAGAAAATCCAGTAGTTCCCGAATCCGACGATGATCGGCAGCAAGCGGTCGAGCAAACGGCTGACGAGGAAGATCAAATCAATATCATCGAAGAAAACAAGATTGTAATTGAAGACCTACCGGCAGAAGGAACGATTGCCTGGAAGAAACCAGATTATTCAGACCAGGAAAATGCATTGGGTTGGTCACCGGACGCTTTTAAAATGCCAAAGGACTTGGAGCATCGGGTTCGCTTATGGATTGATCTTTACGGAAAGTACTCTTCCCGCCACGCCGTTTTTCACGACGCTAAGAATTGGAGTATTGTTTACAGCGTTTTGGATATGACGGACGCAGCCGATATTAAAGAAATGCAAGCACGCATTCGAAAAGAAAAAGAACGCATCCTCAAAATCTTGGCTTTTATCTCAAAGAACTTAAAGACAGCGGACAAATTTGAGGGCGAAACGCTGGAGTATTATCAAAAATTTGCTAACCACAACGAACCCAATAAATTCAAAGAAGCAGCAAAGCGCAGTCGGGTGATCATGCATGCGGGCCAGCGCGAGATTTTTTACAAAGGGCTCTACAATTCGGGTCGTTATATTCGGCAAATGGAAGAAATTTTTGCTTCTTATGGTCTTCCAAAAGAACTGACACGGTTACCGTTTGTCGAAAGTATGTTTAATCCATTTGCTTACTCTCGAAGTCGCGCTGCCGGGCAGTGGCAGTTCATTCCGTCAACTTGGACTCACATGAAGCACAAGAT
This sequence comes from Oligoflexia bacterium, assembly GCA_020847095.1. GTDB lineage: Bacteria > Bdellovibrionota > Bdellovibrionia > JABDDW01 > JABDDW01 > JADLCR01. Next base: position 85,469 of record JADLCR010000072.1, on the reverse strand, counting down.
GGGTGAGAAGTGGGAATTCTATAAAATGAAGGGATCCCCTGCGATTGAGCGGCGAAATGATCCTGAGCCTTCTACTCACGCTGCGGCCGTTTATTTAAAGTTTTTATATGAGATTCCTGGTATTGGAAATTGGCCATTTGCGCTGACTTCTTACAATCAAGGCCCTGGAACGGTTCTTTATCTCAGTAAGCAGCTGGGCCGAACCAAAGAAATTTCGGATATTGTCAACAGAGGTAAAGCCCGCCGCTTTCGCCATGACGGAAGAAACTATTATGCACAATTTTTGGCGGCCCTAAATGTCGAAGCAGAAGCGGATAAATACTTTGGCCATAATCTTCGAATTGCGGCTCCCATTGAATATGAAAACGTAGAAATACCTAAGCCCATTTCATTTTCGGGTCTGGCTGAATTTTTCAAATCAGAGAAAATTCCCGGTGAAGATTTGGCTCGGCTATATAATCCATATTTATCAAGAAGAATTGTTCAGGGAAGAATTGGAATTCCTGCGGGCGAAACTCTTCGGGTGCCCAAGGGAACACGCGACCGATTCTTGACGGCATTTCCCGTACTGGCTTCTATTCAGCCTAAAGAAGTCATTCAAGAAGAGGGTGTTCATGTGATTCGTCGTGGAGAAAATCTGGGGCTTATCGCAAATGAATGGGGCGTAAAAATCGCAGACATTATGGATGCCAATAATTTGTCTTCTAAGAGCGTGAGGCGCTTGCGTCCGGGGCAAAAGCTAGTGATCCCCATGCCCGGAAAAACTCGCGAAGCGCAGAATATTAAAGCCGGGAAAAAGAAAAGCCAAAGATTTGTGAAGCCAAAAGGGAGAGCGGCATGATCAGCCGAATTGGCTGTTTCATTGCGATTTCATTGCTCATCAATGCCTCTGCCATTGCCGCCGATGTTAGTGCAAGTCCGTCACCTGCCGCAGCACCTACCGCAAAGCCCCTCGCGACTAAATCACAAGCGGTCAAGGCACCAACTCCCATTCCGAATGAAGTAGTAAGAGATGACATCGATACTTTAAAGGAGCGGGTTCTCGACAAGAAAACTCATAACTTATTATTTCGTCAGCTCATGAAGACCGAAGCGGTCGAGTCTTCGTATCCTGTGGTCACAATCAAGCACATCAACGAGATGAGCAGCCGCTACAAAATCTTTACCTTAGTCTATTTGATCGATAACGAAAGAGTGTTTGTATATTCGCTCGAAGACAATCTTGGAAAAAAGGTCCTTGGTCGAGAGACCAATGTTTTTAAAGGTCCGCTTGTACCCGGAACCCATGAACTGTCGGTAGAAGTCGTGTATCAAGGCAATGATGCGGGTGTATTTAGTTATATCAACGAATACAAAATTCCAACGTCGGGGAAGAAGACTTTTAAGGTAGACAAAGGTCAGGCTGCAGACATTCAAGTTGTTGGATTTGAAAAGGGTTGGGCATTGACCGACTTCAAAGATCGCCCGGATTTGAAATTCAAAATTTATAGCGCTAAGTCCTCAAAAGACCTACAATAATAGGAAATGGAGTTGTGTATTTCACTCGACATGGAGGTTGAGTGTATCGGCTATTTCTATCCGTTTTAATCGGGATTGCTTTGCCCAGTTTGGGGCGGGCGGCAACGGTTAAGGACTACATCAATAACGCAGAAGCGGCCTTATTTGGCGGCGATTACTATCGCGCGTATCGAACGCTTTCTGTTTTAGAAAAAGAGAAGCCAAAAGAATTTCTTTCTCTGGGCACCGAACCTTACTTGAATTCTGTTTTTGTTCTCATGGGTGCTGAAGAAGTCCGCGATGAATGCGAAAGAATTTTGAGAGAGGTAAGCCAGAAGGGAAAAAGCAAAGTTGCTTACCTTTGCGGTCACCACTATTTGAGACATCGAAATCCAGGTTACGCCAAACTGTTCTTGAATAAAATCGATCCAAACTCAGGATTTGCATGGCCTGGATATATACTTAAAGCTTCCGTTTTTATGTTGGAAAACGCTCCTGACCAGGCGCTCGCACTTTTGCAAAAGAAAGATATTCCCCAATTCAAAAAATTCGACCTTCTTCCCCATTACTACCTCACCCGGGGTCGCGCGCTGACCCAGCAATCGCGATGGGAGTTGGCTGTTCAAGAATTTCAAAACATTCCGGTGGAATCAGGCCTCTATGGCGAGACCGTAATGGAAACCGCATGGCTCTTTTACAAACAGCGCAAGTATGAGTCGGCAAGGGTCTTTCTCGATGTTGTCATTGGCGGCTATCAAACAAAGGGACGAGAAAGTACTAGTCTGAAGATCAGCACACTTCAGTTTTTTCAAAGCCGTTACTTAAAAGCCTATATCAGTTTGGTGGAGGGGCGCACGGAGGCCGCAGTACAGGATTTTCTGGAATTAAAATCGGATTTCTCGAGATTTCAGAAAGACCAAGAAAAAAATGTGGATGCCGTTGCTGTCATCGGAAAGGTTCGCCAAGAGTCTAAAGTTTGGGGAGACATGAACCAGGTTGAAAAATCAATGGCGGGCGTCCTTGAGTTGATCTCTGATTGGTATGGCCACGATGAAGCAGAAAAGGCCAGAAGAGATTTAATTCTGCAAATGTCCTTGATGAAAGAAATCGCCCGAGCGTCAGAAATTCAGGCCGCAGGTGTTGAAGGTGTTAAGCACCATCAGGGAATCGTCAAACTTCAATCTGAGTCTTGGGAATTATTCATGAAGTCGATCAATAAGACTTTGATCAAAGTGGCGAAGTCTTTCAAGGCACTACAGCTAAAAACAGATGTAGGGCGCCTAGAAGTTATTTGGCTAGGGCGTTCTCAAGGAGCCCGAAGTGTCGATGAAGTTGTAGATAATTATGGCGCAACAATAAGAGAGTTTGACGATTTCTTGGGATTATAAGTGAAAAAGCTGAACCTCACATTCTTGATTTTTGCACTGATTGCCTCAGCTAAGATTGGTGCGCAATCTGAAGGTGTTGTTCAACTTAATGCCGAGTCCGAGCTACGACGGGCAGAGTCTGAATATCGGGACGAGGCACAAGATTACGTCGAAACCATTTCTGACAATATAGAAAGCCTTAGAGCTTGGAGACAAAAATTACTCAAAGAGAGATTTGATCGAAGGTTGACCAAAATTGAAGAGGTCCTGTCATCTAGCAACAACGATGTTCGAAAACAGATCGAAGAATACGTAGCCTATAACGGAATTGAGAGTCTTGATGATTCGCTCATGATGAGAATGGCGCAATTGCACTATGAGCGCGCCTTATTTGATCAGAGCAACCTAATGAAACAATACGAGAAGGATATGGCAGCTTTTCAAAAGGGGAAGAGAAAGGATCCACCACTCTTACCAAATCCGAAGTTTGAAAAGGTCATTTACTATAGCGCCGAACTGATTCGTAAGTACCCCAACAGTCCGCTGAGCGATCGTGCTCACTATCTTCTGGGCTATTGCCTCTTTGACGAAGGAAAGAATGACAAGGCGGCGAAGGTGTATGAAAGGATGATCAAGGTTCATCCATTTTCAGAATACACCGTTGAAGCGCGTTGGAGACTGGCTGAATTGTATTTTGATTTGGGTGATTATGCGAAGTCAGTTCAACAATACAAGATTCTCGCTGATTCAGAATCGTCATTTAAGCTTAAGTCTATTTATAAATTGGGTGCTGTGCTCTTTAACCTAAACAAGAACGAAGAATCAGCCCAAATTTTCTTAACTCTTTTGAAAAAAACCAAAGAGCAAACTGATGAGCTTAACCCCGAAACAGTCACACTAAAGCAAGAGGCCCTCGAGTATTTGGGAATGCTCCGCGCAAGAGGGGCGAAATTCATTGTTGACCTTGACACAGAGTCTGAAATCACAGAACAACTTGCCCAGTTCTTCAGACGGCATCAAGACGAAGCTGGGTATAGGAGTACTTTTCAGCGTTTTATTTCACAAACGCCTCACTTTTCTAAGGCGCCAAGGTACATCAGTCAAATAATCGAGAGTTTTGAAAACGAAGGGCAAGAAGCCAAGGCCCAAGAAGTTCGAAATAAGCTCATTGCGAGCTACGCACCAGATTCTCCCTACTGGGAAAAAAACCGCAAGGACGTCACCGCAGTCGTAGAGGCTCAAGACATTACCGAAGAGCAATTGCTCTTGAGCGCAGAGTTTTATGCGGACCAAGCGCGTCGCACCAAGCGGCAAATTGACTACAATGCAGCGATCGGCTTTTATAAAACGTTTCTGGCGCGGTATCCCTTCAGTCCGTTGATTGCGCGGGCGCATTTTGAACTTGCCGAGCTGTTCTATTTTTCTGGTCAATACGCTCAAGCATCAAGTGCTTACAGACAGATTATCGATGGTGTTTACAATGATCATTATAGAAGAGACGCCGCTTATGGATACTTGCTATCAGAGTCAAAGCTCAGTTCATTTCAATTAGAGGACAACCGACCGCTTGAGCCAGCCCGGCAAAAAGACGGTTCGTTATTGGCGGCGCAAAGCTTGTCTCCAAGCGAAGCGGCATTTTTGCAGGCCGCTCAGATTTACATCAATGTGGAAGAGCGAGGGGTTCGCCGTCAAAAGGTTCTTTATCGGGCAGCGGAAGTTTTCTTTCGGCGTAATCAGTTTGAAAAGGCCCGTGCGGCCTCGCAACTCATATCAGAAGATCCACAGTCTTCTCTTGTGGGGTTTAAGGCCCTTCGTTTGATATCCACAACCTACAATCTAGAAAACAACTGGGAAAAACTCGATGAATCCCGCCGCTTACTCAGTTCAATCGGGTCGATTTCGGATGATGAGATCGATGATCATCTTAATCTCATGAACGGATCAAATAAGGAACTAGCAATGGCTGCCGAAAGTGAAACCCAAGGTGACCGGCTCGATGCTGCCCAAAATTTCGAAGCGTTTTTTGTGGCACATCCCAAGGCGGAAGATGCCGATGTGGCGCTCTTTAGAGCGGCCATCAACTACCGGCGGGTTGGGCAAATTGCCGCAAGCCAAAGAACCATCTCTCGATTGTTAACGAATTTCGGCAACACCGCTTATCGGGCCCGTGCGGAATTCTTGCGATCGGCTAACGAATTGACCTTCTTGGATTTCGAGGCCGCCGCCAAAGGCTTTGAGTCATTCGTAAGAACTTATCCTTCACACGAGCTCAGTCCTCAGGCTTCGTTAATGGCGTTTCAAATTTATTCTGGATTAAATCTTCCGCAAAAAAGTGGGGCGATGTTAACGGAATTCGCCAGACGCACGGGCGATCCGGATTTGTATCTGGATGTGGCTTCAGTTTATTCCAAGTCGGGCGACCTCAAAAGGGCCAATGGCGAGCTGGATAGACTTGCGGGGGGCAAATTTGGACCTGATCTGACCATTCGAGCACAGTTTGCTAAGGTTTTGAATAAACCTGAAACTTCATCAGCCGAATGTCAAAAAATTGGGAAATTTATTGAGCGCTTTAAACAATCAGCCACCGCGTATCGCAATTATGTTCTTGAAGGATGTCGCTATCTCATGACTGAATCGGTCGCTCAAAAGATTATTGCAAGTAAAGATGCGCCTCAAAAGCCGCTTCTTGATCGATTTGAGCTGATGGTTACAGAGCTTCAAAAGACTCAAGTTCGAGAGTGGCAAGTTAAGACTTTGCGATTGGCGGGGCGAACATACTTGATCCTAGCTACGCAAGGGCAAGATGTGGCCATGCGTGAAAAAGGACTCAACACAATGAGTGAGTACTTTAGGGCCGAACGACGCAGCTTGCTGACTCCCGAAGGCCGAAAGGACCTGGAGCTTATCTTCCAATTTGATAAAGGAAAATTTCCTTGGGCTCGGGCGGAATTCCTGTGGCCTTCGATTAAGCCCATTCAAGTGGATCCTGAAGACTTAGTGATATCGTGGCCTGAATATGCTGGTGCTATTCGAAGTTCCCATGATCAGGGATTGTGGGAAGAAGTATTAACAACAGCGAAGAAGGACCTAAAGGAAGTTAAAGAGCCTCACCTCTATCTTGCCTCTGCAAAAGCCGCTTGGGCGATGAATCAATCAGCACTTGCAAGAGAGCAATTAGAGACATGCATCAAGGAAACCGACGACGGGTCGTGCTTGGCGGCATTGACAATTCTTGGAACCGAGAAAGCCTCTCCGAAAGCCATCAGGGAAAAGTTAAAGGATAAAATCAAAACGGAATCAACCGGTCTCATGCGAGTGGCGCTGGCCTGGCTCGACTACAAAGAGCGTAAGGACAGTGAGGCACTGAATTGGCTCAAGTCCGCAGCCAAAGATGGAGTGAGCGGTGAGTTGCCGTTTTTACTAACGGCGAAGATTCACGCCGAAACCAAAAATCCGGATCTGGCCCGTCTTGCGCTTACCGAGGGGCTAAGAATTGGCGAGTCAGTAAAACGTCTCGAGTTACGGCGCGGTTATTTGGATTTGCAACAAGACTCATTGGACCGAGCCAAGGTTTATCTTGATGAACTAAGAAACCAGCAAGCGCTTGATGGTGACTCAAAGGCCTTTGCGGCATTTACCCTGCAGGCCCTCGGCAAACCAAGCGACGCACTGGAGTTGTTGGCAAAGGAATCAGGAGGGCTTTCTCAATCAAAAGCCATAGTCGGAGCCCGATTTGCGCTTGCTTTGAGTCAATCAGATGCGGGAGCTACGAGTGCGCTACTTCCAGCCGTAGCTGAGTTTGCCAAGACCGACGGCTACTTTGCGTATTTGCTAGCCATTGAAAAGCTCCAAAAAAGAAGCGAGGATCCAGACGGACTTAAAGGGCTTGCACAAGCGGAGGAAATGGGAATCCGAGCTCCATGGAAGCAATTGCGAAATGAAAACCTGCCTATGGGTGGCGTAAGAAAGCCGACAGAAACAGGGGAGAAGCAATGAAGTTGTTTATAGTGATCATGCTAACGGCTTTTGCTGGAAATGCCGCAACTAAGGTTCCCGTTGAGAACCCGAGAACGGCTATTGGTGAAAAACCAAAAACAAAGCTCGAGAAAACGCCAAAGTCATTGTTTCTAATCAAGAAGGCAAAGATTAATGCGGAGGTTGGAGAACCTCAGTTTTACCCAGCGGAAGCGCAACTAAGGACAGTCATCTATGATCATCAACTGCAGAACACGAAGAAGTTTGAGTAACTTAATAGCCGGGTTATTGCTTTTGGCGCCATTGGCGGCAATGGGACAATTCCGATCTCCTGAAGATCGGCGTATTGCATCAGACATCATCAAAACTTTTTCTCGGGAATGCACGTTAAGAGGGGCTGCAGACGGTGACGTCGTCGATCAACTCGAAATCCAAAATTCAAAAGCTCAAAAACTCGCAAATCAAAAGGTACAAAAGTGCTTCCAAAGCGGTTATTCACAAATTATTGCGGTTCATTCAATTTATAAAAAAGTCTGTTCAGAGGTGACAAGCACTCCAGAAACGTCGACCGATACAACAAAGGCTCGCCAGCTTTTAGATATCAGTAATTATCAGGCGGGAATTCGTCCCCATCATTCAGTGCTCAATGACTGTCTTCAGGGTTTGCCGAATCGAGAAGGGCTAGACTATATGATCGCACTGACGGGAACCGGCCTCAGCGTAGAAGAGCTCAAGGCTGAGTTAGATGCCGCCGCAGTCAAAGATGTTTTCCCAGCAACCTTTGTGCCGTTTAGATGAAGCGATTCATTGGGTGGAGCGGAATATTACTCTTTTCGCAATTTGCAGGGGCAAATGCTCCCTCGTTAATCGGTCCGTATTTGAAAACTGATATTGGAGTAAACACAAAGTACCAATACAACGTTTATCATGATTTTTACCGAGCCATTGGTGACGCGACGGTTTCGGTAAATCCCGAATTTACAGGACAAACTCGGCCATCAGCCTTTTACGTCAAGGGACGGCTCAAGGGAATATACGAAAAGTTCGCAAGCCAAACGATTCAAGATCATTTCGATATCGATGGTGATTTGAAACTTCTAATCAATGAAAACGAGGAATGGAGCGGAGCGCTTTTTGGATCAGGAAAACTTTTTAGCGATCCGTCTCCAAACGAGCGGTACGGTCGAATCGCCAGAATGAATGCAAACGGTGGACTGAGACTTTCAAAAGTTACTGGAAAGGGGCGCTCTTTAGATTTTGAGGGAAGTTACGCCCTGGAAAGCTTCAATGATCCCAACCAAACCGGTGTGTACTCTAATATGTTAAATAATCAAAATCTTGAGGCCTTAGCTCAATACAACAACGCCTTTTTACCTGAAACCAATTGGTTTTTGAGAGCTAAGGGCGGAATGAAAAATTACGCTACGACGACTTTCAATAATCCGAGCTATTCTGAAAGTCTTACCGCCAAGAGAAATAGTTATTATGGTCTGATTGAGTCGGGATTTGTAGGGCGACTCACCGAAAGGTCGACGGTCGACTGCGCTGTGGGCTGGCTCTATCGCCAGTATGCCGCTTCAACTCTCGATCAGGGCACTCTATTTGCCGAACCGGTTTTCTACATGCGGTTTGTTGAGCAAGTGACGCGGCGGGATCAGCTTCTTGCGGGATATAATTACATTGTTTCTGATTCCTATTGGTCTGATTACGTATTGGATCAGGAGATCTATCTTGGTTTGGGGAGAGTGATGGGAGATCAAGTGCTCGTTATGGGGCGCTTCAGCTATGTCTACAAAAGCTTTTCGAAACCAATCCGTCGCGATGACGAGCGCATCACATCAAGCATCGGAATTAGATATTCGATCAATCCTCAGTTAAAAGTAACTGGAGATTTCAAAATTGACCTTTACTCAAGCGACGCTTACAACACAGATCCATCGGCACTGACCAATCCAAATGGCACCATCGTGACGGCGCCCGATAGACCCGTCAGCTATAAAGCTGGCAGTATTGGAATTGGTATTGTGGCGACCTATTAGGAGCTCGCTCATGTATTTAGTTGGCATTGCAGGTGGTTCGGGTTCAGGAAAGACAACTTTTTCCGAAAAAATTCTTAAAAAGCTTAACGGAAAAGGCGTCGCGCTCTTGCATATGGATAACTATTATCTAGATAAGCAACCCTCAAAAAACTTCATCGACGGACAGCCCAACTACGATTCTCCTGAAGCCTTTGACTGGAAACTTTTTTTCAAACATCTTAAGGCTCTTAAGGCCGGTCAAAGCGTGGCCATGCCTCACTATAATTTCAGTACGTCTCGCCGCGAAAAGAGAACGATCAAAGTTGGACCATGCCGAGTTGTTCTCGTCGAAGGGATTTTATCGCTTTGGCTCGAAGAAGTTAGAAATCTTATGGACCTTAAGATTTATCTCAAGGTTGAAGCTGACATTCGGTTTACGCGCAGACTTCACAGAGATCTTTCCGATCGCAGCCGACAGGTTGAAGACGTCATTAGCCAGTATTACAAAACCGTTCGGCCCATGCACCTCAAGTACACACAACCGACGCAGCAGTTTGCGGATATCATTGTAGGTGAGCACCATGACGTGGCGGTTGAAGTCGTTTCTAACCACATTTTGAGTGGCTCCAAGGCGAGAAAGCGCAACACATGAGCGCAGACACAAAGCTACGCGTTATCCCGTTGGGCGGCCTGGGCGAGGTTGGGCTCAACTGTATGGCCATCGAATGCAACGACGAGATTCTGATTATTGATTGTGGCGTGCTATTTCCTGATCTTCATTGGCTCGGGCTTGATCTTGTAGTTCCAAAGTTCGACTACCTTATCGAAAACAAGCACAAGATCAAAGGTTTGGTTGTCACTCACGGCCACGAAGATCACATTGGCGCCATACCTTTCTTATTGCGAGAAGTTGAGATTCCCATCATTTATGCAAGTCGCTTTGCATCCAGGCTGATTCAAGAGAAATGCTCTGAGTATGGGGTTTTAAAGCGCCTTCTCACTCACGATGTTAAAGCTGGCGACAAAGTACCGGCGGGAAGCTTTGAGATTGAATTTATCCATGTGACTCATTCGACCCTTCAAACGTTTGCATTGGCCATTCACACGCCTTCAGGACTTATTATTCACAGCGGAGACTTTAAATTCGACGAAACACCATATGATGGCCCTCCGTCAGATAAGGCCCGATTTTTAGAATTAGGCCGCGAAAAGCCCATCTTATTGCTTTCCGACAGCACGAATTCTGAACGCGATGGTCACTGTCCTAGTGAATCGTCTTTGCAAGATGACTTGCTCTCTCTGATTAAGACTTCCCCAGGGGCGGTTGTCGTGGCCCTTTTTGCCAGCAATGTTCACCGGGTGCACCAGTTGTGTGACATCGCCAAAGAGTGCGGAAGAAAAGTGTTTTTGTCAGGACGAAGCATGGAGCGTTACGTAAAAATCGCGATAGAAGAAGGACTCCTGCCAATAAACACTTCGTTGCTTTATCCTTTAGAAGAGTTGGCTCAAACCCCTCGACACGAAATATTGTTGTTGAGCACAGGTAGTCAAGGGGAGGCGCGCTCTTCACTTTTTAGACTAGCCCGCAACGAGAATCCTTACTTAAAGCTTAATGAGGGCGATACGGTTATTCTTAGTTCCAGACATATTCCCGGAAATGAAAGAGCCATCAATTTTGTGGTGAACCATTTATTTAAGCTTGGGGCCACGGTCCATTACGAAGGAACGAAAAACGTTCATGTGAGCGGTCACGCTTACCGCGGAGAGCAGCTGGATCTTTTAAAAATGGTCAGGCCAAAGTTTTTCATTCCCGTACATGGCGAATACCGCCATCTGGTCATTCATGCCAGAACCGCACGTGCCTCTGGTGCAGTTTCTGGCGAGGCCTTTGTAGTTGAAAATGGACAAGTCTGGGAATGGGATGGCGATCACGTAAAGATGTCCGATTCAATTGCGGCCGGAAGAAAGTGGATTTTTCGAGGAGAAGCCGGCGATTTAGACGGCTCGCTGATAAAGGAACGCCGAGCGGCTGCCCGAGGCGGAATCGTGGTCGTCGACTGTCTGACCGATCGTCGACAAACACAACTTCTCAAGGACCCTCAAGTTTCATTTCGCGGATTTTTGGGCGGAATGCGCCTCGAGCCCGTCATGAAAGAGTCGATCATTCGAGATGTGACTTCGGCGTTTTTGAATTGGTATCCAGAAAATCCCGATGGACTCACACGAGAGCAAGCCATTGCCCTTGCCGTCAGGCGAGTGTTTAGAAAGTCTCTCGATTCAAAGCCTTTGGTTATTGTTAGCTTTCTGATTTCAGAACGGTCTTAGTGCGCTCAAAAGCACTTTGCATGGCCACTCTGGTTTTATGAATTAATTCATCAACATGGGACTCATCAAGCCCCGTTGTGGGAATAGGTTCTAGAACTTCAATGTTGATTGTTCCCTGTCGAATTGAATGTTGTTTCAAATCAACCAATTCACCAATGGGGCTGGCCACAACCGGCAGTAATGGAACCTGAGCATGAATGGCCAAATAAAAGGCTCCTTTTTTGAAAGGAAGCAGCTCAGTGAGGTCTTTGTTTCGGGTACCTTCAGGAAACATGTAAATAGATATACGCCGGTTTTGAAGCCAATGTTTTGCCATGGCCATAGATCGCATGGCCCGCTCATGGTGCTTTCGATCAATTAAGATGTTGCTGCACAAGTAAAAAAGAAATCCAAAAAACGGAACCCAAAGGATTTCTTTTTTTCCAATGGCGACTGTTCGAGTTTGGTAACAAGTCGAGTGTACCAATACATCGAGCATGCTCTGATGATTTCCTATGTAAATACAAGGTTGATGTTTGAGTAGGCGTTCTTGGTGATGAATCACAATCTTCATTCCAATGATGAAAGTGATGCCTTTAGTGAACAGTTGCGTAAAAATATAGCCGTTACTGGGGTGTCTCCAGCGAATAAGAGCTGCAACAAACGTAATAACGACGGCGATGACAAACCAAATGAGACAAAGTGGAAGCTTTAGGTAAAATGCCGCCCGCGATTTAAACGTAGGAGTTATTGAGGATCTCACCGAAGCCGCCCCCGCCCGGAACAATGTAGTCGTTATCGTCAAGACCCTTCTCTTGCTGCCAAAATTCTCCTGGGACTGCCTTCAATACCTTTTCGGGTGAGAGCCCGCGATCGATGCGGACTGCATACACAATCAAATCAGGATGGCTCTTGGTTACCTGCGAGATGTATTCCGGAGTGATGATCAAATGTAGCGAAACAAATTTCTTAGCACTGCCTTTTACTTCTTTTTTGTAGTGGTCAAGCGCCGAAATAATGGTTCCCCCAGTGGCCCCCATGGGATCAGGAAAAAGAACTATAGAATCATCAATGGGGCCACCTATCTTTGAGCCGGCCAGTGTGGTTCCGATAACTTTGTGAGCCTTGTCTGTTACGCGAGCGGCCGTGACGTGGTCTTGCCGGATCAGCTTGGGATCCAAAATGTAATTCAGTAAATTATAGCAAACGTGGCTAGGAAAAGTTCCCGCTCTTGCCAGATTGACAGAAACTACTTTTTGTTCCGTGTTGAGCGCATTCACCTCGAGCAAACTTTGAGGGTGCTTTTGGGTCATTCGTGTCGGAACACGGGTGACTTTGGTTGGAAACTCTTGATCGAGAACCGTCATGATCAGTTGAGTGTAAATAAACTCAACTAGTTCATTGATTGTGGGTTGATGAGTATCAGGATGACATAGTCTCGCCAAAAGCGAGTTAAGGCCGACATCTTGGAGTACTTTGATTTGCGTGCCGTACTTATGCTCCAAAAACTTCATCATGGTCGAGCAGAATCCCTCGGTTCTTTTTTGCTTCCGCGAGTCTTGGCGCGTGACACATCGGGCTTTGTATCCATGGCAAGTTTAGGGTCAAAGCATCCGCGACATCGTGCTTCATAAATATCTGCAGCTCCAACCTGAACTCGTGCTGTCGAAACACTGAGCCTTTGTGTGCGTGAGGCCAGGCCGCCGCAAACCACACAGATGGCGTTATGTTTTGTTACCATTTCTGCGATCGCCATGAGCTGAGGCATGGGTTCAAAGGGAAGCCCTCGCCAATCCGTATCTAGCCCGGCAATGATGACCCGAATTCCGCGATTTGCTAGCTTCTGGGCCACTTCTAGCAGAGTCGAATCGAAGAACTGTCCTTCATCTATGGCCACAACGCGGGTGTTATCATCTATGAGGGATAAAATTTCTTTGGCACCATCCACAACCAGCGAATCAGTTCTCTGCTCGGAGTGAGAAGCCACTTGAGAGTGACTGTATCGATTGTCGATGCGTGGTTTAAAGACCTGGACTTTTTGTTTTGCGATCTGTGCGCGGCGAAGCCTGCGAATGAGCTCTTCGGTTTTACCGCTAAACATGCTTCCGACGATAACTTCGATCCAGCCGGCACCGCGGCCGGGCGCTAATGATTCTCTCACGATTTCCCCCCTCATGAGTGTTGGACTTTTTAAATAGCCAATCTTAATGAAATGGTCAAGGCGACTGGAAGTAAGATGGCGGAATCCAATCAGGATTCGGAATGGGCCCAATCGGCGTGGGTGGTAAGTCAGGTTTTCCCGCCATAGACCATGCAGCGTACCAAATTCTAGCGGCCAATGCCGTGGAAACCGCAAGGGTTCTATAAATGACTGGGCGAGCCCACATTGAAAATTCTTGAGTGAGTCCAAGTTCCTGGGCCGCTTCGATGACTTTCGGTGAAAACAAGTGCGCCCCTTGAATGGTCTTCATTGATCCATCAAAGGGGTGAATGTTTGCGGGAATTTTCTTTAAAAATTCGATGGTCAATTGACTCGTTCGGTCGTGAAGCTCCATCGGCGGAATTTCGTTAACAGATTTTGATTCAAAAAAAGAGTGGAGGCCCTTAACGCCAGAGTTTTGTCCGTTGTAGTCGGTATTAACGTGAAGGGGATTGCCCACATCGGCGATGTAATGACCCAGAGTGCCGGCAATTTGCAAAACGCGAACCGGGTCGATCGGGACTCGTTTCAGTTCCGTTAGAAGTAAGTAACTCATTTGATTCACGCGATAGGGAGCTGATCCGTTTTTCAAGATGGCTTCGTCGCCAACTCGAGCTCGCAACTCTTGAAAATTGATGGTGACAGGACCCACTTTCGAAAAAAAGTCCCAGTTGAAAAAGTGTAAATGATTTTCGAGTGGGTTTGGTTTTTCACCGTGCTTCCAGTGGACATCGGGAACCATGGCCATGATGCGAATCGATGGAATGTTTTGTTGTAAAAAGTTTTTGAGCGGCCCTGGTGGCAAATGCTGTGTAGCAAGGACAAGGGCGACTTCGTGCCCCACTCTTCCCCAGCCGAAGGAAAGTGTTGAGTACAAACAGACGCAGACGACTACCGCCAATCGTGTAAATTTGTTCACAGATCCCCCGATCCCCTCAAAAACTCTACTTAGGTCCCGAGGCCAAGGTAAACAAGAAAACTATTAAAATCGTGTTAGGCAATTTTTGATGCGTCTAGTCAATGTTTTATTGATCGACGGTGGTCATGTGAGGGCGAACGAGAATGACCAAGTCTTTATCTCCAGACTGAAAATCCGGGTCGCCCATAACCTTGAGAAAGCTCGATTTATAAAGCTCAAATTCGCTTTCGGTCATGGGCTTGCGAGGCAGTAATCCTGAAATGGCCAAGGTGGCGCCATTGGGTATCGGGATGGATTCGTCAAAATTAACCGACACGGGCTTTTGGTCCGCCGGGTTCACCCCTTCGATTAGACTTCGCTTAATTGAAACCGTGTAATCGGCCCCCTTTTCGTGAACGCGAACGGGAGTGATTTCGATATAGAGTCCCAACGTTTCCCCGGATTTGGGCTCTTTCACACCGCGAAATACCAGTGTGCTTTGACCTTGAGAGAGCTTTCTTGTTTCTTGAGCTAAGCTGTCAAAGCCAGTCATTGATTCGAGTTTTTGGATTTCTGAATTTTGAATGGCAAGGGCATAACGACCTAACTCTAACCGACCTTGGGCACCTTGATTAAAACCTTCGGAAACTTCGGGATTAAATGTCACAAACTCAATGCTGACCTGGGAGGCTTTGGGTTTGTTGACCGCCGATGGAGTTGTCTCTGGATCCTTACCGAGTCCACCAAATTGAGCAAACAATGCCGAAGGCGCTACGGAAGCTTGGGGGCTGGGACGTTGCACGGGAGTAGGCGAGGGAGCTAAAGCCGCTTTAGTAACAGCAGCCGACGTAGGAATTGATTCAGAAATCTGATCTGAGGATGATTTGTTGAGTTCGGGGGTTTGAGCCATGTAAACGAAGAAAAAACCCCCAGCCAAAAGTCCTAATACGGCGCCATAAAATGTGAAGGTTGAACCCCACTTTTTCATGCGGTTCTGGTTGGCAGCGGCAAAAACTTCCATGTTGATTCCGCATTTAGCGCAAAACTTGTCTTTTGGTTGCTCAAAACCGCATTTGGGGCAGGTAATCATAGCACCATCCTTGGCGTCCTGATTATTAGCCTAGCATGCGAAAGCACTAAAGAAAATTGAATTCACACCTTGACCCGTTGGGCTGGCTAGGCGTAAAGTGGAATTAAGTGGTGTAAAGTGGTTTTCGTCTCCACCATCATCACCCGAAGCCCATGGATGGGCTTTCCCGAAAGGCACGGCATGGACGCATCCTCTCCCACATTTCGTGGCCGATTTGAGATTAAGTTAGATCCGAAAGCGCGACTCAGTCTGCCGGTTGCCTATCGCGAGTGCTTAAAAAGTTCAAAAGATCATCGCGTGGTGATCACCAATGGTCAGCACGCGCAGCGCCGTTGTCTCGACGTTTACACTTTTTCTGAGTGGAAGCGGTTGGAAAATCAAATTCAGAGTCTCAATTCGATGGCGGTGGATGTTCAATCGTTTCAAAGATTCTATTTGTCCGGGGGGCAGGTCATTGAGGCTGATGGACAGTTTCGAGTTTTGGTCCCACAAGGCTTAAAGCATTATGCCGGGCTTCAGACGCAAATTGTTTTGGTCGGACTCGGTAATAAATTTGAAATTTGGGCGCAAGAAACCTGGAACACACTGTTTGAAGGCCTTGCGAATCAGTTCGAATCGACCTTGGCGTCCGTTTCCGAAAAGCTCAAGGAATCTCGATGAGCGGCCATATTCCGGTTCTGTTAAATGAAGTGATTCAGGCGCTGAAAGAGCAAACTCTCCCAGTCCGATCATTATTCGAAGGTACTTTTGGCCGAGGGGGGCACACCGAAGCTTTATTTAAAAACTTTGAAGGAATTCGCATTGTGGCGTTTGATCGCGACTCGGATGCCATCGAATCCGGTAAGAAAAAGTTTAGCAAAGAGATCGAGTTTGGTCGGCTGAATCTGGTTCGTGACGACTATCGAAATTTATTGCGACATGAGCTTGGAAACTTTGATGCCGCATTTTTAGATCTGGGAATTTCATCGCCTCAAATTGACGAAGCACAAAGAGGATTTAGCTTTATGCAAGATGGTCCGCTCGATATGCGCATGGACCGAGGGCAGGATCTCACCGCTGCGGAAGTCATTAACAGTTATGATGAAAAGGATTTGATTGAAATTTTTCAAAACATCGGAGAGGTCAGAAAGCCGTTTCGCGTTGTCAGGGCTCTCGTCCATGATCGCAAGACCAAGCCGTTTCAAACCACCAGACAACTTGCAAGCCTTATCGAACGAGTTGAGGGATTCACGCGGCGGCATCATCATCCCGCGACCAACTATTTTATGGCCCTGAGGATCGTTGTGAATAGAGAGCTCGAAAACCTGGAGCCGATGCTCGAGAACCTAACTCAAACCGTCAATGATGGCGGAAGGATTTTGGTGATCACATTTCATTCGATTGAAGATCGAATCATCAAGAACGCGTTTAAATCCCTCCACCATAAAGTCGGCCATATTGTGAATAAAAAAGTTATTACGCCTAGTCGTGAAGAAATAAAAATGAATCCTCGCTCAAGGAGCGCCAAGCTGCGCGTTTTTGAGGTCAATCATAAAAGGAGCCATGCATGAGCCAAAATGACAAAATCAAGCCATTTATCAGTTTGATTTCACTAATTGCTATCGCCTTAGTTTATGTTTTCCTTAAAATGGAAATAACAAGAACGAGCTATGAAGTGCTCAAGTGGGGGCGTCAGGTGAAAATTGTGAGTCAAGAACGTTCTAGGCTCGAGATCTCATACAGCCGACTCACTCGTCCTGAACGACTCGATCAAATTGCAACCCAACAACTTTCTCTGGTTCGGGCGAATAAAAACCAAGTTATTTTAATGGCTGCTCAAGGGGATGTGGCGATTAGACAATGAAGTCACGAATCATCATTCTTGTTATTCTGTTTGCGACGGGTTTTGGCATTATTGCTGGTCGAGCATTCTTTATCCAAGTCTTGCCTCATCACAAGCTAACTCAGTTGAGGAAAAGTCAATATTTGACCGTAGTGACGCTGTCTCCTCAGCGGGGGAAAATTGTCGACCGCGCTGGCGAGGATTTAGCTAACTCCATCATGGCTCATTCATTGTATGCGGACCCGTCTATGATTAAAGAACCCAGACGACTGGCCGTGCAGTTAGCAGGTATTCTGGGAGTATCTGTTTCAGAGATTCGCGAAAAACTCTTGTTGCCTAAGAGAAAGTTTGTGTGGATTCAACGGCGCCTGGAACCACAGGTTGTGGCTAGAATTCAAAAACTGAAAGAGCCGGGTTTAGGATTTATTGAAGAGAGTAAACGTGCTTATCCAAATTTGAGTTTGGCATCACAAATTCTTGGTTTTACGGGTAGCGATGGCGAGGGCCTCGAGGGAATTGAACGGCAGTATAATGCCGAACTGAAGGGCGAAAAAAAATCAATTCTGTCTCGGCGCGATGCTCGTGGCCGTCCACTTTTAGTTAACGGTCAGCTTTTCGAAGTCACTCAAGACGGCGCTCAGATTGAAACAACTTTAGATAAGCAACTCCAATATGAACTCGAATATCGCTTGAGCGAAGTCGTTCAAGATCAAAACGCTGATAAGGCCTTAGGAATCATTATGTCTCCGAACACGGGCGAGATTCTCGCCATGGCCAGCTACCCATCATTTGAGCCGACCGATGTGTCGTCGACAAAAGTTGAAAATCGCCGCAACAGGTGTGTGACTGATTCCTTTGAACCCGGAAGTACCTTCAAGTTAGTGACTTTGGCCGCGGCGCTAAAAACCGGGCGTTATCAGCCTAATTCAAAGTTTTTCTGCGAAATGGGTAAATTGAAAATCGGCAAGCGTACGATTCGCGAAGCTGAGACCGATCACAAGTACGGTTGGTTGACCATGGCCGAAATCTTACAATTTTCTTCAAACATCGGAACAGCCAAAATAGCTTTAGAAGTTGGGCAAGAGGGTTTTGAACGCACCATCAAGGACTTTGGATTCTTGTCAAAATCGGGAATTGATTTTCCCGGAGAGGTGGCGGGCCTCGCTCCAATAAGTTCCTCAAGCAAATGGTCGGATCATCTCGTGAGTAATTTATCATTCGGACATGGGATAGGGGTGACCGCCCTGCAAATCGCGAACGCTTACTCGGCGGTGGCCAATGGCGGGGCGCTCATGCGCCCCTACTTGGTTAAGCGTATTGTCGATAGCGAATCGCAAGTGATCGAATCGCGGGAGCCGCAAGTTCAAAGACGCATTTTAACAAAACAAGAATCCGGCTGGCTGACTATGATGCTTTCTGGGGTGACGGAATCCGGAGGCACGGGGAAGCTCGCCAAAGTCGACGGCTACCCGGTAGCTGGGAAAACGGGAACGGCTCAGAAAGTGAACCCCAATGGACGGGGATATTCATCTAACAGTTACGTTTCTAGTTTTGTGGGATTTGTTCCCGCAAATCAGCCTCAGTTTACAATTTTCGTAATGGTCGATAATCCAAGAAAAAATTATTACGGAGCCCAAGTCGCGGCGCCTGTTTTTAATAAACTCGCATCGTTTGCTCTGCATAAAAACGGATTTATGCCAATTGTCGTTGCGGAAGAAAAACTCACGCGTACTAAACCCTCGATTGTTTCAAAGGCCCGAAATCTGTTACAAGATCAGGAAGTTTCTGATCTTGGGGTGCCGGACTTTACTGGGTTGACCGTGCGCGAAGTCGCAAAGAGGATCAGTCGCTATGCCCCGCAACTTGAAGTCGCTGATGGTGCTGAGTTCATTGGATCGGGAAAGGCCGTCAATCAATGGCCCCAACCCGGAACTCCCTGGTCAGAACACAAAAAGATCCGGGTTTATTTTAAATAAGTAGGACGTCTCATGACCCTTGCGAATCTCATAAATGGAATAGGCCATCGACTTCTTCAAGGCTCTCTCAACGATTCATATAAGAATCTTACTTCAGATTCGAGAAGCATTAATTCCGGAGATGTGTTTGTCGCCGTTAAGGGCGCTCGTCTTGATGGTCATGATTTTGTCATACAAGCTCTAGAATCCGGAGTGGCGGCTGTGGTTGTCGAGCACCCTAAAATGATCTCAAGCCGATTCAAAGGGGCCGTCATTCAAGTCGCTGACACAAGAAAAATTATTTCACAACTGGCTTCGAATCACTACGATCGCCCATCTGAAAAGCTTTACTGCGTAGGCGTGACAGGGACCAACGGGAAAACCACGACAACTCACATCATAGAATCGGTTTTGAACTCACAAGGAATCAAAACAGCGGTTATTGGAACCATCAACAACCATCTCGGAAGCAAGACTTGGCCGGCGACTCATACGACACCGGATCCTGTGCATCTGCAGTGGCTTTGCTCCGAGTTTGTCAAAGACGGAGCAAATGCCCTTAGCATGGAGGTTTCTTCCCATGCTCTTGATCAATTTCGCGTGGAGGGCGTGCAATTTGATGCCGCCGTGCTCACTAATATCACGCGCGATCATCTTGATTATCATAAGACCTTCGAACAATACATCCAAGCAAAGGTGAGACTCTTTAGTCAGCTGTTGAAGAATTCAAAAAAGAAAAACGTTCGCGCTATCGTCAATATCCATGACCCAAAGGCCGAACAATTTCGTGTTCCGGGATTACCTGTTTGGACTTACGGATTTGATCGTTCTGATTTTTGCGCAAACAATGTCAAACTTGATCTCGGGGGTACGAGTTTTGATTTGTTGACCTCTGAAGGATCGCTACAGATTCGGCTCCATATGATTGGGCGCCACAATGTGCTCAATGCTTTGGCCGCCGTTGCGGTTGGGCGCCATAAGGGACTGGGGCTTCAGCAGTTGGCCCACGGAATTCAGGGGATTCAGTCCGTGCGAGGCCGCCTTGAGGCCGTGCCCAACTCGAAAGGTCTTCATATCTTCGTGGACTATGCGCATACCGATGACGCCCTAAAGAATGTTCTGACGTTTTTGAAAGACCTAAAAAGCGAATCAGGAAGCACTTCTCGAATCATTACGGTTTTCGGATGCGGCGGCGACCGAGATCGTGGAAAAAGACCCCTCATGATGAAAGTGGCTCTGGAGCATTCTGATAAAGTGATTGTTACGAGTGATAATCCTAGAACGGAAGAGCCCATTTCTATAATCGAGGACATTTTGCACAACGTCGTGAAGGAAGACTTAGTGAGTGGAAGAGTTTTGACAGAGCCGGACAGAAAGCTCGCCATTGGTAGAGCCATCTCTGAAGCCAAAAAAGGCGATGTTGTGTTGATAGCCGGTAAGGGTCACGAAACATATCAAATCGTTGGAACGACCAAACATCCGTTTGACGACGTGGAGGTTGCCAAGGGATACTTGTAATATGAGTAGTCTTTGGACCCATGATCAACTCGTTGGAGCCACCGGAGGACGGTGGATTCAAACTGGGTCGCGACCGTTTTCCGGTGTCGGAACCGACACGCGCCAGAACCTAAACGACAAAATATTTTGTGCGCTCAAAGGGGAAAACTTTGATGCCCATGAATTTGCCGGCCAAGCGGTTTCTTCGGGGGCCAGCTGCTTAGTTGTTGAAAAAGATATTTTACCCGTTAAATCAGACGTTTCTGTATTGCGTGTGAGCAATGTTCTAGAAGCGCTTCAAAATTTTGCTAAATGGCATCGTCAACATTGGCCTGGAAAGCTCGTGGCGCTGACCGGAAGCAACGGAAAAACCACAACCAAAGAATTTATCACTCAGATTTTGGCGCAAAAATACCCCGTGTTGGCGACGCAAGGGAATCTTAACAATCATATCGGCGTCCCGCTGACTCTTCTCGGGCTACGCCCCACTCATAAGTTTGCGGTCGTTGAAATGGGTATGAACCACGCAGGAGAAATCAAAAAACTAACTGAAATTGCCCTGCCTGACGTGGTCATAGTGACTAACGTTGGACGCGCTCATATTGAATTTTTTGGGACCGTCGAGGGAATCGCCCAGGCAAAAGAAGAGATTTACGAAGCGGCCCCCTTAAAGGCTACGCGCATTTACAATCTCGATAACAATCATACGGCGACGATGCGGGCTCGCGCACCCGGAGGGTGTCGTGTGATCACTTATTCAAGTTTTGAAAAGGGCGCTGACGTTACACTTCGAGAAAAAGTCCTTACATTAGATTACGTTGAAGTTCAGGGTGTGATTGGCGGGGAGCCGGGGCACGCTAAGATTCCAGTTTTTGGAAAGCAGCAAGTTTCTAATGCCATGGCCGCCGCTGCAGTTGCCATGGCCTGCGGAATTGATTCGCCACTTATTTGGAAGGGGCTGGCCAAGGCCCAGGCGTCGTGGGGGCGCGGGCAAGTGGTGGATTTAGAGTGTGGGGCAAAAGTTTTATTTGATGCCTACAATGCAAATCCCGACAGCATGGCGATGGCGATCGAGAATTTTTCAAAAGTTTCTTCTCGAGGAAAAAAACTTGCAGTCATAGGAGAAATGTTAGAGCTCGGAAAGGACTCAGCCCAATTGCATCGTGAAGTGGGCGAGCTTTTAGCAACCGTGCAGCTAGAAGCGGTCTTCGTGATCGGGCCCCATGCCCAGGATTTGGCGTCAGGATTGAGGGGGCGTGGGTTCTCTAAAAAGTTAATAATATCAGATACTTACCAAGAAAATCTTGCAACTGAATTTGCCCATATGTTAGAGACGGGAGACATAGTCTTAGTGAAGGGCTCCCGCGGAATGAAGATGGAGCGGTTCGTTAAGGCCTTTCATCCATTGCATTTTGTTGAGAAACACTAACTGACGGGCACAAATGTTATATCAATTTTTATACTCACTTCATGAGCACTTCTTTGCGTTTAATGTTTTCAAATACATTTCGTTTCGGACATTTACCGCCTTTCTGACTGCGTTTTTGTTTTGTTGGCTAGCCGGACCGAAATTTATTCGCCGTTTGCAAATAAAACAAATGAAGCAAGTCGTTCGTGACGATGGCCCCCAAAGCCATCTCTCTAAGACTGGCACGCCGACAATGGGCGGAGCCCTTATTCTTATGGCTATTTTTATCCCAACACTTTTGTGGGCAGATCTTTCTAATGTTTTTGTCTGGTGCGCCCTGTTTATTTGCGCGGGTTTCGGAGCCATTGGGTATGTGGATGACTATCTAAAGGTCTCAAAGAAGAACACCAAAGGATTGAGGGGCAAAACGAGATTGGCTTTGGAGTTCTTGCTGGCAGGAATTGTTTCGTACGTTATTTATCAAAATTCCGACATTGCAACGACCCTTGATTTTCCGTTTTTTAAAGGCGGCGGGATTGATTTGGGGCTTTGGTACATTCCTTTTGCCATGCTCGTTATTGTTGGGACGGCAAATGCGGTGAATCTCACCGATGGACTCGATGGATTGGCTATCGGACCCGTCATGATTAATGCGGCCACCCTCGGAATTCTCGCTTACGTTTGTGGGCATTTTGGAATTGCATCTTATTTGCAAATTCCTTTTGTAAAAGGAGCTGGGGAATTGACTGTTGTTGCCGCGACCGTAACGGCCGCAGGTCTTGGATTTCTTTGGTACAACACTTACCCTGCTCAAGTGTTCATGGGCGATGTCGGTTCACTCAGTCTTGGCGGAATCTTAGGAACGTTGGCTGTTCTCACTAAGAATGAAATCTTAATGATTCTTCTTGGCGGAATTTTTGTAATTGAAGCCCTGTCCGTCATTATTCAAGTGGTTTCGTTCAAGTTAACGGGAAAAAGAGTTTTTAAAATGGCTCCTATCCACCATCACTTTGAACTCAAAGGGTGGGCTGAGCCAAAAGTTATTGTTAGATTTTGGATTATTAGTATTTTATTGGCCATACTTTCATTGAGCACACTGAAGTTGAGGTAGTTTCGATGTCGTCACGTTTTAAAGGAAAAAAAGTTTTAATCATGGGCGCCCAGCGAACTGGACTTAGTCTTGCAAAATTCTTGCACGAGCAGGGGGCCAAGATTATCGTCAGTGATTTGAAATCCAGGGAGCAACTTGGATCTCAAGGCGATGCATTTGAAGAATTTGATGTTCAATGGGAATTAGGCAGTAATTCTCCTAAATCCTTAACGGCCGTAGATCTTGTGGTTCTTAGTCCCGGTGTTAATCCGATGGATAAATCGTTTGAACCAGCAAAGCAAAAGGGAATTCCGTTCACAGGCGAACTCGAATTGGCTTCGACGTTGATCACCCAGCCCATCATTGCCGTTACAGGGACTAACGGTAAATCAACGGCGACTCGATTGGCTTATGAGTTTATGGTTGCCTCTGAACTTCCATCTTGGATTGGTGGAAATTACGGAGCTCCACTTATTGAATACGTGGGAAGCAAACCTACGGCGGCGGCCCTTGCCGTTGAAGTTTCGAGCTTCCAGTTAGAAACCGTGGACACCTTCCGGCCGCAACAAATCATACTTTTGAATTTAGCTGAGGATCATCTCGATCGGTACCGATCATTGGGCGATTACTTTCATGCTAAAAAACGGGTGTTTCGAAATGCCAGCCCAGAAACGACGGCAATTTTGAACGCGGATGATCCTAATGTCATCGAGATGGCCCGTGATCCTCAGGTTTTGAAGTGTAAGGTAAAGTACTTTACTCGAAGAATTGGCTTAGAAGAACAGATCAAGAGAATCGGCGGGGCTGTTTATTCAAATAAAGAAATCCGGGTTTATATTGACGGCCAAAAAGAAGTTTACTCGACAGCAAAAATGAAAATGAAGGGACGTCATAACGTCGAAAACATAATGGCGGCCATTGTTGCTGTTAGGCCCTATGGCGCCAAACCCGAAGCCATTCAAAATGTCATCGATTCCTTTCCTGGCTTAGAGCATCGCCTAGAGTTTGTGCGTAAAAAGGGTGGCGTTGAATTTTATAACGACTCTAAGTCGACCAATGTCCATTCACTCATGAGAGCGCTGGAAGCATTTGATGAGCCGGTGATTCTGATTGCGGGCGGTAAGGATAAAGGAATGGATTTCACGCCCTTAGTCGAGCCCGTGCAAAAGAAGGTTAAAAATTTGATCTTGGTGGGCGAAGCTAAAGAGCGGTTAAATAGAAGTATAGGGGATTTTAGCGAAACTTTTATCATCGGCACATTTGAAGAGTCGATTTTGTTGGCTTATCAGAAGTCTCGAAGTGGTGATGTTGTTTTGTTAAGTCCGGGCTGCTCGAGTTACGACTTGTTCAAGAACTACGAGGAACGTGGCAACTACTTCAAAGAGCTGGTTCAAAAACTCTGAACTTTTTCTATCGGGCGATTCCGTTTCCCGAAGCATAGCATTTTGTGCGACCGCGCTTATGGGCGTGGGACTTGTGATGGTTTACAGCGCAAGTTTCATTTATGCCTCTGAAACATTTGGAGACGGTCTACATTTTTTTAAAAGGCAATTGATCTTCGTTGGGCTTGGCCTTGCGGCAATGTGGCTTGCAAGTCTCATCCCCTTTATTTTATGGCGAAGGCTTTTTTGGCCGCTCTTTGTCTTGCTTGTGGTGCTGCTCGGCTCATTGTTTATACCTGGTATCGGCCATCGGGCTGGGGGCGCACTTCGTTGGATTAAACTTCCGTTTGGATTTCATCTTGAGCCAAGTGAACTGGCTAAGATTTTTTCTCCCGTATTGTTTGCTTATTGGCTTAGCCGTGAACGTCGTGGCAGCGATCAACAAGGACAAATTTACTACTATTTGGGTTTGGCGCTAACAATCTTGCTGCCTTGTTTTTTAATGCTCAAGCAACCAGATTTTGGAAGTACGGTCATATTCATGTTAGTTGGAGCGGCCATTTTGTTTTCGTTTGGGCTTCGGTGGCGCTATATTTTGGGACTTGTGCTTGCGGCCCTTCCTACTTTTTATTTTCTAGTTTGGAAGATCGATTACCGGCGAGCGCGCATTGAGTCGTTTATTAATCCATGGGCCGACCCAGAAAAAAGTGGGTTTCAAGTGATCCAATCGCTTTTGTCGGTTCATTCGGGTGGAGTAACGGGAACAGGTTTGGGAAAGGGGCAGGGGAAGCTGTTTTTTCTCCCAGAGGCCCACACGGATTTTATATTAGCTATTTTAGGAGAAGAGGCCGGTTGGATCGGCTTACTTTTAGTGATGGGATTGTACGGCTGGCTGGTGTTTAGAGGATTTCAGGTTTCTGTCCGATGCAAAAGTGCCTTCGGAAAGGGACTCGCCGTGGGGCTTACGAGTTTGATTGGGTTTCAGGCGATTATTAACGCCGGTGTGGTGCTGGGACTGCTTCCGACCAAAGGGCTTACGATGCCCTTTTTGTCTTATGGTGGATCTAGTCTTGTATCAATGTGCATCGCTTGTGGCATACTGTTGAGCATTCATCGTCGACATCAAATGGACTAAGGAGTTAGCCCATGCAAGGCAACACAGGTACAGTTCTCATCGCGGGCGGAGGTACGGGCGGGCATATTTATCCAGCCGTAGCCGTGGCACAGGCACTGAAAAACATTGATCCTCATATTCAAGTTTATTTTATTGGCACTCGAGGTGGCCTCGAAATCAAGATTGTTCCGAAAGAAGGATATCCACTTCACTTTATCGATATCGGAGCGCTCAACAATGTGGGAATTATCCGAAAAATTGTAACAATCATCAGTCTCCCCTTGGCGTTGCTTCAGTCGCTGCGCTTGATTCTCCGGTTTCGACCTCGAGCCGTATTGGGTGTTGGTGGTTATGCTTCAGGGCCGGTGATGGTGGCCGCTAAATTATTAGGGGTTAGAATTGTTTTATTTGAACCCAACGCTTACCCGGGATTGACGAATCGTTGGCTCAGCCCGTTTGTTGACAGGGCTTTTGTGAATTTCGATGTTACACGTCGCTACTTCAACGATGCCATTTCAGTTGGAATTCCTATTCGTGCAGGGTTAAGTCCAAAACACACTTCCCATTCGAGCCCGTTAAAAATTTTGATTTTTGGGGGAAGCCAAGGGGCCAGGGGTATAAATCAAACCGTCCTTGAGGCCGTAAAACAAAATGGTCGGTGGCTTGAAAAAGTAGAGATTGTTCATCAAACAGGGATGCGAGATTTTCATGACATGGACGTTGAATACCAGCGCATCGGCCGAAGCAATGTGAAATGCTTAGAGTTTCTTTACGATATGCCCGAGCGTTACGCCTGGGCCGACCTTGTCATTTGCAGAGCGGGAGCCTCAACGTTAGCTGAATTGGCCGCTTGCCGAAAGGCCGCCGTTTTAGTGCCATTCCCCTTTGCCGCGGACAATCACCAACAAAAGAATGCCGAAGCCCTTGTCGCAAAGCAGGCGGCGCTCATGGTTGTTCAAAAGGATTTTACGCCTGAACGTCTAGAAGAAATTGTGAACCAGTTTATTTCAGATCCCACGCGGCTCACTCAGCTTGAAAATTCGATTGCCTCGTTTTACAAGGCTCAAAGTGCAGAGAAAATTGCTGAGGAACTGGTAAAAGATTGAATCTTCGAGACGCAAAAATTCATTTTATTGGAATCGGCGGAATCGGAATGAGCGGTATTGCCGAAGTCCTTGTCAATATGGGTTGCACCGTGTCGGGCTCCGATGTTTCGCACAATGCGCAAGTCTCGCGCTTGGAAGCTCTCGGCGTTAAGGTTCATTTGGGGCATCAGAGTTCTAACGTGAATCCATCAATAGATGTGGTGGTTTATTCTTCAGCCGTGAAAGCAGATAATCCCGAAATCAAACAAGCGGTGGCCTATCGAATTCCAATTATTCAGCGAGCCGAAATGTTGGCGGAGCTCATGCGCCTCAAGCGAGGAGTTGCCATAGGCGGGAGCCACGGAAAGACTACGACCACAAGTATGACAGCGGCCGTGATGCTTCATGGTAGGCTCGACCCCACCATAGTTATAGGCGGTCGTCTTGATCTCATTAAAAGCACAGCCGCACTCGGGAAGGGGGCTTGGCTCCTCGCCGAGGCAGATGAAAGCGACGGTAGCTTTCTCAAATTGAGTCCTGAAATTGCCGTGATCACCAATATTGATAACGATCATTTGGACCACTATCACGATTTCGAACGTTTAAAGCAGGCCTTCGGTGATTTTATTCAGAGGATTCCGTTTTACGGAAGCGCCATTGTTTGTGGTGACGATTCTCATGTTTCAGAATTAGCAAATGGGTTTAAAAAGCGGATTCTCACTTACGGTTTTGGCGACGGCAACCAGCTCCGAGCTGAGGCCATGAAGGTGACGGCGACCGAAAGTAGGTACACGGCCACGCTTAACGGAAAAGCAATTGGCGAAATCACATTACATGTTCCTGGAAGACATAACGTGCTCAACAGTCTTGCGGCAGTGGCGGTTGGTTTGGAATTGAGACTAGATTTTCACGTGATCGCCGAGGGACTTAAAAACTATCGCGGCGTCGATCGAAGGCTACAGTATCGTGGGCTATGCAAAGGCGCTGTTATTATCGACGACTATGGACATCAT
Organism: Oligoflexia bacterium; assembly: GCA_020847095.1. Lineage (GTDB taxonomy): Bacteria > Bdellovibrionota > Bdellovibrionia > JABDDW01 > JABDDW01 > JADLCR01. The sequence goes on along the minus strand of JADLCR010000072.1, from coordinate 57,754 downwards.
CCAACTGAAGTGCGGGCCACCCTTGAAGCCGTTAAACAAGCATATCCCAAACATCGGATCGTGGTGGCGTTTCAGCCCCATCGGTTTAGTCGTACTCAAATCTGTTGGGACGATTTTTTAGATGCCTTTAAATTAGCGGATCGCGTTTTTGTTGCCGATATCTATCCCGCCGGTGAACTTCCCATCAAGGGAGTCGATGAAAAAACACTTGTGAACGCCATGAAAAGTCATCATCGTGACGTCATTTATGGCGGCAATCTATTGGCGCTAAAGGAAATTGTTAAGAAAGAAGCCGCCACGGGCCAAGTCATTTTGACTTTAGGGGCTGGTGATATTTCAAAGCTTTCGATAGAGCTTGTTTCTAACTAATTTTATGGATGAGTCGAAAAGCGTATGGGTATGAACGAAAATGTCAAATTGGGTGCCCGCACGAGTTTGCTCGTTGGGGGAGAGGCACGATATTTCGCAGAACCTACAAGTATGAGCGAGCTCAAAGAGGCTCAACAGTGGGCACTGACAAACGGCTTTCCGATCACGGTTTTGGGTGGCGGCACAAACGTCCTAATTTCCGACAAAGGAATCTCGGGTCTGGTCATTTCACTTTCAAAACTTTCAGGCATTGAAATCGTCCATGAGTCTCCAGAGCTTCAGTTTTGGGCGTGGAGTGGGACTGCCAAAAGTGAGCTATTAAAAATCTTCCTCAAGTACAAACTGCAACCAGCGGAATTTTTGGCAGGCCTTCCTGGTCAGGTCGGTGGAGGGGTAGTCATGAACGCCGGAGTTTCTGAAAATTTGCGTCCTAGAGAATTCAATGAGATTACCAAAGCGGTGGAGGTCTTGAGGCCAAATGGAATCGTTGAACAGCTTTCGGGTTCAAGGCTTCAGTGGGCCTATCGGCATTGTCATGGATGGCAGCCCGGTATTATCACGCGAGTCCTGATTTCGTGGCCTAACCAACCTGACGGAAAAATTCGAGAACGAGTAAAAGACCTCAATCAGAAACGTTTGCATAAGCAGCCATTAGAATGGCCTAGCTGTGGATCTGTTTTTCGCAACCCCTTGCCTCAGACCGCAGGTCAGCTCATTGAATCAGCAGGACTAAAGGGCTTCCAGATTGGTGGTGCCCAAGTGTCTGAAAAACACGCCAACTTTATAATTAATAAAGGCGGAGCCAAGGCCTCGGATATTCAGGCCCTCATGATTCATTGTCAGAAAAGAGTCAAAGAGGTTCATGGCGTCGACCTTCAGAGCGAAGTTGTTTTTCTGGGTGATTTTTAATCGCCCGACTATCGTCGTGCCGTTTGGATTGGAGTCCTTCCTTTGCCTATGATAATCTTTAAGAATGAAAAAGAAAGTGGCGCTCATTCAAGGTGGGCTAGGTTCTGAACGTGAAATCAGTCTCAAAACTGGCGCTGCATTTGAAAAAGCTCTTAAAAAATTGGGATACCTGTACGAAGTCATCGATGCCGGGCCCGAATTGCCTTCAAAATTAGTCGGAAAAGATTACGACTGTGCGCTTTTGGCATTGCACGGAAAATACGGTGAAGACGGAACAGTTCAAGGAATTCTCGAGTATTTGAGAATCCCATATACCGGAAGCGGTGTATTGGCGTCGTCGTTAGCCATGAACAAGTACGCCACAAAGCAGATCTTGGCCCATTGGGGAATTCCAACTCCCGAGTTTCAGGTTCTCGATTTCACTCGCTACTCGCGAGGCTTGGATCAAGATATTAAGATCAAATTTCCTCTAGTCACAAAACCCATTCAAGAGGGATCGGCGGTTGGTGTGACAATATGTAAATCCTTAGATGATTTTCATAAGGGAATTAAAACCGCTTCGGAGTTTGATAAGCTGGTATTGATAGAAGAGTTTATCGACGGTACCGAAGTGACGGTTCCCATTTGGTTTGATCAAGTCTTGCCCATGATCGAGATTGTTCCTAAGCGAGAATTTTACGATTACAAGAGAAAATATACGGCGGGCGAGACCGAATATTTTATTCCGGCCCGGATCCATGAGGCTGCTAAAAAGAAGTGCGAACAGTTTTCAATGGATACATTTAAAGCTGTAGGCTGTCGGCATTACGCACGGGTTGATCTCAGAATCGACAAACAAGGAAACCCATTTGTTCTCGAGATCAACACTCTTCCCGGATGTACCGAGACAAGTTTATTTCCAAAATCTGCTGCGAAAGTTGGATTTAGCTTCGAACACATCATCCAAACATTAGTTGAGAGTGCCACGCTGGATTACCGATGAGAACTCTAGTTGCTGCGGTTTTGGGAATTGCAGTTTTGGCGGCGGTGGCGACGGGACTTATCAAACAAGGTGTTGGGCGCGTTCAAAAAATAGAAATTGAAGGGCTCAATTCGGAAGTCACCCAGCGACTTCAATCAAAGCTAGAGTTTGCAAAGGGCTCGATGTTTTGGAATCTCAACACGCGACGCTTGCTAGGGATTGTCACTTCTGATCCATGGGTTGAAGCCGCTGAATTACAAAGACTCTTGCCCGATCGTCTTCGAATTCGAGCGCAAAGCCGAGTGCCATTGGCTGTATTGGCTGATAAGAAAGGCGGCTTCGAATACGTTGACGAAAAAAACAGAATCATCGCTTCGGCTCCCGATATCAAAGCGGCTGAATATCCGATACTTGTGAAAAGTGGATTTCGCGAGAACGTAAAATTGCGAGAAGAGGCCGTCGAACTTTTAAAATCTTTGCCCGTCGAAGGAGACTTAAGTCGTGATTCTATGGGCGAGCTAAAATTTGATTCGGAAGCAGGTTTCATCATGACTTTGGGAGAAACCGGCGTTTTAATTAATCTGGGGAAAGAAAACCTCCACTTACGTCTAGATCGAGTGCGAAGAGTGGTCCAGTATCTCAATCAACACGGTATCGATGCTTCACGCATTGACTCTGACTATTCCAAAAAAGTCCTTGTAAAACTTAAGACTCGTCGATAGCATTTTGTCTAGGCCAGTCTAGGTGCATCATGGCCAAAAGCTTAAGGCTTATTGAACTTTAAAGCGACTGCTGTGAAAAATAAAATGGCGAAAACTCTGAACGGAATCGGAGCCCCACATGAATAAGCCGTCTTCACAAACGACAGCGAAAACCAAGTCACAAGCTGACACTGCGCCCATTGTTGCCGGTCTTGATATTGGGACAACAAAAGTTTGCATGGTCATCGCTCGCAGTCATTCGGATTCAATTGAAATCATAGGTGTTGGACAGTGTCCCTCTCGAGGTTTGAAGAAGGGAAGCGTTATCAACATCGACATCACTGTCGACGCCATCAAGCGAGCGCGTGAAGAAGCAGAGCTGATGGCCGGAATAAAAGTTGAAAAAATCTGGGTGGGTGTTGGAAGTCAAAACATTCGATCGTTTAACAGTAAAGGCATGGTCGCAATAAAAAATCACGTTGTTGCAAAAGATGACATCAAGCGAGTACTTGAAGCGGCTCGCGCGGTTGCTCTGCCTGAGGATCGACAAATTATTCACCTGCTCGCTCAAACTTTTGCCGTTGATTCTCAAGATGGCATCAGAGATCCAATGGGCATGTCTGGAGTTCGCTTAGAAGCGGGCGCGCACCTGGTAACGGGTAATTTAATGGGAATTCAGAATCTCGAGCGCTGTGTGCAAAAGGCTGGTCTCCAAGTCGCGGGGCTCGTTCTTGAACCACTTGCGGCTTCGGATGCGGTGTTGAGCCAAGATGAGAAAGATTTGGGAGTTGCCCTTGTAGAGATGGGCGGCGGAAGTACCGACATCATCATCTTCGCTAACGGATCAGTTGTGCATACGGCACAAATTCCGGTGGGTGGGGCCCACTTGACCCACGATATTTCAGTCGGACTTCGCACCCCATCTGTCGAGGCAGAAGACATCAAAAAGAAATATGGTTGTGCCATGACAAGCCTGGTAGAGGCCGGAGAAACCATTGAAGTGCCGAGCGTGGGTGGAAGAAATCCACGTACAGTTGCTCGAATCACATTAGCTGAAGTTATCGAGCCTCGGGCCGAAGAAATTCTTCACTTGATCAACAACGAGATTGCCAAGAGTGGCTACCAAGAACTTATCGGAGCCGGCATTGTTTTGACCGGCGGTGGTAGTCTTCTTGAAGGGATTGTCGAACTCGGAGAATTTATTTTTGAAGTACCGGTTCGACGAGGGTACGCCATGCATACGACGGGGCTTAAGGAAGTTGTTCAAAGCCCCGTATATGCGACGGCCGTAGGTTTAGTCAGATATGGGGCCATCCAAGGAAAGGATTCGGCCACAAGAGGTTCATCAATTTTCGAAAAGATCAGGACGAGCTTTGGACAATTGTTAGACGGCGCGTTTTGAACAACGGGAGGCAACACACATGTTTGAGATCGATGAAGTGATCAACGCAGGCGCCAATATTAAAGTCATTGGAATCGGCGGCGGAGGATCTAATGCCGTTTCCACGATGATGGCATCTGGCCTAAACGGAGTGCAATTTATAGTTGCAAATACCGATCGCCAGGCTCTCGAGGCAAGCCCTGCACCAGTTAAGATTCAGCTTGGTCGTGAATTGACCAAGGGATTGGGTGCCGGAGCAAATCCCGAGATCGGCAAGCGTGCCGCCATTGAATCGTACAATGAAATTGCTGAAAAACTCGAAGGTGCCGACATGGTGTTCGTCACGGCTGGAATGGGTGGCGGCACAGGAACCGGCGGTGCTCCAGTGGTTGCCAAGATTGCAAGAGAACTTGGCGCTCTCACTGTTGGAGTTGTAACCCGACCGTTCTTATTCGAAGGTAAGCGTCGAAAAAAACATGCCGATCAGGGGCTTTCGGAACTTAGAGACAATGTGGATACTCTCATTGTTATCCCCAATCAAAAACTACTGGCCATTGCCGGAGAAAAAACTCCGCTCTTGGAGACCTTCAAGAAGGCCGACGAAGTCTTACTCCAAGCGGTTCAAGGTATCGCCGATCTCATAAATATTCGAGGTCTCATCAACCTTGACTTTGCCGATATCAAAACAGTCATGGCCGCAAAAGGAATGGCTTTGATGGGAACCGGACAAGCCACTGGTGAGAATCGCGCCATCGAAGCGGCGACTCAGGCGATCTCAAGTCCTCTGCTTGAAAATGTTCAAATCAACGGTGCGACCGGAATTATTATTAACGTAACGGGCGGACCAGATTTGACGATGTTTGAAGTCAACGAGGCTTCTACACTTATTACTGAGGCGGCCCATGAAGATGCCGAGATTATCTTTGGAGCCGTCATTGACGACAGCATGAGCGAAAAAGTTCGCGTAACCGTAATTGCGACAGGATTTGGTCAAGAAGAACGAATGGCCGCTCAAGAATTGCAGGCTCAGGCCGCATCTTTGGCCATGGCTCAGACCATGATGGAAGCTCAGGTTGAAATTCAATCGGCACCGGAGCCCGAGGTCATAACGGTTCAGACGCAAGTAACGGTGGAGTCCGCTCCACAATTCGCTGTCCCAGAGGCACAGAATATGGAGACATCAGCGCAAACTCTAGAACCAATGAATCAGGGTTTGCCCCCCATTCCACCTCCAAGTCAAATGGAGATGCCCGTGGCCGCCGAACCGAAAAAGGGGCTCTTGCCAAGAGACATTCTTTTGGCTAAAGCAAGGGCATTTAGGGAGAGCCAAGAAGGGAAGCTGAAAAAGCCTGAGCCCGTTCAGCTCAGCATGAACGTCGCCCACGAGAATGCGGGACCCGATTTGGAGTCGGCGCGGCGCTTAGCTCGCGAAATGGGAAAACAGTTTGACGATAAGAATTATGAGATCCCTGCGTTCATCAGAAAAAATCAGCGGCCCACAGAACCTCGGCTGTAATTGAGATTTGAAAAAAGCGTTTTTTATCAGTGATGTGCACTTAACGAAGATGGCTTCTCCGCAAGGAGAGGCCATCTTAGCTTTAATTCGTCAGGCCCAAACTCAAGCGGATCTATTTGTCATCTTGGGAGATCTCTTCGACATGTGGCTTGGCTCGGGAGAATCTTTGCAAAAAGAATTTTCCCCGCTCATAGAGTCATTGGGTCAACTTTCTCAACAATGTCCGGTGTATTATTTTGAAGGTAATCACGACATTCATTTAACAGATTTTTGGCAAAACCATGTTGGGCTTCAGGTTAGCCCGGGCCCGCGTTGGATTGAGTATCACGGCCTTGTACTTCGTTGTGAACATGGCGACGAGATTAATCGTGAAGACCGCGGCTATTTGTTTCTACGTTGGCTTCTTAGAACGCCAATAATGACTTGGCTCATTTCAATCTTACCATCATGGTTTGTTAATGGCATCGGAATTGGGGCTTCCAAAAAAAGCCGCGACTATACTTCGAGCTTAGAAAATCGTTCAAAAGAAATTCTTCGCCAATACTCTCATCGTTTATTCAAGGCTCGAGGTTATGATTTCCTCATTGTGGGACACACCCATACGCCAGACGTTTGTGAAGTCGGTGAGGGTACAAAAAAAGGTATCTATATCAACCTGGGATCTTGGTTTGAAGGTCCGCGTTACCTGGCGATAAACTCTCTCGGCCAATGGGGAGTTGTAAAACTGGGTCAGCACCCTGACCCAGTTAAATAAAACCTAGAAGCCCTTACCTTTGTAAGAAAAATGGTGATGAGGGCGCGAATAGAATTCTTTTTCTAGCACGTATTCGGCCACTTGCCCCATCGCAATCTGCCTTGTGGCTACCGCTGACTCCAAAGTGTTTTCAATGGGCAAAAGGCGGCCTTGAAAGTGAAGAACCGCAGCTTCTTGGCGCATCTTTTTATTGGCTTTCCTGACCGAGTCCCAAAGATTTCGGATTTCAGTTCGGTTGCAACGGTTTAAGTAGTTTTGTATTGCCGATTCGCTTTGATTCAAACCAACGAAATACATGGTGCCTGTTACATCTTTTGAGCTCAATGGACATTTAGCAAAGCCCACTGCAGAAACCAAAGTGACAAAAACAGCCAAAATAAATTTCATCCACCACTCCTTCTTAAAGAAATAAGAGGGGACTTGTATCTTACTGAATTTCAAAAATCTATTAATTTGCGATCTAAATTCTAGAATTTTTTGGTCGTCGGGATTGCTTGAGCATCTCTTTGGCATGCATGAGCCCGGCTTTGGTGGTTTGTTCGCCGCTGATCAGTCGCCCTAATTCCTGGGCCCGCTCTTCTGCGGTGAGCTCGCGAACGTCACTCTTAACAAGCCCTTTGGTGACTGTTTTTGAAATCAGGAAGTGGGCATCGGCAAAAGCGGCGACCTGGGGGAGGTGGGTAATGCAAACCACCTGATTTCTGCCTCCGATATCGCGGAGCTTCTTTCCCACTTTCTCAGCTGTCGGACCGCTAACGCCCGTATCGACTTCGTCAAACAGATAGGTCATGGGGACTTCGTGATTGGATACCACATTTTTGATCGCTAACATGATGCGTGACAGTTCTCCGCCCGAAGCGTACCGGGCCACTGGAAGCGGTAGATTTTGTCCCGGCGACCGGATGCAAAAGCTTACTTCATCTAGTCCATGAGGCATTGGGGTGTCATGAGTATTCATCTGAAGCTCAAAACTCACGCCTTTCATGTTGAGGTCTTGTAGCTGCTTGTTAATTCCTAGAGCGAGCTTTTTAGCCCCCACTTGTCTCAGCGAGGTCAATTTTCGGCCGACTTCCAAAAGGGATTTTTGAGTTTGACGAATTTCGACAAAAATTTCGGCCAATCGTTCGTCGGCCCGCTTCAAATCCGCGAGCTCGGCCTCGAGGTCTCGCCTCTTTTGAATAATTGACTCGACACTTTCTCCAAACTTTCTTTGCAGGCGGCGAAGGCTCGTAATGCGTTCTTCGAGACGACCAATATCCAATTCATTTTCTCCGGCGGACTTTAAGTAGTCACGCAATTCAAACGAAGCATCTTCGGCCATTGCCAAACATGATCTCAGGTTTTGAATGACTGGGCGAAATTTAGGTTCCAGCTCTGATAGTGGCTCGCCCTCTCTAATCAAGTTGGTTAGAATCCCAGTCAGGTTAGCCTCTCCGGAATAAAGATTTGCTTCAGCCATTTCGGCAAAGCCTTGAAGCTTCGTTGCCGATCGGGCTTTTTGGTACTTCTGGTGAAGTTCAGTTTCGTCTTCAATTCCAGGGCTAAATTGGTCAATTTCTTGTATCTGAAAAGTTAAAAAGTCGATCTGGCCGGCGCGCTGTGAAGATGTCGACTCGATCCGGAGCCGTTCTTCTTCTAGAATCTTCAGCTTTCCAAACAAACTTTCATAATCTTGTCGAGAGGCCATGGATTTTGAAAATACATCCAAAAGGGTAAGCTGTACTTGCGATCGCGTGAGTGAATGATGTTCATGCTGACCCGTGATCTCAATGAGCTGGCTTGTAAGTGATTCGAGAATATTAAGCGTCGCCAAGTGTCCATTGATGGAGATGCGATGGCGCCCCGTTCGACTGACAATTCTTTGTATGACCATAATAGGTTCGCCTGAATCCATGCCCAAGTTTTCTAATTCACGACGAATATCGGACCGTTCAGTTAAATCAAAGGCACCTTCGATAACGGCTTGATCTTGTCCCGCTCGAATGAGATCAGGTTGTGCTTTCCCGCCGAGCAGTAAGCCGAGTGATTTAAGCAAAACGCTTTTTCCGGCGCCTGTTTCGCCAGTGAGGACGTTAAGGCCGGGCCTGAGGAAATTCACTCGCATGCTGTCAATGACGGCAAAATTTGTGACTTTCAGGTCGAGTAGCATGGTTCCCCCTTTAATAAAAAACTATTTAGTGGCGCTCTCCAAAGCGCAACTTAGCTCTCAACACTTCGAAGTAGTTTCTCTGGGGTAGTGAGAGGACAAGTGTGGGTTTTTGCGACTTAGTTATTATGAGTTCATCACTTGGTGAAAGTTCCGCACATTTTTGGCCATCAACCATAATGACGGCATTACCTTGGTTTTCGATCAACTTTAATCTTAGCGGCTGATCATCGGGCAAAATAATCGGTCTATTGGTGAGCGTGTGCGGACAAATGGGCGTGATCGTCATTGCCGGAACTTCGGGATGAACGATGGGGCCACCGGCGGCTAAGCAATAAGCTGTGGAACCGGTTGGTGTGGCTACAATGACTCCGTCGGCTTTAACCGTGCTGACCAGACAATTGCGATAGTAAACCGAGAGATCGATCAAGTGAGCATTTGGGCCCCGCTCCACAACGATATCGTTAAGGGCAAGGAATTGAACTTTCTTTCCAGATTTCCGAATGACTTTAGCCATAAACGTGGCGCGCTTTGATGCGGGAATTTTATTCTTGAGCGCGAGTTTGAGAACGTCGAACAATTCGTCCGCTTTATTCTCGGTTAGAAAACCCAAATGTCCGAGGTGAACGCCCAAAATGGGAACGCTTTGAGCTTGAAGCATGCGCACGGCTGATAAAAAAGTACCGTCTCCACCAAGGACTATGACCAAGTCTAGCTTTTGAGCTTGCTTTGGGCTCGTCATTTTTGTGGCGAGCGGAAGAGACGGTAAGTCAGCTGGCGAAAAGACGTTTAGTTTTCGATGATGGAGCCATTCAGCCACTTCTTTGGCGTACTCCTTGGCTCGCTCTGAGCGAATTCGATAAACAATTCCAATGTTCTTGGGAAATTTTGGCATGGCTCCACAATACAAAGGTCCCAGACCGCAATCAACTGTCTTTACTAAGGACTAACGTTTTGCGTTATTTTTTAGGGCCGGTTGCCGGACAAAAGTCCTAGTGTATCGTCGAATTACCTTTGAAGGCCCCAAAACATTGTTAAACTATTGTTATGAGGGTGAGTTTAGCGCTCAACGAAGGCAGACAGGCTTTCTAGGGGGAACGAGTGCTCAGGCTAACAGGGAAGTTGGTCATTGGACTTTGTGTGCTTTCCGCTGGCTGCTCTCCTACGCCGGTTCCTCCTTCGCTTGATTCACCAATTCGCCCCATTAACGTCGAAGGGTGTCGAAACGCCCAGCTCAATCTTCGCTATTTGGATGCTAACAACGTGAGAGGCCTGGTCAATTGCTTAAACGTGCAGACTGGGGCGCTTCAACCTTATAAAGACTTTCTTGACGATATCGATACCGAAGAGCTCAACCAATTTCTGATGATCTATAACAAACATATCAATACCGAGGGCCATCGTCTTAACAAGACCCTCGATCTTGTGGATCGCATTGACAAGCAGGGTTGGCTAAAGCCTTTTTACAAAGACCTTCAAGTTGTCCTTGAAAACAATGTGATCCAAGCGGCTCTGCCACTTCTGCAAAACTTTTTTGAAGACCCAGCCCGACCCGGGCAAATCGATCCGAAGGCTCAAAAGTTTAGCGATTTCTTGCTCGAACTCATGCAGCGCGACTTGTTCACATCGGCACTGATTTCAAGCGCAAATACGTTTGGCGGCATTAGAGCTCAGATCCTGGCCTACCTCATGGCTGTCGATATTCCCCAAGGTGGATTAACGAATTCGCAAATGGCCAATCTTTTTTCGGACACCTTGATGAGAAGTTTTCAGGATCAAGCCTTTCATAAGGTTTTGGCCCATATGTCGGACCCGCAAATGGGCCGCAGCTTTAAGCGCATTAGTGCCGAAGACGTCAGGCATTTGGCCGAAGTCATGTCTTACTTCTCGATAGGTTTTAGCCAGGGAGTGAGTCGCGTCGAACGCATGCGACAAGTGGTGAACGGAACCGATCGCCCATTGCAATGTTACGGGAATCAATCTCAATTTAGATATGCAGATAATATTCTCAAGTTTGTGGCCGGAGAGGCTTCAAGTTTTGCCTCGAAGGCCGAGTCGGATCGCTTTTTGTTAAAGACGGTACCTGTGCTTTTGGCGATGAGCCGCGAATCCTGCAATTACCATCCGGACTTACTAAGAAATACGAGCTTCCTCACTGAAGCGGTCGTTGATGGGTACGGAGGGGGCGTGTTGGCAGCACTTCGCTACTTACTCCACAGCCATCGTTACGAAGAGCTCGCTCAATCAATGAAATCCGATTATCTTGTTCAACTCTCGCCATTTCTTCGCGATGTCGCCATGAGAAGTGGGTTTTCCTTCTTGCTAGAAGTTTTCTCGGAAGACCTTAAGGAATCAGATTTTGATCACCTCATGAAGGCGCTTAATTTCTTTGTAGCTAATGACATTCGCGGGTCCGAATTAACCGATTGGATCAAGCGAAATGTTCCCCAGCCCAGTCGTTCGGTTGTCTTAACAACATTGGCGCAGATGCCTTCCCAGAGACAATCCTTCGTGGAACTTGGTTTGGAGTTGGCGAATGCTCCAGGACTGGATGACGCTTCACGGGCGTTTAAGGGCGCACTGGCTGACCATCCATTTCCAGATGGCCACACCACGCGATTTATGGAAGTGGGCCAAAAGATCTTCAAGCCCGACTCAGAGAAAAGAAAAGACGTTGAGCTGTTTATTTCGAATTTAAGGAAATCGTTTGGTGACAGCCGGGGCGGTCTTGGTGACCTGCTCGCGATTGCGGCCAGAAGCACTTCGCTTTCTCGTGAGCGGCCGGTTCAAGATGCGCTGATCGGTATTCTGGGCGACAAAGCGCTCATCGATAAAATTGGCCCCATCATGTTAAAGCTTTCAAGAAATCCCAAATTCTTTAAAGCGCTCGAATTTACGGGCACCATTTCAGGAAACGGCCAACTTGAAAGACTTTTACGATTTTTGGTAGAGCTTTTTAAAAACAGTCAAGGTCCGGGCCTCACTCCCGATCCCCAGCCACCGGTTATTTATATGCCCCCTACACAAACCGCCGAACAGGTCATGGCCAACTACAGGCCCTACGCGCCGCAAGTTCCGTCGGGATCATATCAAGATTGTGCTTCTCTCAACGGCAGTCTCTACGACGTCAGCGGGGATCAGTTGTATAAAGGGCTTCGATGCTTAGATGCCGACGGATCGGTGCCGGCGGCTGCGCTCATCGCGGAGCATTTAAAGGCTGATGGACTGTTACCTCAAACAGCTGATCTCTTGCGAGCGTTGCTCGTCACCTCGCCAACAATTCTCGGCGGGCTCAATCAAATCGAGCGCCTCTTCAGATCGGGACAGCTTGAGTCGCTTTTGCAGCTTTTGGTGATTTCAGGCGAGCCCGGTTATCAATTGCCGTACACCATGGATCGATTTCTAGGAGCGGGTTTTGAACTTCCTGAGCTAAGCCAAACTTTTGAATTTTTGGGTCAGTTTCTCAGAGTTGGGACTTTGCATGACAGTCTTAGCCTGAGTTTAGATTTAGTGACCAAAGAGTCGAAGCCCGTTTTTAAATCAGACACCCAATTCAAACTGAAGGTGCGAGACCCCGACGCCATCAAACGAAAAATTAAAGAGTTTAACCCTAAATGGACCAGTGCCCAAATTGAGTCGAGCTACCAGAAACTAAGAACCGATTTCGAAGAGCGAACCGATGATTGGTATCATCAAAACGGTTTGTTTGCGCGATTGACTAAGGCGCAATGGATTGAACATATCTATCTTTCTGCGCGCGAGTCCCTTCGAACAACGGATTTAAAAGAAATGATCTCCGCCCTTCAAGACATCACAAAAAACTTTGATATCGTAAAAGTGCTGACAAACGCAGTGAACGATCATCGCCTTGTTAATAATTATGACCGCGAACTCAACCGCATCATGAGAATTCAAACTCAACTAGATCAGCTCGAAGCGCTCGTGCAAGTTTCTGATATTGATATTCCGGTTGGTTTTATTAACCACGTGGGAACGGATTTCCAATTAGCCATTGTTAAAGCTAACGATTTGTCTTCAGAAATGAAGAAACAGAAAGAAAAATTGGATCTGGGTATCAGCGTTCACGGTATTGACAAAAGACGCAGTTTTTATCTTCGTAACATGCGCGAGAACTTTCCAGCTCTGCAAGAATGGGCTGATAACGGCAATTTGAGAATATTTCAAAGGGTCTATCGCGCCCTCTATAACGCAACTCCCGCTCAGTTTCGTGACAAAGATGATCCTGTTAATAACCACATGGGATCTCTTAATCGAGCCAATCTTATAGGGCTCTTTGACGCCCTTTCATTGGCCGTTCCCCATCTGCTGCAATCAGGTCAGCTTGAAGTGGCTGTTCAAGGATTTAAATCGCTCGTGCATCAAATTCAACCTCAAGATATCGAACCACTAAAGGCGGTCATTGACGCTTTTACAACAAAGGTGCAGGGTTCAGGAATAAGTCCTTTGGAGCAGATGCTGTTGCGGATTCGTCAACTATACGAAACCGATCTGACCAAATATGATTCCTTCAAGGATACCTTGTTTCATCTGTTCATTAATGCGAGTCGCACGCGCGGCACAATGACCGCGCTACTTCAGGGTTTACCGCTGGTCATCTCTAAGCCTGCCGTCTTTGATGCCTGTCTGGATTTTTTAATGGAAGACATGGTGAATAGTGACGGTCGGTTAATGAGATTGGGCTCGCGGCTTTGGCAGTCGTCTGACGGCGATTGGGAGCGGCTGAGAGCATTGAGCCAAATCATATTTGAAGCCAAGACCACTCGCGGAGATTTTGCTCTTCCATATGCCATGAGCGTTGTTTCTCATTCTTATAATTCAAAAACTTCTGATTTTCAGGGATGGATCGACCGCTTCAAACAGTTTAAACAAGACCCTCGGGTTGAAGCCTTTAGCCCTGTTGAGCTCATTCAATCAAGCTTGGCCACCATGGGTACTGAAAGCTTAGGCTTCGAAGACGGACTATCTGAGATCATGCTCAATCCAACTCATCGTGAGACTTTGGTGAAACTGTCTCGGACACTGGCAGGGAAAGAAGACATTTCCAAGATACTCGCTATTGTGGTTCAAGAAGTTAAGAAGGGTCATATTGACGAAGCCCTTCATTTCTTATTTGATAATCTTAAAGCCGGAACACAAGGCTTAGTAAGCAACCTGGAACAATGAAACGATTACTTATCATATTTTGTTTAGCGCCGGCCTTGGCGATTGGTTCGATTGAAGTTCAAAAGGCTGGTACAGATAAGACGGGAAAGTACCAATCTGATGGCATTTTTGCCGGAGGATTCGTTCAAAAGGCTCTCAAAATTATTTCAATTCGGCATAGCCGGCAAAAGCGCACTTGGGACGAGCGTCTTGTTTTTGATTACGGTTCGGACGAGAACAACACCCTGAGGCCTGGTTTTTTTCAGGTCAGTCACTCGGATCGATCGAAGACCATATCGATTGACCTACAGGAAACTCGACTTACCGATCAGGCCCGTGCTCAACTTCTTAGGCATTTGAAAGGGAGTCGGTTGATTAAGTCGGTGGTCTTCGTCAATTCCAAAGACGATGACGATACCGCATTGGTTTTGCAGGCTCGCTCCACTTTAGAGGTTGAAGTTTTTGAATTGCCTCCTAGCATCGGCACTCCCGCGCGGCTTGTTATCGATCTGAGGGAGTCCCATCAATGAAACTCATCTTCATTGCGGTTATGATTTTAAGCGGAGCAGGAGAAAACGCAGAGGCCAAAGTTTTTAATCTTAAAAAGCGCGTGATTTCGACCTATTTGCGAGGAACTTTTGCCCTTCCTAACGCAGGCCGTGCGGCATTTGAACCGGGATTTCCAGCGACAGTTTCGTTTCCTGATTTCGGGGGCGTCAACCAGGCGTTTTCAGGCGAGATTGGCATGGCCTTTCATACCGGGGTCTCCACAAGACTTGGTGTAGAGGTTGTATACCCCCAATATGTGAATCAACTCGAAGGTAAAAACGCAGGGCAGACGACTCTTTTAAGCGTTACAAGCCAAGTTTATTCGGTCATTCCGCAGATCTCGCTCGAAATTCCAATGAAAGCTTCGGCCAATTACCGCGTGTTTTTGGGAGGCGGTGTTGGGTATGCCGTGACCGTTTTGAAAAACTCCGTAAGCTTGAATGCCGCTGGTCAGGCGACTTTAGGAGTTCAAGATTATATCGAGGAAGGTACGAGTTACAGCATCATGGGTCATGCGGAGTTCGGAGTTGAGTTTGGCCTTGTCGACAATGTGGGGTTTAGTCTCGAAGCGGGTTATCGCTACCTTCAGCCTTCAAAATTCACGGCCAATCGGGATGCCATAACGGCCCGCGGTGCTCTACAAACCGGACAAGATATTAAGAACATCGACAATTCCAATCGAAGTATAAATCTGTCCGGTCCATTTGCGGCGGCAATGTTCAGATTCTATATTTACTGACCTTGATAGAGTCCCCGAATCACCGACTCGTACTTTTGACTGAGGTGCTTTCTCTTAACCTTGAGTGACGGAGTCAGATCTCCGTGCTCAATGGTGAATTCAACGGGTAAAATCTCAAAATTCTTAATTGTCTCGTAGGAAGCAAGCTGATCATTTTTTTCTCTTATGATCTGTTGCACCAATTCTTTGATTTTCGGGTGGCGGCAAAGCTCTTGATAGCTAAGGTCTTTGAGGCCTTGAATTTCTCCGTATCGTTTCACTTCGTCCGCATTAAGTGTGACGAGCGCCACAAGGTATTTCATCTTGTCGCCATAGATGACAACTTGAGAAATGTATTTGTTCGTTTTCAAAGTATTTTCGAGTTTTTGCGGCGCAATCATTTTTCCGCCCGCCGTTTTAATCAAATCTTTTTTGCGATCGGTGATGCGTACAAAGCCTTGCGCATCGATTTCCCCGATATCGCCTGTATGAAACCAACCATCACTGAAAACTTCTTGGGTGGCCGCTGGATTACGATGATACTCTTTAAAAATCTTCGCGCTTTTGGCTAGAATTTCGCCGTCTTCAGCAATTTTTAATTGAACATCTCCAAAGCCCAAGCCCACAGATCCAAATCGATAATCGTTCGGACGATTCACCGTGATCGCAGCTGTTGTTTCTGAAAGACCGTAACCCTCAAGTATTAGGATACCCGCGGCATGAAAGAATTCAGCAATTTCACGAGATAGCGGGGCGCCACCGCTCACCATGAAGCGAAGATTTCCGCCAAGTCGCTGGTTGAGTTTTTCAAAGACAAGCTTGTAAGCTAATTTATATTGAAAAAGTAAATGCAAGGGGATGTTCTTTTTTTCTCTCTTATAGCGGCTCACTTCTGATCCGACGGCAACAGCCCATTTAAAGACCCGCTTTTTGGCCGGACTGCCGTCGTCGACTTGCGAAATGATCTTAGAATATATTTTTTCGAAAATTCGAGGAACGGCCATCATAAATGTCGGCCGTATCTCTCCCATGTTGACCGAAATTCGATCGATGCTTTCGGCAAAGCCCATTTTCCAGCCGATGTAAACATTGGCCCATAGTTCGACGCGTCCGAAAATGTGCGCAAAAGGAAGAAAAGTCAGGGTCGTGTCCCGATCGCTAAGTTCCAAAACCAATTTAATCTCTTCACATTCAGAGGCGATGCAAGAGTGCAGCAAGACAACGCCTTTTGGCTGGCCCGTGGTGCCGGAGGTGTAAACGATGGTTGCCGTTTGATCGAGTCGCACTTCGCGGCAAGATTTATCAAAAAATCCGGCGTGAGATTTTGCATATTCTTCGCCCGCTTTGAGAGCCTCAGCCCAAACGACCGCTTGATCGCTGTTTGTTTGGCTAAAGGTCACGATATGTTTGAGCGTGGGGATTTTTCCCTCGAGGCTTTTAAGCTTATTCACCTGACCTTGATCTTCGGCAAAGGCCAAGACCACGCCGGCGTTATTAATGATGAATTCAACGTCTTCAATCGTGTTGCTTTGATAGATCGGAACCGTGATGCAACCAGAACCCAAAATGGCCATGTCAGCAACTGCCCAATGATAGCGAGTATTGCTCATGATGGCGATGGATTGACCGGGCTTCACACCTAACTGCTGAAGGTACCCAGCCAGTTTTTCGGTCATTTTGAAGTAATCAGGCCATGAAATATCGTTCCACCGTCCACCTTCGTTGTATCGAAAAGCGATTTGGCTTGAGGGGCGCATGCGCGCATCCGCAAACACGTGGGGCACCGGGCGATAGCTTTTTGGACTCATGGGATTCCTCCGGCGCCTAATTTGGCTAATTGAGACCGCGGGGTCAAGGTTTGAGATTTTTTTAATTACTATTTGCGACGTAAAAAGAGTCGGACGGTTTGTTCAGTGTCTTGTTTAAGCGATAGAGTTTTTTGATCTGATGCGTCATTGTACGGATTCAGGGCGCGCACTTGGATAACGGTACCTGCGGGAACGGCGTAACGGCGAATGGGACTTTTCTCTACGAGTTTCTGACCGTTTACGTAAATATCCACATTGTGACTTGGGCTTACTTCAATGTTGAGGTATCCCACGGCAGCTTTCTGTAGAGTCGCAGCAAATTCCTGCCCCGCTTTGTCGATCTGGTAATCTTTGTAATAGGGGATGAAGCCTTGCCTCTTCAGACCAATGCGAAATGGTTTGCCCGCTGGAACTTTCACTTCTCTCGGGGTTTCACCCGATGGCTGGCCGTCGATTTCAATTGAAGCCCCGTTGGGAACGCTGCGAATAAACAGATTAAATTCTTTAGGCAGGGTGGGAGTTGAAGGCTTGGTGGCTTGAGTGTTGTCGGCCTGAGGGCTTGCCACCTGACGGTTCGAACCGAAAAACTTTTCTTTGTTATTCACCACGTATTGGGCACCGAGAGCAAGACCGACAAAGACAAACATGAGCGGTACGAACCGTCCAAGACCGCTGCCACGCCCTAAGCTTGTGATTGATGTATTGGTACCAAGCGGATTTACGCCCGTGGTTCGTGTAAATGAAGATTGCTGTTTCGGAGTCTGTGAGGAGATCACTTTTTTGGCCATTTCAATGCGATCAACTTTTATATTGAGGTCAATGTTTTTTGCGTTCATGGCCTCTTCGGAGAGTAAGTTCTTCGGAAGGTCGACTTCTTTTTTACCAAGCACGTGGTTGATGTCCGATAGGGAGGTCGCTGTAAAAGTCTTCGTCCCATCGTTGACTAAAACCGTTCGCTCTTCTTTAGGTAAAGCTTGAAAACTAATCTTGGCGAAATCTTGAACTTTTTTTCTATCTTCGACAATTTCGTCTTTAAACAACGTTTTCAAAATAAGTCCCAATTCATGCTGAGTGAACTCGGGATTCACTTTGTAGAGAAAGCGGCTTAGGTCGCGATAAAGCTCCGCTGATGTCTGGTACCTGAGGCTGCGGTCTCGCGCGAGCGCTTTGTTTGTGATTCGTTCAAGCTCTTCATGAATGTTGGGATTAATCTTTCTCAGTGAGGGAATCTTGCATTCACGAATCTTTCGAATGGTATTGACCTCATTGTTGGCCACAAAAAGTCTTTCACCACTCAGAAGTTCCCATAGAACAATGCCAGTTGAGAAAATATCAGTGCGGGCATCAAGCTCCATGCCTTCACATTGCTCTGGGCTCATGTATCCAAATTTACCTTTGAGTGTTCCGGCCCGGGTGCTTTCGATTTTGCTTTCCGCTTTGGCAATTCCGAAGTCGACAATTTTAACTTCGCCCTCGAAACTCAACATGATGTTTTGAGGACTCATATCGCGATGGATAATGTTTAGCGGAGTCCCGCTGTTTTTATCGGTGCAGCGATGGGCATAGTCGAGGGCATTAGCCACTTGCCCCATGAGAAAAACACATTGCTCAATGGTCAGAGCTTTTTGGAGCTTGGCACATCGTGAAAGAACCTGTCTCAGGTTGCGTCCATCGATAAACTCCATGGCCAGATAAAAGGTGCCTTCTTCTTCTCCAAACTCAAAAATCTGAGCGATGCTCGAGTTGGCCAAGTTGATGGCGATCTTGGCTTCGCTCTTAAACATTTGAATGAACTCAGAATTGGCACTGTATTGAGGCAAAATGCGCTTGATCGCGATGATCTTACCGATGCCCTCGGCTCCCGGCGCTTTCGCACGGTAAACCTCGGCCATACCGCCCATGGCGATCTTATCCAGCAAAATGTATTTGCCAAAAACCTCAGGTTTGAAAGACACTTGTCCTATGTCTCCTTTGTCTTTTTACCTATCGACAAATCAGAGGGGAAACTAAACTTTGAGAGTCATCGGACTGACCGGAGGTATAGCTTCCGGAAAATCGACTGTTTCAAAAATGCTGCAGGACCTCGGAGAGGTTGTTGTCGATGCGGATGTTCTTGCGCGAGAAGTCGTTTTGCCTGGGTCTGCTGGACTAAGATCCGTATGTGAATGGTTTGGCCCTTCGGTGCTTAAGGCCGATGGGTCGCTCGATCGAACAAAACTTAGAAATGAAGTATTTGGCAGTCAGGATCGCCGTTTCTTGCTTGAAAACATTTTACATCCGCTCATTCAGTGGCGCGCGCGTCAGGAGTTTTCGTATCACAAACGTCGTCGTGAATCGCTCGTATTTTATGATGCCGCTTTGATCTTTGAGAAGGGTCTTGTCGCTCAATTCGGCTCCGTGGCCGTCGTCTATACAAAACCCGAAGTTCAGCTGAAACGACTCATGGAGCGAGAGAAGCTAAGCGAAGAAGCGGCAAAATCTTTAATTGGGGCCCAATGGCCTTTAGAGAAAAAGAAAGAAGCCGCTTCAGTTGTTATCGATAATTCAGGATCTGTTTCTGAAACCGAAAAACAAGTACGGGCTTGGGTTCAATCACTCAAATCCCCATGAAATTCCCGTCGTCGCCGCCAAAAATCCTCGTCCAGAGAAATCTGGGCAAGCAAAGAATTCTGTGCGGACCGACAATTGATTCCAAAAACTCCATTCAAATCCGACTGCCCCTCTAATGTAGAAGTTTTTGAATTCCAAAAACGACGCAAGTCCGCGATTGCTGAAAATCTTAACTCCTAGTCCTAACGACCAAAACGGGCGAACGCGTGCGGTGCTGACCCAGTGGACGCGGTAAGAAGTCCAGAAATCCGATTGGCCCGATGCAAACCCCTCGGCTCCAGATTCAATGTGGCGAGCAGTGCTGCTGGGCCAGAGATAAGAAGCGCCGAACAGTCCATAGCTCACAACCGAGCCGTCTTCGGGGCTTGAAAGCGTTCCGCCAAAGACAAATGAGAGAGATGACAAGTAAGGGTAAAAGTATTTGGGGCGGCTCTCGTGTTGGTCCTCAGGGGTTGTGATCTCGACCCCTTCAATGGCCACATCAGGGTCGGGGTCCTGTGATTTTTCTGCATCAGGGGGCGGCGGCACGAGGCGTTCTGATTTCAAGTCGGCATGGGCCCATATTCCAAGTAACATCACTAACATGACCATCAAGATGCGCATTTTTCTAGTCTATCGTAACGCATCATGTTGGAGCTAATATTTAGAGGTCAACAAAGAGGGGGATTTCATGAAATTTTGGGTTAAGGCAATCTTGGCGGCCGGATTGATCTTTGAAACAGCTCAAGCGGACAACAGTTTCTATATGCACCAACAAGTTCTTTCGACGCGAGTCCAAGGAATGGGTGGAGCCTTTACGGCCCTTGCCGATGACTATAACGCCTTATACTTTAACCCGGCGGGCCTGGCGCGCCTTAAAGAAGGCGAGCTGAATTTTTATCTGACCGGTCTCTATACTCCTTCAGTGTTCGATTTGATCAGCGATATTCAGGGGACTGGCTCTGACCCCGTTGCCTTGCAAAACAAACTTCAAAAGTATTTTGGATCACACTACGGTGTTCGCGCCACCCTTGGCGGAACTTGGGCAAGACCTGGGTGGGCCATCGGGTTTCATCCGATTGATTTAACTATCGAGGCCGACGTTTCGGGCTCCGCTGGAGCAACCGTCGGTGTTCAAGCTTTTCAGGATTCAACGATTCAATACGGGATGGCTTGGAATTTCCTCGATAACGATGCTCTGTCGGTGGGCGTAGCTCCAAAGGCGGTTTATCGCGCAAACTACGAAGACTCACTTACAGCGCTTGATTTTGTGACCAGCAGTCAGCTTTTTCGCCCCACTGATGCTCAAGAAGGTCTCGCGCTTGATTTAGATTTCGGAGCGCTTTATACGGTTCAAGTCCCAGAAGAGGGCTGGCTTTCTTGGCTCAAATACGCAAAACCTACTTTCGCCTTTGTTGTCAGAAATATTGTCGATGCTGGCTTTAAGACGAATTTTAAACTCTATAGCAAAGAATCAAGCCCAGTTACTTACAGCAAGCTTGAGCGCCGATTTGATGTCGGATCACGATTTGATTTGCCTGAATTTTGGGTTTTCAAACCGCGCTTAATGATTGACGGTCGCGATATGGGTTCGCGCTATGCAAGCCTCAGAAAATGTCTGCACGTTGGTGCTGAACTGGCGTGGGAGGCCTTCAGTTGGCTTCGCGGGGCGTACCGCATGGGTCTTTCTCAAGGCTACCTGACCGCCGGTCTCACGGCCGAGCTGACGGTTTTTCGATTGGATTTTGCGACCTATTCGGAAGAAATTGGAACCGCTTCTTCGACTAAAGAGAGCCGCCGTTACATGCTCACTCTAGGTTTGGATTTCTAACGGCGTTGGTAAGGCGAAGGGCGAGCCCTTCCGGGTTTGCCCGAAGTTCCAAACGTTGGATCCATGTTGAGATCCAAAATTATATTAACGAGATACCGTCGATCTTCTTTTTGTCCTGGGTAGACGTTCATTTCAACACCATAGGTGGCCGCCTCAATTTGCAGATACTTCATGTCGTAGCCCACCCCAGCGGTCCAGTAACCTTGGTGAATTCCACCGCGAAGGGTGAGGATCGGAAGGGCTAGCTCAAAACCGCCGTGAAGTTTCTTTCCTATCTGCTCGTCGCGCAAATTAGCGTGTCGGAATTCAATGGACGGTCGAAATGCCACAAGTCCCCAATCAAAATCCATTCCGAACCCAGCAACCGCGTTGTTATCTAAGGGCGGTGGGCGCACAGAGCCTGATATGGGCAAAAACTTGGTTTGCCCGATATCTTGCCAAACAGCTGAGAACGTGGGACGCCCGGGAACGGGAACCTCGATTAATAGTCCTGAATCCAAACCCCAGCCGGTGCCGTAGTTATTGACCAAGGCATTGATCTGAGAATTCGAGAGCGTGGCTAAAGTACTTGGTCCAAATGGTACCCGTGCCCCGTAACGGGTCACGCGTTTAACGGCAACGCCTAAGCGAAATACATCATTAGGCAAGAAGCTGTAGGCAGCACCAGTGACAATCCCGAAGTCGTTGGTCAGATTCATGGTGACGTTTGAGTAAGCGGGGTTATGCAAGTTAAAACTAATATTGAGCGAGTCGTAGGCCGCAATGGCAAAATTAGGCATGGAAAATCCTAACGAAGCATTGATCCCAAACCAAACTTGGCGACCGTAGAACTCTCGAATGACCGAAGCGTAATTTGAACCTGTGAGGTTGGTGTAGGAGGAATTAACTGAAACAGTGTCGGTGCCCAAACCCAAATCTAAAAGGGTCAAATGAAGTCCTCTGATTTTACTAAGACCCGCAGGGTTGTAAAAAAGGGCGTCTTTATTATCCACAATAGTTGTAAATGAATTTCCCATTCCAGCGGCCCGCGCTGAAATGTAGTTTTCAAAAATTTCTGTGGCGTGGGATTTTGAAAATGAAAAACAAATGGCCAAAAGCACTATCAAATTGATTACGGGCATAAGTTATTCGGTGGTGGCGCTGCCGCCACGCTTCCGCCCGGACAGCTGGGACACGGATCCGTGAATTCGTACTGTGGAGATCCTGAGCGCACTTCAAGGCCGATGTTCAGATTGTTTTCTCCAGCCAACGTATTGGAAGCGCGAATTTGCAGCGCCGTTACTGAATTGACATCGGTAATCTCACAAAACGTTGGGTCTATGGCGGCGCAATTGCTGCTCAAATCGTCAACGCTTGAGTTCGCAATGGTGGTACCAGAGGCTTGTAAACTTAAAAGCAAATTTGAGACGGCTGTGACAATATGAGCCGATTGGGTGTTTGTAAAATCCGTGCAGTTGTCAAACCCGCCGTCTACGACTCCGTCTCCGTCGGTGTCCGCAATGGCCGCCATAAGCGTTCCAATTTTGGCCATGGCAACAAATGCCATGAGAATGTTTTCATCAATGGTTCTTGAAGTGTTTGGACCGATACTCGTTAAAATTTGCTCTGCAATCGTCTGATCGTCAAAGTGATACGTTTGGGCTCGCTTGAAGGCCGTCATCAAAATGGCAAAAAGCGGAAGATCGGCCCCAGAGGCATTTGTATTTAAACTGCTGATAACAGCAAGCGTGTCGAGTCGTCCACGGCCTGCATAGGCAGAGGCCAAAAGGACTTTGTTTTCGCGCTTGGCTTGTGCGGCCGGAGAAAGGGTGTTCCATTTCAAAATGGCATCGTTCCAAAGACCCCGATCAATGAGATTGACCACGTCATCGGAGATTACTTCGTCACTTGTCTTGTCAGACATTTCGGTGAATAGATTGCAGCCGCCCATATTGGACAAAGCGAGGCAAACAATGAAAATCATTGTGGAACGACCGAGCTTCATACTTACATTGTAGTGCAAAAAGGCCCTAAGATTTCCGACAAACCTTTGACGTCTAAAATCGTAATCCGTACTGGACGATGAACCGGCGATCTTCTCGGATGTTCGGATAAACTCCTATTTCCTCACCGTAAGTCGAGACTTGAATCTGTTGTCGCAAAATGGCGAGCTCAATTCCGGCGGTGTAATACCGTTGGTTCATCCCGCCACGAAGGTAAAACGTGTCGTTAATATTAAATTCGGCCCCAGCGTGAATGCGGCGATAGATGTCTTGTCGTTCTTGATTTTGCACATCACGATATTCCACAGTAAAACTTGAACGTACTTTATTTGAAAGAATGGGAAAGACACTTAAAGCGACATCAATGCTCTGATTGATATCCGGCGGTCGAGTCGCTGGTTTGAAAAAGTAGCCGCTCCCCAGATTAAACTTAGTTTTTCCAATATCGTGCGCAACAGCCGTTACCGACGGGAGCCAAGCGACCGGAGCTGAAAGCATCAGCGCGCCATCCCATCCTGCGCCCGTTCCTTCAGATGCAAATGTCGAAGCCTCTAAGTTGGTCATGGCTCCGTTGACGGGCTGAGAAACGTAAACTCGGTTGATAAGCTTTCCAGTGGCGGCGATTTTAATACGCCCTTCCCAGAGCCTTAAACAGTATCCGATTCCCAGTGCGTAATCATTGGTGTAGTCGAGCTGGAAAATATTCGTTGTCGGGTTGTATTCGCCATCCGCGGTGTAGTTGGCATAAGCGCCAATTGCAAAGTTTGTCGTGATAAAAGTGGGCAGAGTTTGAATTTTGAGATGCAGAGGTTTTTGGGGATTCTGTCTGGCCATATTCAGTAGCCCCTGAAGGGTGAGTCCCGAAGTCAGGTTGCCGGAAATGGCGACATTGGTATCGTAGTTGGCTTCTAATTCGGCGTTAACGAGAGCAAAATAGGGACCTCGTATTTTTCCTAGTCCAGCGGGATTGATCCATAGGGCCGACTCGTCGTTCACAATTCCAATTCCCGCCCCGCCCATTGCCTGGGAACGGACACCGCGAAAAAATGGCTTTATCTCTTGAGCAACCAGAAGAGAGGGAGAGAAGGCTAAGACAATTAGAGCCAAAATCCATTTCAGCATCATGACTAAAAGATCGGCACTTCCTGAAAAATTATGACGTCAAGCAATTGGCTGGGCTTTTGTCGAGAATTGGCAAAAAACAAATGCATTGGCACGCCCGGACTTGGTTCAGTTGGCACAAAGTATTTGGTACACTGAAGGGGTTGCAAAAATAGGGGGATTTCTAATGAACAAGCATCTACTCGGATTTTTGGTGATGGCACTGGTGGTTTCGGGTTGCGAAACGGGCGACGACGATAAAATTCAAAAAGCCCGATCATGTTTAGACAATGCGGCAAAAGTCGCATTCACCAATGCTGCGCAGGCGCAGTCGGATGTGGCGGCTTGTTCAGCCCAATTAGGAAGTGTCAATACACCCGAAGCGAATCGGATCCGATTTGGCATATTCCTTATTGAAAATCAAAAACTGGCTCGAATCGCAGATTTCGCAAATGCCATCAAGGCCTCGGCCGGCACCAATAGAGATGGTTTGACCGCAGGATTTCCGGTACTCATCGTCACCAACACGACTATTTCCCAAAATGGGGTTAATATTGCTGCGGGCACGGGCTCGACGGGAATTCAAACGGTGGCTTCAATGATCCACGTTTCGACGGTGATGGCCACTTCCCTTGGAGCTCTCAATATTTCGGCCTCAGATACGGCCGATCAAGTTTACACCAAAATCAACAACTGCGCCGGTGGCTGTAGCGCTGCCGAAAAGCAAGCTCTGGCCTCGGCTATTACAACGGCCCAATCATCGGCCTGTGCGGACCCTTCCGACAACGCTTCAACGGATAGCAATAATCCGTGCAAGATTTTAAAAGACATCACCAACGGAAGCAGCGACCCCGCCACGATAGTTTCAAACCTGGCGACGTATTTGGCGACAAACCACTAAGGATTGAATTTTTCGAAGTCCCGCTCCGCCTCAATGTCGGCGTAGCGGATGACTTCGGTTTCGTCAGAAATAAGTTCGGTTTCTGTCCAATCTCTGAGATCGCGAATGAGCTTATCTGAGCGGTCACGAACCTGCTTTTCGTCAGATCCAACTAATGAAATCCCAATAACGATTTCTGATGATCCTGGCGACGGGACCTCAGCGACCGAAGCTCGAAACTTACTCCACACACGGTCTTTTATTTTTTGGGCTAGGGCTTTTGGACTCTCACCCCCAGGACTTACTTGAAATGCCAGTCGAATTGCTGAGATAACCATACCATGCTAAATATCTTGTGGGCAGGGTCTCTGTCCAACAAAAGCGGTGTATGGGAAAAATTCAATTGTGACACCGATCTTTGGGTTGTTTCCGATGTTAAGAGTAAGACATTTCTTAAAAATCGAATTTTTGAAACTCGATCTGGAGTCTTTGGCGAACCTGTCATGCGCGCTTCCGAGTTATGGCGCCATTTGCTCAAAAAGACGGATCCAGGCCTTACAGTGATTGGACCCGTAGGGACTGAATTCCTAACAAAAAAATTTCTAGAAATGCATCCCATTAAAAAGTGGCTCACCCGACCGGGTGCTTCAAAGACATTTATTTCTGGCCTTCAAGAGTTGGGGGGCATTCTCGGACATCACGATTACAACGAAATTGTAAATGAATTAGAGGTTTCTGCAGAGGCGCCGCTTTTGCCCGAGGTTCTCTTGTTGGCCCCCCAGTTTCTGGAGTACGTCCAATCTCAGCGACGTATTCCGTGGTTCATGGCGCCCATCATTCTCACCCATTGGCAGGGGGAGCATCGATTGCCGGCAAAGAAAATCTATTTTGATTTGGCTTACGATTTAAGACCCTCCGAACGCGACCTCATTTTAACCTTATCTCGAAACCACGATGTGTCGATGGTCATTCCGGCCAGTGGCGAGAATGAACTTCATGAGAAAGGGCTTTCGAGTTACTTTCAAATGGCCGTTGGGGCGACCCAAGTGTCAGAAACAGAGTTGACCATGACTAAGGCCACGGCGGAGTTAAGTCTGTGGCGTCATTCATCAACGTTGAGCGAAGCTCGAAATGCGGCTAGCCAAATATCTCAATGGGTGAAACAAGGCATTGCTCCGACAAATATCGCCGTTCTTGCCATTGATATTTCAGCTTACGAAGACTTGATTGCTCATGATTTGGGATTTGAAGGAATGAGTATCAACCGGGCGATTGAGTACCCAGTGCAAGGACTTTTGTGGGTTCAAAGACTGCTTGCGGCTTTGAGATTATCATCAGGAAGAATTCAGAAAGAGTCCCTCTGTTTATGTTTTGCTGAAGCGATTGATCCTCACTTGGCCAGACCCATTTCTCAGGTCGAGCAGATTCCAAATGCAGCCGTAAAGAGCCAAGTTTTGCGTTGGATCCAAAAATGGAACCGTCGGGAGATCTCGAGAAAATCTTTTCAAGAGTCAGTTTTCGAAATCTGCAATGAAATTGGGATTCCACAAGAGCCGGCCATTGTTAAGGCGATCTATCAGGCAATGACTCAGCTTCAGCTTGAGTGCCCAGAAGACGATCGTCCATTTTCGGATTGGGTCGATTGCTGGGCAAAACTCGTAGCCCAATCTAATTTCGTGGCTCAGCCTGCGGATTCAAAAGGTATTTGGCTCTTAGACTTAGGATCTGCTGACGACGTGCCAGCGACTCACCTTATTGTGTTGGGTTGTGTAGATTCTAAAGATGCGTCAGTTCTTAAACCTCACTTAAGTTCGAAGCAACTTCTCCAACTGAAACAGCTGGGATTTGATCTCAGTCCAACGGCTGTGGGACTCAACGATCGATTGCTCACCTGGCTTAGTTCTGGTCCTTGGGAGACCATGATCGTGAGCTGCCCGATGGAAGATGGCGAAGGGCGGACTGTAAGTCCGGGCATTTTTTGGTTAAAACTTGCCGCGCGTTTGGATCGCCCGGCCGACCAAGTGGATGCGCATATTCGTAATCAATGGGTGCGTCTGCAAGAAAACATTTCGGATAAGTCCGTGCAAAAGTATTTCGAAACCATGCGATTAGAACCCGAAGGAACTAAGAATCGACAGTACCTAAATGTTAAAAGCGAATTAGAAGGAACAAGAAAGATTCAAATCGATCCGGCTCGCCAGAGCATTCGTTTTGGGGCATCAAATTTGGAAAAGCTCTGGAATTGTCCGTTCATTTTCTTTGCCGAGGCCTTGCTCAAGCTTCGTGAAGATCCCGACGCCGACCTGGAGCCGAACGCTCTTAAAAAGGGTCAGTGGGTGCATCAAATCATCGAGAGCATTTTCGAAAATCCGCCGCTTGATGCCTGGGATCAGGTAAGAATCAGCGATTTGATTGATCAGGCTGACCCTATTCAAAAGGCTCTCAGCGGTCCGCTCTGGGAATCGGTTAACTACCGCATGAGTCGTGTGATTTTTAGATTTGTGCAGCGTGAAATCGAAATGCGAAAAAAATATCCCCACTTCAAAACTCTCGAGCACGAAATTCCTTTAAAAGGCTTTGTTGGGTGGTCGGACTCGGGGATTAAGCTTTCTCGAGATCAAAAAAACCAAGAACAGGCGGCCTTTAGCGGCTTCATCGATCGTATCGATGTGGATGACCAAGGAAAGACGGCAGTCATTTTAGATTATAAGACCGGATCTTCAGCTGGTGGCCCGTTAGCGAGCTGGGCCAAATACGGCGAATTTCAGTTATTTTTGTATGCCAAAGCTGTTGAAGCGGGACTCGCGGCCCCTGCGATTTTAGATTCTAAAGTTGAAGTTGTTGGCGCCCAGTACTATTTGCTAAAGAAGCTAAGCCGAAAAGAGGGGTTTCTCAAACAAAACGCATCACATGGCCCGCTAAATCCCGCGGAGTTTTTCGAAATACCAACGTTTGAAGAAGAGGAGCTCATCGAGCACTTCGACCGAATTGAAAAAGAGCTGGTTTCGGCATTCAAGGCTTTTGAATCGGGAGATTTTTCTCCCAATCCAAAAGATTATAAGAAAAAAGAATGTGGGCGCTGTCATTGGAGGCTATCGTGTCGAGCCGAACACCTGCTTTAACAACTATCGTTCAAGCCGGAGCGGGAACGGGTAAAACCGAAAGTTTGGCCAAAGAAATTGTGGCCAAGGCGAAGCATATTTATCAAACCGAAAACCGAATCCCAAGGCTTGTTGCCACGACTTTCACCGAGAGGGCGACCGCCGAACTTCGGGAAAGAGTCATACAGGTTATTTCTCGCGACAAGACCGCTCCTCAATGGCTCGCCGATTACGGGCTCAATACCAGAGATCTTCAAATTTCAACGCTTCACGGGGTTTTTGCTCAAGTCTTAAGACGATATGGTTCAGCTTTAGATTTGGACCCTGGATTTCAGATTCTGACCCAATCAGAATTTATGAAGTTGCTAAGAGAAGTGGGGCTTTCGCAAATACTAAAGCCGGAATTTGAAGACCTCTTGGACCAATACGAATTTAGTCAGCTTGTTTCGCTCATGCCGGATCTAGCTCTGAGCAGTAGTCGCCATCTCCTAAAACAGCCTCAAGATTGGAAAGTTTTAGTTCGGCAAGATGCAGAGAAACTAAGAGAGGCTATTCAACGCCTCGTGACTGCAGATTTTACCTTAGCCTCAGAATCTATTAACGAAAAAATCAGTCGCATTCGAGAATTGCGTCCTTTGGTTAACTCGGGTGTGACTTACGAAGAGATGCGAGAAAAGTTGATTGCTTGTTTGAAAGGCGTACGAAAGCCCGGGAAAATCGGCAAAGGGTTTGAGGAGCTCAAGGACGATTTTGATTTTATTTTTGAGTTAAAGGCTAAATGGGATGATTCCGGATTTGACCCATCGATCAATGAAGAACATCAACGGCTGATGAACTTGGTAGGTAAACTAGCAGATCAAATGGCTCGTGAGCTTACCGAATTGAAGAAAGCGCGAGGATTTTTAAGCTTTGACGATTTAGAGTCTCTAACATTAAAGCTCGTCCAAGATTCGCCCGCTGTGGCAACAAAAATTCAACAAGACTGGGACCACTGGTTTATTGATGAATTTCAAGACACGAGCCCGGTTCAAATGAAGGTGCTGGAGAAGGTCTTTAAACCCAACTGGAATGCCTATTTTGTTGGCGACCCACAACAGAGTATTTATCTGTTTAGAGGCGCCGACGTCAGGGTTTTTAAGGATGTCGTAAAAAAACTAGAGGTCTTGGGTGTTAAGCCGCAAGCACTGATCCAAAATTTCAGAAGTCACCCGGATTTATTAAAAGCGCTTAACGAAATCTTCAGAAATATGAATCCTCCGATGATGAAGCTTGAGCCAAAAGGGAGTTATGAAAATTCTGTACGTTGTGATCTCTGGTTAACTCCGGAGAAATCACAAGAAACGCCCTATATTGCTGAAAAGATCTCAGAGTGGCGAGAGCTCGGGTATGGATTCGATCAAATGGCTATTCTTGTTCGAACCAATCGCGAGGGTGAAGAGATTGGTCGCAGTCTCAATCAAATGGGAATTCCGTGCTTTGTTCATTCGGGTGGAGGGTTTTATAGTCGGCAAGAAATCAATGACTGTATTTCACTTTTAGGATTCTTGATTCGGCCATCAGACGATGTGGCGTTAATAAGTTTTTTGCGTTCGCCGTTTTGCCTTGTTGAAGACAAAATATTAGTTGATTGGTGCCGGCAGAAAGAAAAGATGGGATTGTGGGCCTTTCTTGAAGGCCAACCAGAGATTTTGGATAGCTGCCATGGCACAAAAATACTTAAACAGGCCAGGGCCAATCTCGAACACAAAGCGATTTCTCAAGTCATTCAAGAAACCCTAGAATCTCTGGGAGTTTTTGATTTTGGGATTACATTGGACCCTTCGGGTGCGGCTGAGTTTAATTTAAGGAAATTGATCCAAAAAATTCGTGCTGCCGAAGTTAAGCCGCATTTTTCGATACAGAATTTTTTGGACACGCTAAAAGAAGAGCGGGCAGAAGATGCTCGAGAGGCGATGGCCCCCGGTTTCATTGAGCCGGATCGATTGAATATAATGACTGTTCACAAAAGCAAGGGCCTGAAGTTCGATTGCGTGATTATCCCCGGATGCGGAAAGCCTACCAAAGGTAAATCCGAATTTTTAGAAATTTCTCACAACGGCGAGTTTAGTCTCAAAATCATGGGGTCAGACAGCGAAGAGTATCACATGCCCATTCTTCATCAATCATTGGCGGAGCAACGATTGGAATTAGAATTTGAAGAATCCATGCGTACATTTTATGTGGCGATTACGCGCGCCGCTGAACAATTGGCTCTAATTGGGACAGCGAGCTCATCCAAAAAAAGCTGGTATTCAAGACTTAACCCGGCACTTTTGGCCCAAGATCAAGACCACCCCGGCGGAATTCGCATTCGTTTGAAATCTGAAGCGCGGTTTGAAGCCGTTGCTGATACCAAGGCTGAAGAAAAGGCGGATCCCTTGCTGACGTTTGTAAAACCCAAAGTCAATCAGCCGAGAAACTTCACTGTAACCGAAGTCGTGGGTCGTATAGCCGGCGAAACCGAGCGCAATGTCGCTTTGAACCCAACCGCACTCAGTGCCATTCAAAAAGGTCAAGCCCTGCATTATTTATTTGAAAACCTTAATTCTTACGAAGCCCGAGGGTGGGACGAAGCGATAGGCGAAGTGGAAAGTCGATTTGGCGTCACCCTTGGAATTAAGCGTGCAAACTTGGAGAGAGCTCTTGCTCAATCAGAAGTTCCACTTAGGGAAGTTATTAGCCAAGGTCATTTAGAGTTTCCCTTTGAAGTTCAGGTGAGTGGTCTAAGGCTCATGGGTCAAATCGATGCCTGGGGATTTGATTCACAAGGGCGATGTTGGATTCTCGATTACAAAAGCGCCTTGCGCGTCAATCAAGATCGCATTGATCTTGCTGCGCGCCAGTTGGAACTGTATGCCCTGGCACTAGCTGAAAATGGTGTGCCTTGGGATAAGATACATTTGGCAGCTGTTTTTCCCAGCGCTGGAGAAACTAAGTGTATTTTGTTGAGACCAAAGAACGAGATTATTGATTCCCTTGATCGTTTTGTGAAGCAGGATCAAAGCGCATCACAATCCCCAGCATGACGAGCATCGAATTTCCAGGGTTGAAATTAAATTTTAGATCAGTTCGTAAATATAAAACATCATTGAGCTCCCACCAGATGGCGCCGCCGACATGGAATCCAGCATAAATCCTAGTCTCCTCGCCCGTTGGCGTGACGAGGTAATTCGGCGCCGTCGCATAATGAATGTCACCGCCGGCAAACATGGAGCCAATAAAATCATCTAAGGCGTAGTCGCTGCGAATGCTCAGCGAACCCATTGTGTAGCGTTGCCCTTTTCCGGCGCCCGAAACAAATGTGGGTTCAAGGAAGGTGCCGGGTGAAAGCCGCATTCCAAATCGTCCACCACAAAGAGTCATCAATTCTGAAATGCCTTCAATAGCATTAGGCAAAAACTCACCGCAAATGAACGAGGCTTCTTTCGTCATCGATGCAAAATGAGGATTTAATCCGGAATCATCTTGCGGTTGACCTGTTGGTGCTTGTGCCAATGCAACCGGAGAAGCTAGAAAAACCAAAAGTGCCAATAAAAGCCGTCGCTGCCAAATCAAGATGCTCATCTAAAACAGTTTAGCCTTGGGCAAGACGAACTTCAATGGTACCTTCTGAATGATATGAGTATTGAGATCAACGAAGGTCATTTTAACGGGTTCGACGGACAAGATTTGTTCTTTCAGGTCTGGCCTGAGCCGCAACCGCAGGCCTTAGTCGTGGGCGTACACGGTTTAGGCGAACATTGTGAATCCTATCGACGACTCGCCGAAGGTCTAAAGGGTTCGGGGTATCAACTCTGCATGTCAGATTTGAGAGGGCATGGAAGAAGTAGCGGTCGCCGTGGAGTGGGGTCTTTAGACGAATTCGTTCAAGACATCATGATTTTTATCGGCGAAATGCGCAGGCTTTATCCTCAGTTGCCGATTTTCATTTTGGGTCATTCCCTGGGTGGCCTCGTTGTTTTGAAGACCTTAATCAAGCATTCAGATCTGAACATTAAAGGAGTGGCTTTAAGCTCACCTTTATTGGGAGTTACGGTTGAAATTCCCACCTGGAAACGCAAAAGCGCTCAACTCCTTTCTAAAGTGGCGCCAAACCTCACGCTGTTTAACGAAATTCCCCATAAGAATCTCACTCACGACTGGGACGTCGTTCAGGCTTTGGGGCAAGATCACCTGCGCCATGATCGCATTAGCCCAAGGTTATTTGTCGATATGTTGGCCTCGATGGATTTTGTAATGGCTAATGCTGAAAAGATTCGCCAGCCCATTTTGATTCAGCAAGCCGGTGAGGATTTGGTTGTCAGCCGACCAAAAACGGAAGCGTTCTTTGAAAAGCTTCAGGCCCCAGATAAAGAGCTCATTGTTTATGACGGCTATTTTCATGAGATCTACAATGAATTGGGGCGCCCCAGGGTATTTGAAGAACTGAAGCGCTGGTTTAAAAAACACCTGAAATGACTTGAACTCCAATCCACGAATCGGTTAGGTTTTGCTCCATGGTTGATATTCATTCAGAGCTCGTGGGTCTTATTAAAAAATTAAGTTATGAAAATCGTAAGGTCACCCTGGCTTCGGGCCGAGAGAGCGATTTTTATATCGATATGAAAAATACGCTTTTGCATCCCCGCGGAATTTTTCTTGTCAGTCAATTGATCTGCCAGAAGATAAAATCCTTACAGAGTTCGGGATTGATGGTGAAAGGGGTCGGGGGATTAACAATGGGAGCTGATCCCATCTCCACGGGTGTGAGCATGATGTCTCAAGATTGGCCCCATCCGCTATTCGCATTTTATATTCGCAAAGAGCCGAAGAGCCACGGAACTCAACAATGGCTTGAAGGAATGAAAAATTTTGAGGCCGGCGACATCGTTATGATTTTAGAAGATGTGGTGACGACCGGTGGCTCCACCTTAAAGAGCGTCGAGCGCGCCCGACTTGCTGGACTTAAAGTTCTCGGGGTTATTTCGGTTGTGGATCGAGAAGAGGGCGGCGCACAGAATATCCAAGCAGCGGGTCTTAATTTCCATGCTTTGGTGAAGCGGTCTCAAATCCTAGCCTAAAGTGCATTGATCGCTTTCATCGCTCCTGATAACCTTATCTTTATGAATCGGCATCTAAGATTGGTTCTTCAACTTTTCGTGGTTATGTCAATTGTCGGTTGCCGATCCGCATCGACGATTCCTGACGAAATCAAAAACGATAGCCCGCAGGGAGATTACAAATCCATTCTTGAAGAATGGACTAACTCAGACAAGGTCTACAGTGGATTAAAGGCGGACTTCATTGTTGATGCCACCTTAAAGACCCGAGAGATCATTGAGCACCAGAACTACAAAGACGCCGTGAGACTTTCTTGGACGCCTGAACAATTTCGCGAGAATCGGCAAAAATCACTTTACGAGGCTTCGGCTGAAACTCATTTTTTTGTCAGTCTTTACACCGAAACCGATGACATCAATAACTTAGATAAGTCATCTTCAACTTGGAATGTCTTTTTAGATGTTGGTGGCCGAAGATTACAGCCTAAGCAGGTGAGAAGACTTTTTGATGAGCGCGAAGTTTTGATTACGCATTATCCGTATCACAGCATTTGGGCACGACCTTATTTGATTCGTTTTGAGATTCCAACTAGTGACGTGATTGGGACGACCTCAACGCTCACAATTGCAGGTCCTCGAGGGGCTTCTAAGCTGTTCTACCCTCGAAAAAACTAAGACTTAAGGCTCTAAGACTGTATCTTCGGCAAATTTTGGATTTGGTTCTGGATAATCCAAGTTGTAGTGAATGCCGCGACTTTCTTTTCGCTTCAACGCGCTTCGTATGATCAACTCGGCCACAAGAGCAATGTTTCGAAGCTCCAGTAGGTCTTTATTGACTATCGTATGCCAGTAATAGTCTCGAATTTCACTCTGCAAAACCAAAATGCGATGAAGGGCGCGTTCCAAACGCTTGTTGGTTCGAACAATGCCTACGTAATTCCACATCAACCGTCGCACTTCATCCCAGTTGTGAGAGACGACAACCATTTCATCATCATGAACGGCGCGACCTGGATCCCATTGCGCAACTGTTCCCTTGAAGGGTTTTATCGCGGGGATTTGAGAGAGTTGCTCGACGGCATTATGAGCAAAGGCGATGCCCTCCAAAAGTGAGTTGCTGGCAAGGCGGTTGGCTCCGTGGAGCCCTGTGCATGCGGTTTCACCAAGAGCCCAAAGGCAGTCAATATCGGTGCGTCCGAAAATATCGGTGATGACCCCGCCGCATAGATAATGCGCGGCGGGCACTACGGGAATGGGCTGGCGCGTGATATCGACGCCCGCTTCTAGGCAGCGTTCGTACACTCCGGGAAAGCGACTGACTGTTTCATCTTTGGGCTTATGGGAAATGTCCAAATGAACAAACTCTCGTCCCGATTTTTTGATTTCAGCATCGATAGCACGAGCCACAATATCTCGTGGAGCAAGCTCTAACCGTGCATCGTACTGCTCCATAAATCGCTTTCCGTCGACAGTCAGCAGCCGAGCCCCTTCTCCCCTCAGTGCCTCTGTAATCAAAAAATTTCGCGATTTAGGCTGAGAAGAATAAAGGCATGTTGGGTGAAACTGAAGAAACTCCATATTGGCTACTCGAGCTCCAGCTCTAAACGCCATGGCGATCCCGTCACCGGTCGCCCCTTCCCAGTTGCTGGTGTAGAGGTAGACCTTTCCAGCTCCGCCTGTTGCCAAAATCGTATGGTCAGCCAAAAAAGTTTCAACTTTTCCGGATTTGACATCCAGAACATAAGCTCCGAGGCAGCGGTTTGGTTCGCTTTTGGAAATCTTTTTAGTGAGAATCAAATCCACGGCCATGCGATGTTCAAGAATTTCAATATTGGTATTAGCCATACATGCCTGTAAGAGAGCGTTTTGAATGGCGCGGCCCGTTTGATCGAAGCTATGTAAAATGCGATGGTGGCTGTGACCACCTTCTTTAGTCAGGTCAAAATCGGATTTTCCGGTGAGCCGATCAAATTGAACGCCGAAGTTAACCAATTCCTGGATTCTTGCAGGGGCCTGTTCGATGCAGTTCTTAACAACCGATTCGTGACATAGTCCCGCTCCGGCCACCAATGTATCTTGAATATGACTTTCAAAACTGTCGCTGGAGCCAGTAACGCTGGCAATCCCCCCTTGGGCCATAGCCGTCGCCGTGTGATCGGCTTCTTCTTTGGCCAGCACGGTTACTTTCCCAAGTTTCGAAGCCTTTAGGGCAAAAAACAATCCGGCGATTCCGGTTCCCATAACGAGGAAATTCTTCATGAAAATGGAGATAGTCTAGTTGCTCAAAACTGTCACTGGATTTGAAGATTTACCAAGGGGAGCGGCCTAATGGGCGGCTTAAAAGCAATAGAGCTTTGCATGTGAGTTGCTGGATTGTGAACCGTATGAATAAAAATCGCGCCCTAAAAACCATAAGCCTATTCGTCATTTTTTCTCTATTTGGGGGTCTCAAGGCCCAGGCTTATGTCGTGCACGAGCTAGAGCCGGGGATTTTGGAACTAAAGGGAATTCAAAGCAGCCAGACTTTAGTCGTGGAAAAGGTGTTCATAGACAAAAAACGCCGGTGGGTTTACCTGGGCGTTCGCGAAGAAGGATTCAGAGAGCGGCTGCCAAATCAGATTTTGCCAGAAGATTTCAGTACTTCGGCTCGTATTCGATATTTTTATGCACCCTACAACGAAGTTAAAATCGCTCGTGGAAACAGACTCAAATCAATTCAGTTTGGTATCGAGCGACGCATTTCAAATAAGAGGGGAAAGATACCGTTTGGAAGCCAAAAATATTTCTATCCACTCATCAATATTGAACGCCTTTCTTGAACTTTTTCTCGTAAAAAAATAGAATAAAATAAGCAGTTTAGAACAACTTGACCGCTTTCAAGGATGAGAGATGGCCCGTCAGCTTAAAATATCAATTAAGTGGAAAATTTTCGGACTCGTGGCGTCTCTCATTTCGATAGCCGTCATCATTGTCATTTTTAGGACCAATCAGATTTTTCGATCAGATAAAGAAGCGTTTGTTAAAGAATTATCAGCAAAGCTTGCAAGTTCCACGGCCAAGAGCCTGCTCAATCGCATCAACACTCTTCAAGACAAACTTGTCATTTTTATTTCTTCTAAAGAAAGTCTCGCCAATACCGGAGCGCGTTTTGAGGATCAACTTCAAGTTTTGTTTGGGCGTTACGAAGAATTTCTCTCAATCGGCTTTTTGACAGTAAACGCGGAAAGGCAGTTTCAACTGGATTGGGCTTTAAGAAATCCCAGCGGCCCCGCGGGCCAGTGGCTTCCTGATTTTGAAAAGCAAACCCTTCAAGGCTTAGATTTTAGAAGCAACCTCGATGGCCGCGGACTTTGGAGAATCAAAGCGATTGATGGGCAAACACTCTACGCCCTCGGTTTTGAAGTTAAGATTGTGGATGTCAAAAAGAAAAAGGCACAGAAAAACTCAGATTCACAAAAACCCGACTCTGAATCCCTTGTTTCGGCTTGGATTGTTGGAATCCTACCGTCTAACGCTTTTGATTCAGTTTTGAATGACTTCTCCACAGGACTCAACACGGGGTTCATTGCCGACGATCAGGGTATCGTGATTGCTCACTCTGATGTCAGCCAGCGCGGTCAGAATTTCAAAACCCACTCTATGGTTTCAGATGCCTTGCAGAGAACCCGAGTTGCGGGAGCGGGTGATTACAAAGCTCCAAATGAAGAAGCGGTTGTCGGCTCATTTGAATGGATTCAAAAATCTAATTTGTTTGTGGCTGTAACCACACCTCGAAACAAGGCTTTCGAAGCAGCCAATGTTTTAATGAGAAATATTTCTTACATCGGACTTGTGATTCTTCTTGTTGCGATTGGGACAGCCGTACTTCTTTCAAATTACATGACTGGTCCGTTGCAAAGGCTTAAGCAAATTGCCGCTGAAATTGGTGCTGGTAATTTTAATGTGGCTGTAGACGTCAAAACCAATGACGAAATTGGTGAGCTGGCCACTTCATTTGCCAAAATGGAACAAGATTTGATTAGTCGCGACGAGGCGTTGGCCTCTGCTCAAACGGCACTTGTTCAAAGTGAGAAGATGAGCGCCTTTGGTCAACTCAGCGCCGGTATTGCTCACGAGGTTAAAAACCCCCTTGCTGGAATCTTAGGGCATGCGCAGCTGGCCATGGGACAAGCCCAGTCCGATGACATTCGAAAGCATCTCGAGGTGATCGAAAAAGAAACCAGAAGATGTAAAACAATTGTCGAAAATCTCATGAAGTTTGCTCGTGCTGAAAAAACTGAACTCAAGCCCACCGATTTGGCGCAAGTGGCTCAAGATACCATCAATTTGGTTGAGCATCAGTTGACCCTCACGGGTGTGAAGATTTACAAGGATTTTCAACCATGTCCCATGGTTGCGGCAAATGCCAACCATTTGACCCAAGTATTATTGAACCTCATGGTCAACGCTGGGCACGCCATGGAAACCAATCCCACAAAGAATCTGACGGTCAGGGTCGTACAGGCTGGCAATAAAGCTCAGATTCAGATCGAAGACACCGGGGTTGGAATTCCTCCAGAAATTCAAAAGAAAATTTTCGAACCGTTTTTTACGACAAAGCCTGCTGGTAAAGGAACGGGATTGGGCCTTTCAGTAAGTATTGGAATTGTGAAAGATCACAAAGGGGATATTTACGTCAAATCGACGATGGGTAAGGGCACTACCTTTTTTATCGATATTCCCATTCCAGAAGGAGCTCAGATTTCAACTAAGCCTCTCGAAAATACCCATGGTGGGCAATTGGCCACAAAACCAGGGGCCGCCGCTTCTGCGGTTTCGGCGGTGACAGCGACTCAAGCCACTCCGGCTCCGGCGGCACCTGCTCCAGCCGGCCCGACCACGGTGGTCGCCGAGATCAAAACGCCCGGTGGGTCAAAAGCCGAGCCTCTTAAGCCAAAGACAGAAATATCAAAGGCAGAACCAGCGAAGGTTGAGGGAGCGAAAACAGATACTAAAGTCACTGGTATTAGTCTTGGTATCGGAAAGAAATTTGAAACCAAGAGCAACGGAACTCCCACACCTGCGCCTGCGGCCGTTAAGCCCGCGCCTGCCGCTGTCGAGAATTTAGATGATTTTAAAATGAAAGAGCCCTCTACAGAACCTAGAGTACAAAAGTTAGTTGAACCAGTTTTAGGTGGCAAGACTCCACTTTCGGATACATCGGGGTTGCCCATGCCCCCTCAAGAGGCACAAGAGCCCACTGAAGCAGCATCATCAGAATTTAAGGTGAAAATCCGCCGACCCAAATTGAATAAAGGCTAATCAATGGAAATCGCCAAGGTCCGAAAGGACTTCATGGTATTCGTAGTTGACGATGAAGAGAGTATCCGTGAAGTGGTAAAAGAAACCTTTTCGCAAGCGGGCTATCAAGTCGAAATGTTTCCTACGGCCGAAGACGCCCTTAAGCGAATTCAAGAATCTCCTCCGCATCTTATTTTTAGCGATATTCGTATGCCGGGAATGAGCGGCATTCAGTTACTCGAAAATGTTCGAAAACTCAGTAAAGACATTGAATTTATCATTATGACTTCGCACGCGAGCCTTGAAACAGCGGTTAATGCGATGAAGCTTGGTGCCTACGATTACATTTATAAACCTTTTGAAAATTTAGCCGATCTTGTGAGTACCGCGGACCGTACCGTCGAACGCCTGTATATGAAATTAGAAAATGAGCAACTACTCGAGGAGCTCGGTGAGAAGAACAAACTACTCAACGCCGTAAATCAAAAAATTTCCAAAGAAAATAAAGAGATTCAAGCGGTCAACCAACTCATGCATCGTTTATCTCAAAAATTGGATCCAGACGCGGTCATTCAAGCGCTACTCGATTCGATCGCAGAAGTCAGCGGCGGGGCGCCAGCCATTATGCTGAGGTATTTGCCGGCTTATCAAAGTTTGGTTGTGGCCCATGGGTCGAAAATTCCAATCGAACAATTTAGGAAAGTGGGAATTAATCTCTCTCAGGTTGATCCAAAGACAATTCCACCAATGCTGACACAACCAATGAAGATGCAGCCGCTCACCGACTTGATGAAAGAAGTATTTAAAATCCAAGTTCATTTTGCATTGCCGTTTATGAACGAAGGTCAGCCCGCAGGGGTTGTGGTTGCGTTCAACGGCGCTTTAGGTGACGAAGGGCGACGATTGCTCGAAAGTTTTGTTCAAATCACTCAAGTCAGTTTTGACAACGCTATGATGGCCAAACGCATTCATGAAATGGCGATTAAAGATCCACTGACGAGTCTATATAACCGACGGTTTTTTAACGAAAAATTGGGCGAAGAAATCGCGCGCAGCCGACGAACCCATTACCCGCTCAGTCTCATTTATCTCGATATCGATCACTTTAAAAAATACAACGACACCAATGGGCATCCGATGGGTGACGTTATTATTAAGTCCGTAGCCCAGATCCTTCAAAAAACGAGTCGCAAAACAGACATTGTGGCCCGCCTTGGAGGTGAGGAGTTCGCCATTCTTTGTCCACATACCGCGGCCGCTGGGGCTGCGATAAAAGCCGAAAAGGTGCGCCTGACCGTTGAAAGTACAAAGTTTCCCCACGGCGAAAAGCAACCCATGGGCAAAGTGACTGTGTCTTTAGGCGTAAGCGAATATCCCACTTTTGTCTCAGACGACCAAGCCTTGGTCCGGTCTGCCGATGACGCCCTTTACAAGGTCAAGCAAGGTGGGCGAAATCGAGTCGCAATGGCCGAGGCCCCCCAAGGCTTTAAGCCTGAATTTGAACCCCTTCCAGTGCCGGCGTACACGGGACCCGGAAATCCCAAAGCCAGCGCCTAGACGACACCTTAAGTCGAGAAATTTAGTCCTCACGTATCTTAGATTTTCCCAGTTGAAATAAGCAGTTAGACTGATAATAGGGTAGGTGTGTAAAGTGGAGCCGATGACTGGACTTGAACCAGCGACCCGCTCATTACGAATGCGCTGCTCTACCAGCTGAGCTACATCGGCATCACAGGGTTAGAAGAATTACCAGAGCCTACCTAAGAAGGTCAAAAAGAAATGCAACCGCGTTTGAGAAACAGCTTTGTGGAAATCGATCTGCGCGTCCTCGAGCAGAATTTTCGAAATTTATCTCAGGCCATGGGATCGCCAGAGGCCTTAGCCCCAATGGTCAAAGCCGATGCCTACGGTCATGGCGATATTCATGTGGCCAAGGTTTGTGAGGCCATGGGCGCCCGCTTTATGGGCGTGGCTTTAATTGAAGAGGGAATTCGCCTTCGCCAAGCGGGCATTCAGAGCTCCTTATTGGTGTTTTCACACTTTGATGCGACTGGCGCTGAGGCCATGGTCAAATACAGACTTACTCCTGTTGTCAGTCAGCTTCAGCAAATTGAAAAGCTCAAGGCGGCCCTTCATGATCAGGCCCGCTATCCGATTCATCTCAAATTCAATACGGGAATGCAGCGCCTTGGATTTGAACCCGAGCAAGTTACCGAAGTATTGGCAAAAGTAGGCCACGACTCGTTTTTTAAAATTGAGGGCGCTTGCACTCATTTTGCGTCGAGCGAAGATTACGGAACCAAGAATTCTCAAACGGCCGAGCAATTGAAAGCTTTTGAATCGATCTCGCGAACTATTTCTCAGAGCATTGACTCAAAAGTTTTATTTCATACCCATAAGAGCTCAGCGCTGATGACCAATGTAGAGCCGAAACTTGATTTGGCAAGACCGGGCCTTGCACTTTATGGGGCCTATTCCAAACTTGACGTAAAGCCCAAGATCTCGGTGATGCCCGTGATGGCCGTAAAATCTTTTATTGGATTTATCCACAAAATCAAGAAGGGTACGAAGGTTTCTTATGGGGGCACTTGGTCGGCGCCCAAGGACGGAGTGATTGCCGTTCTTCCCATCGGTTATGCCGATGGAATCCCTCGTGCGTTGAGCAACAAGGGCGAGGTTCTCATTCGCGGAGTCCGATGCCCCATGATCGGAATCGTTTGCATGGACTACATCATGGTGGACGTTTCCGCATTGGCGAATCAAGGGCTTGGCCCCGAACTCGGTGATGAAGTCGTACTTATTGGTGAACAAAAAGGACAACGAATTCGGCCAGAAGACATGGCCGAGCGAGCGTCGACGATTTCTTATGAAATCATGACGGGAATGCAGTCGAGGCTCGCAAGAGTTTATATCCACTAACCAGGGAAGGTTATGGAAAAATCAGTACCCTCTTTTGGAGGGCGCCAATTACTCTCCGCCATTGAAGGCGTCGGGAGTTGGTGGCTAGAAATGATTCTCGCATTGGGGCGAGTGACCAACTTTTTGGTCACTAGCATTTTTTGGCTATTTCAGCCGCCCTATCGCTTTATGGAAATTCTAAAACAAATCGAATTTGTCGGTAACAAGTCGGTGTTTATTATTTGTCTTTGTTCTTTATTCACAGGACTTGTGTTTGCGCTGCAAACTTACTCGGCCTTTAGCTTCGTCAATGCCGAAACCATGATTGGGCCCACGGTGGCATTAACCTTGAGCCGCGAATTGGGGCCGGTTCTCACCGGCCTGATCGTCACCGGTCGGGCCGGCGCCGCCATGGCTGCGCAACTCGGCAGCATGCGTGTTACCGAACAAATCGACGCTCTAGAGGTTATGGGAGTTAATCCCAAACAATTTCTTGTCATGCCTCGAATCATGGCCGGTGTGATTTCGATGCCGCTACTTTCAGCTATTTTTATTTTTATCGGAAATCTAGGAGCCTATTTTTTGAGCACAAAAGGCTTCAACATCGACTCGGCCACCTATCTCAATAAAATAAATGACTTCACCAACCCTCGAGACATCGCCCAGGGCATGATCAAGGCGGGATTTTTTGGGCTCATCTTTTCTTTGATTGGAACTTACAAAGGCTATCACACGACTAACGGCGCTCGCGGTGTGGGTTCGGCCACAAACGAAACGGTTGTCATGAGCAGCATCTTAATTCTTGTGAGTGATTATTTTTTATCAACCATTTTGAAAAGGCTTCTTTATTAATACTGAGTCGGTTATCGAAATTAAAGATATTCGAAAGCGCTTCGCCGGCGGGGCTGAGGTGATGAAAGGCCTTAGTCTGTCGATCCCACGCGGAAAGATCACAGTCATTATTGGATTTTCAGGAGCCGGTAAGTCGGTTCTTCTCAAACATATCTTAGGACTTATTAAGCCTGACTCGGGAAGTATCACTGTATTAGGTCACGATATAGCTCAGCTTGGAGAAAAAGCTCTCAATGATCTTCGAACACGCTTTGGAATGTTATTTCAATCGGCTGCTCTATTTGATGATCTGACCGCCATAGAAAACGTCATGTTTCCGATTCAAGAATTCAGACGAAGCTGGCCAAAAGGCAAGATCGAGCAAACCGCCGGAGAGCGGCTTAAGGTCGTGGGTTTAGGTGCCGAACATTTTGATAAGTACCCGTCTGAATTATCAGGTGGAATGAGAAAACGGGTGGGATTGGCAAGGGCCTTGGCTTTAGAACCAGAGATCATTCTCTATGATGAGCCAACAACCGGCCTTGATCCCATCATTACAGAAATGGTCGACGATTTGATTGTTGAAACGCACAAGCGTAGGGCCGGAATGACAACGGTGATTATCTCTCATGATCTCGATGCCGCATTCAAGATGGGCGATTACGTTGCCATGTTGGATGCCGGAGCCATTCGGCTGTTTGGTCCGCCACAAGATTTTTTCAAAAGTGACGACCCGTTTATTAAGCGATTCGTAGCCAAAGTCAGGGAGCAAGGGAAATGAAGTCCATTGAATTCAAAGTTGGACTCTTTGTTCTCGTTTGTGTGGGTATCGTGGTGGCCATGTCGCTACAGATCAGTAAAGATCCCAATGCCATTGGTGGCGGTCAGTACTACGATGTTCTCCTTCCTAATGCTAACGGAGTTTTCAAAAATTCGACCATTCGCATGGCCGGTATTCCGGTTGGAACCATTAAAACGATCACTTTAGAAAATGGAAATGCTCGGCTTCTCTTGAGCCTCAGACCTGATTTAAAATTAACCAAATCGGCCAGCGTCGAAGTCAAACCCAGCGGCATTTTGGGTGATAAATTTGTTGAGATTAAAACCGGTAACCCCGGAGATGAACCTTTACCTCCGGGTGGGCGAATCCTCATTGTCAAAGACACGGCGAGCTTTGATGCGGTCTTGGATAAAGTTGGTCAAATTGCCGATGATTTTAGCGTGGTGGCTTCAAATCTAAAAAAGGCCACCACGGG
This sequence comes from Oligoflexia bacterium, assembly GCA_020847095.1. Lineage (GTDB taxonomy): Bacteria > Bdellovibrionota > Bdellovibrionia > JABDDW01 > JABDDW01 > JADLCR01. The sequence goes on along the minus strand of JADLCR010000072.1, from coordinate 13,952 downwards.
CGAGGGCGATCCCAACACTCCGCTTGGACGCATTGTCATGAACGTTGAAGATCTCACCGCCGATCTTAGAGACTTTACGAGCGAAAACAAAAACCGACTTACGAATACGGTCACCAGTCTTGAGCGCATTACTAAAAACTTAGATCAGTTTATTGGCGACGAGACCGATGACGGGTTTAAGCGCAACTGGCAAAAAATGGCAAAGTCTCTGGGTAAGGTGGACAAAATTCTCACCAACGTCGATGAGATTACTTCTAAAGTTAACGATGGCAAAGGCACCTTAGGTAAGCTCATTAACGACGAGACCACCGTTGAAGAGCTGAATCACGCCATTTCTGGTGTGAATCGCATGCTTGATACGGCCAATAAGTTTCAGATCTCCGTGGACTATCACTCAGAATTTATGCCGGCGAGCGGTGCTACCGGCGAAAGCTTTGTAAAATCCTACGTGGGCCTTAATATTCAGCCGGGCCCGGACCGATACTATTTGCTGCAGATTGTCGATGATCCCAAGGCAGAGTTTCAGCGAACCGATACTTTAACGTCGGTTGGTGGCGGTCCAAACACGACAACCCGCACCCAAGTGGCCTATCACAACCAAATCAAGTTTTCGGCTCAGTTTGCAAAGTCCTTTTACGATTTGACACTTCGTGCTGGATTATTTGAAAATTCCGCAGGGGTCGGTTTTGACTACCACTTCTTTAATAAAAAGCTACGAATCACTTCAGAGTTTTTCAAGTTTGGTCGTGCTGAAGGTGTTGATATTCGAGCCTACGCCCGGTACAAATTCTATAGCGTCTTTTATGCTGTAGCGGGTGGAGACGACATTGCCAACACAAGAGGCAACGACCTGACCGGAACCAGGGCTTCAGCCTTTTTTGGTCTCGGGCTTGACTTCACCAGCGACGACATGAAGCTGCTGATGTCTAAGCTTCCATTCTAGGAGACTGAATGTTCAAAAGAGCGATCGTCAGTGTCAGTGATAAAACTGGCCTGATCGAATTTATTGAGCCTATTGCCAAGGCCGGCTGTGAGATTGTTTCTACGGGCGGAACGGCCAAATTTCTTCGCGAGAATAAAATCAAGGTCACAGAGGTCGCCGAAGTTACGGGGTTTCCGGAAATGATGGACGGTCGGGTTCGAACGCTCCATCCGAAAATTCATATGGGCTTATTAGCCCGCGCTCATCACGACGACGACGCAAAAACCTTAGCTTCTTATGGTGTGACTCCATTTGATTTGGTGGTGGTGAATCTCTACCCTTTTGAGCAATCAGTTCAAAAAGGCCTTCATGGAGCTGAACTGATCGAACAAATCGATATCGGCGGCCCCTCGATGCTGCGCTCGGCAGCTAAGAGCTTTGAACGCGTCACCGTCGTTTGTCATCCGCATGACTATCCCGAGGTTTTGAAAAGAGCTAAAGACGGCACTCTCGATTACAAGTTTAAACAAAGATTAGCCTCGCAAGTCTTTAGCTTTTGTTCGTACTACGATTCCCTTATTTCACACACGTTGAGAGAGGGGCCATGGGAGGAAGAATCCTATATTTCGTTTGGATACAAGCGCCAAGAAAACTTACGCTATGGCGAAAATCCTCATCAGAAAGCCGCTTGGTATAAAAGTCCGTTAAAATCGACGGTGTCGCTGACGTCGGCCAACCAAATTCAGGGAAAAGAACTTTCATATAATAATATTTTAGACCTCGAAGCGGCGATCGGGGCTGTCATGGACTTTTCGAAGTCTGCCAGCGTTATCGTTAAACACAATAGCCCGTGCGGTATTGCGGTTTGCACCACGATCGAGTCCGCGTATAAAAAGTCTTTTGATGCCGATTCCGTTTCGGCATTTGGAGGCATCGTAGCCCTGAATCGCGAACTTTCTGAGGAATTGGCTCGAGAGCTTGTGGGCCCGTTCTTAGAGTGCGTCGTCGCTCCCAAAGTGAGTCAGGCCGCGGCTCAAGTGCTTTCCAAAAAGAAAAATCTTCGTGTTTTGGAATTAGCGGGTCTTGGCCAAGCTCCGAGTTCAAGCCAGCTTGAAATCAAGTCCATCCGTGGAGGAGCCTTAATTCAAGACTCGGATACCCCTTCGGAATTTGACAAGTCTTGGAAGGTGATCGGCCCCCATCCAGACGCAGCGGTTTTAGAAGACCTGATTTTTTCTCAAAAAGCCGTTCGGCACGTGAAGAGTAATGCCATTGTTTTGGCTCGTAACCTTCAGACCTTGGGGATTTGCGGAGGTCAGACAAACAGAGTTGATTCAGTGAAAATGTCCATCGAAAGAGCCAAAGGAAAGTCCTCGTCTTTCGTCTTGGCGTCCGATGCGTTTTTTCCCTTTAGAGATTCGGTAGACTTGGCAGCCCAAGCTGGTGTGAAATGGATTATACAGCCAGGAGGCAGCCTCCGTGACGCCGAGGTGGAGCAAGCCGTTATTGAACATGGCTTGACGATGGTCCTGACTGGGAAAAGACATTTTCGTCACTAGAAGAGGCACCTTTGAAGGCTCAGTGCGACATTTGTAATCGCTCGATTGAAAAACATCTTCAAGTGCAAAAGAAATCCCTTTGTTTTTCTTGTCTCACCGAAGAGGTGAGCGACGCCGGGGGGCTTCCCACCTTTAATATTAAGCAAAAGCCCGTTCATGCCAATTGCGCCGTTTGCGACGCCGAAACAACTGGTCCGGACTTGGCCCCTTCTCCCTGGGGATTTATCTGCCGCCAATGTTGCGACCTTTGTGAAACCCAAACGGGTGTGCAATGGGATCTGATTAAAATTTCTTCCCAGAAAGAATGGTTGGTGAAGGCCAATGGGCGGATATTGGGACCATTTTCCGCTGAAGAAATCGAATCCCGGTTACGTGAAAATCGAGTTGTTCCGGTGGACGAAATCAGTCGGCCTCTGGGGCGTTGGATTTTGATTAGGGATGAAGATCGATTCCGTCCCATCGTCAATGAATTGAAAAACAGGCAAACGGCGAAATCTGATGGGGAATCTACGGACGTGGGCACATTGGCTGGCGATGATAATCAAACGGTGCCTATCGACGTCAGCGTAGACCGGCCATTTATAAAAACAGAAGAATTATTAAAAGGCATTGAACCGAAGGTCCGAGAAGTTCGCCCCGTCGGCGACCCGACTCCGAGTCGCGATATCGTCAAAAATTATGCGTCCCCACAAGACCCCAAGATCATTCCGCAAATTCGATTATCCAAAAGTCGGCAGTGTTGGTGGGCGCTGGGAGTATTGGTTGTAAGTCTCATCGTGGCCTCGGTGAAAATTACTTCAAACAAAGATGGACTTGGCGAAACAGGGGGTCGAACGTTTCAAGACATCATGAACCAGGCTATTTCCACAGAAAAGATTGGTGATTATCGACGGGCGATCGACCTTTTCAATGAAGCAAGAAGAATTAAGAGCCGGGATGCCGAGCTTTTACTTCACTTGGCTCCTTTAACTTTAGGTGTCGAGGGCCAAACTCTATCGGCTCAAAAGATGTTTGTCGAAATGATGGAGATTGATAAAGGGGCAAACTATCAAAAGGCAGGGCTTGTTGGACTCGGGCTTATTGCCATGACCGATCATCAATATGAGCAAGCGGTTGAAAAGTTTGAAAGTGCGTTAAGACTTGATCCTGAGTATGGCCAAGCCATTTTTAATCTTGGAGTGACAAAGCTCTTGATGATGCAACCCGCAGAGGCCCTGACCTTGCTTCGAAAGGCCGCCAATCGACTCCCTAACGAAGGAAGTATCATTGTCACCCAAGCCGAAGCGGTCTTTTCTCATTTTGAAACGAACTCACTCGGTCAGAAAAGTGAGAAAGAAATTAAAGATTATAAGGCCGAGCTTAATGTGCTTATGGGTAGTGTTAAAAATTATTTAGCTAATTATCGAGATTATACCCATGAGGTCTTGCTCACAGGGGCGCGCATCGCTGTGGCTCAGCATCTTATTTATAAAGCTGAGGGGACAAGCATGGGGACAAAGCTTGCCAGCGATTCGCTCGAATCAGTGGTGCGTTACTTAGGGGAGTTTTTCGACACTGATCCCGAACGAACAAGTCTGCACACGAAAGATTGGCTGCTCTATGCTGATCGGGCATCATGGGGCGTTTTATTGCCTGTTGCAAAGCGCATCACTCAAGACGTCAATATTAAAAATTTCGCTGATGCCCTAGTGGGGTTGGGACTTTATTTTAGTCGAGAACGTACTGAGGGTATTCGTAGTATTGAAGCGGCACTTCAACAAAACGAGACAGATTCGGCGCTGTTGGCCTTAACGGCTTGGACTGAATATAAATCGGGAAAGAAAGACGTGGCATTCACTCGCGTTCAGATGGCTCTTCGCGGGGGGCGGCCACTGAAATTTCCTCATTTGTTGCAAGCCAAAATATGTTTTGCTGATGGAGATTTGGAGTGCGCCCAAGATCATTTTGCGCAAATGTTGGCCATGGATCCGGAATCCATTGAAGCTCTACATGGAATTGCTGAGGTTCAACAAAAGAAAAAGAATCCTGATCAAGCCCTAGACTTCTTGAAGAAGGCTTTAGGGGTGGACCCTTATTACATTCCGTTACTTAAACTTAAGCAGGAGATTTGGTCACAATGACAAGAATAAAATATCTCTTGGTATTATTGCTTGGATTGGTCCTAGGTTGCAGCAAAGCGTGCCAATCGGATCCTTACAAAGACCTCAAATCGACCCCGATGGACATGCGACTCTTCGAAGAGGACTTAATCGTGCCGACCTCTCTTTGGCAGGTTATGGAATCAAGCTACCGTCCTTTAGCTCTTGATGCCGAGGGGCAAGCCATTAAAGAAACGGCCGAAGAAGGTGAAAAGCCAGGAGAAGAGGCGAATCCTAATGAACCTAAAGAAGAACTTCTGAAAAAGCGTCCGCCCCTAGATCCCATTTCGTTCAAAGCCATTTTGGTTGAAAAAACCAAGGGAGTTTTGGGCGATCAAAACTACGAATTGAAATATCCAAAGGGCGGGGGGTTGTTGGATTATCGCTATTTTGTTCCCGAAACCCGACAGGGAAGTTTCTATCTTTATGTCTCTTTTGATGAAGAGATGAATCCAAAAGACACTCGCGTCTATTATCTTTCAAATGCCAAGATCAGGGACGTCGACGGCAAGGCCATGGGTAACGGCTGCAATCGCTACTTTGACATTACCGACTATTGGTTTAATTCCATGAATGAAGGGGGACTGCTACTCAATACAGTCAAAAACCGACATATCAGTGTGACCGCTGGGACCCTCTATTTCGTGGCTCCAGTTAAAGGGAAGCTTCGCATATCACACCTGACCATTCGCGATGGCCGCCATCGTGAATTGATGTGCACGGGAGAATCCCACTAATTTAATTTAAAATTACAGACGCGGCAGCGTTACGCCGGTTTGTCCCATATACTTGCCTTGTTTAGCTTTGTAGCTTACTTCGCAAGGAGTATCTCCTTCGAAGAACAAGACCTGGGCAATGCCTTCGTTAGCGTAGATTTTTGCCGGAAGCGGTGTGGTATTGCTGATTTCTAGGGTAACGTGTCCCTCCCACCCGGGCTCAAACGGCGTCACATTGATGATAATTCCGCATCGAGCGTAAGTACTTTTGCCTAAACATACGGTGATCACATTGTCTGGGATGCGGAAGTACTCAATAGTTCTGGCCAGAGCAAAAGAGTTTGGTGGAATGATGCAGGAGTTTCCTTTGACCGTTATAAAGCTGTTCGGATCAAAAGCTTTGGGATCGATGACTGTAGAATTGATGTTCGTAAATACTCTAAACTCGTCGGCGACTCGAATATCGTATCCATAAGAGGACAATCCGTAGGAAATAACACCCTTTCGGACTTGTGCAGATTCAAAGGGTTCAATCATCCCTTTAAGGGCCTTTTCTCTAATCCAAACGTCCGCTTTAATCCCCATTTTCGTCCTCCTCCGTTCGCTGATTTCCCACCGGAAATCGTTGTCTAACGAAAATAGACGGGCCATTGCTTGCTGGCAACCAAAAATTTGTGTACTTTAAGCGTCATGTTGGAGCTAGTTTCAATCAATGGCAATGTGACACCGCCTGAAAAGGCCCAGATCTCGGTTTTTGACCGAGGGTTTCTTTATGGCGATGGTATCTACGAGGTTGCAAGGTCATATAATCGGATATTCTTTGGACTCGAAGACCATATTGACCGCCTCTTAAATTCGGCCCAGCGCATCCAACTCGAAATAGGGATGAGTAAAGACGAGTTGATTTCAGAAATTTATCGCATCTACAAACATTCAGAAATCAACGACGCTTATATGCGGATCGTGATCACAAGAGGTGAAGGCCGGATTAATTTAGACCCCACGCAAACTGAGTTAAGTTCGAACGTCGTTATTTTTATTCAAAAGCTTCCCAAAATAGATCCAAAGATTTATGACCGCGGGATTTCGCTTTTGACAGCTTCCGTTTTTCGAAATCCCAAAAAGTCTTTAGATCCAAATATTAAATCAGGCAATTATTTGAACAATATTATGGCCTTGGGCGAGGCCAAGAAGAAGGGTGCCGATGATGCCCTCATGACCAATCGCGAAGGTGAGGTCACCGAGGGAACGACCTGGAATATTTATGCCGTCATCAATGGCGAAATCGTGACTCCGCCTGACGACGCGGATATTTTACGCGGAATCACCCGTAAGACTTTGCGTGAGCTCTGCGCAAATAACAAACTGAAATGGATTGAACGGCCGATTAAATTGGCGGAACTGGTGAAGGCCGATGAGGTTTTCACAACGGGCTCGGTGAAAGAGGTCGTGCCAGTGAGCCAAATCGACGGGCAGAAAATTAAGAACTGCCCTGGCGCGATCACCAAGTTGTTGCAGAAGTTGTACAAGGGCTACATTGATGACTATTGTTCGGCGCGAATAGGAAAGTATTCATGAGACAGTTAGTATCAAGCTTAAAAGACAAAGATCCGGTCGAAGGAATTTTCTTGGTTCGCACAAAGGCGACACCATTAGCAAAAAGCGGAAAGCCTTATTTGGCCTGCATGCTTGGAGATAAGTCGGGTCAGATCGACTCTCGTATGTGGGATGGGGTTGAAGCGGTCGCCGATAGCTTTCAAACCGATGACTTCGTTTGGGTGCGAGGAACGGTCAATCTCTATCAAAAGCGTTTGCAGCTTGTGATCGGGGAGCTGAAAAAGGTTCCCAAGAGCGAAGTCAATCCGGCGGATTTTTTGCCATCATCAGAAACTGATCCAGAAATTATGTTTAAAAATCTCATTGCCATCGTCAATGGGATGAAAAACAAACATCTCAAGCAGCTCATTCTCAGTACACTCGAAGACCCAGAGATTCGCCCGAAATATTTGCGCTGTCCCGCGGCTCGCAGTATTCACCATGCTTATCTTGGTGGGCTTTTGGAACACACACTGTCGATTTGTAAAGTGATGATGTTTATCGCCAGCCACTACAAGAACGTCGATTTAGATCTATTACTTGTAGGGGCCGTGTTTCACGATATCGGAAAGATTTGGGAGCTGGAGTTTGAAACGGGTGTTACTTACACCGATGTTGGACGCCTGGTCGGACATTTGGTACTCGGCTCCGAGCTTATCGAAAAAAAGGCGGCAACAATCGCCGGATTTCCTGATCATCTGAAAACTGTCTGTAAACATCTGGTGCTTAGCCATCATGGAAAAATGGAATTTGGGAGCCCAAAGATTCCAATGACTTTAGAAGCTTACATAGTGGCTGCCATTGACGATTTTGATTCAAAGGTTAATCAGATTCAGGTTTTTATGCATAACGAATCAAAAAAGGGTGAGTCTTGGACCTCGACCTTAGGCCCAATGGAGCGTCCGTTTTACCTAGGGCCAACAGAAAAAGCCTAATCGCGCCGATAACTTCCTTGGAAAATGAAACAGCTCATTAGACAGTTTTGGAAGAAAGCACAGCATGATTTGGTCTTCACGCAGGCCACAGCGCTGGCTTACACCTCCCTTGTGTCCCTGGTCCCTATGTTGGCGGTGGCCTTTTTTCTCTTCAAAGCCTTTGGTGGCTTTCAGATTTTAGAAACTCGGCTACAGACCTTTATCCAGGCCAATCTGGCGCCCTCTTTTGGTGAGCAACTTTCGGGCTATGTATTTGGATTTATGAAAAACGTCCATGCGGGTGCGGTTGGAACCTTTGGCGTCATCGGCTTTATGTTTACGGCAGTGAGCACATTGGCCACCATCGAAAAAACCTTCAACCTCATCTGGGGCGTAAAGCGTGATCGTCCGTGGGGCCAAAAGATCATGACCTACTGGAGCTTGGTCACCATTGGTCCGGTGCTTTTGGGATTTTCATTTGTCTTGAGTTCACAAGCGGTGGGATGGCTCCAGTCAGATAGCGGAGAGATCAGCAAAGTGCTGGTGTGGATGGCAGCCCTTGCCCCGAACTTAACCAGCGGGATTTTGTTTACTCTGCTGTACTTCTTTATGCCAAACGTCGCCGTTAACCTCAAAGATGCGGCCAAGGCTGGATTTGTAACGGGAATCGTTTTTGAAATCGCTAAACTTCTTTATGCGTCTTATGCGGCCAGAGCGGTGAGCACCTATTCGGTTTACGGGTCATTGGCCATTATCCCCATTTTCTTGCTTTGGCTTTATGTGGTGTGGCTCATTGTCTTGTTTGGAGCCGAACTCTGCTGCTTTTTTCAGTACGCGCGCCTTAAAGTTCCTTTTCGTTTTGATGCCGAAGAGAGGCTTAATCCGTTTTTGATTTCTGACATAATTGATGCGCTGGCTGGAGTACAAAAAACTCAAAGTCTAGGACTTGCCTTGAGCGAACTTCAAAAAGACCTGAAAGTCTCAATTCAAGAGCTTACCGCCCACATCGATTTTTTAGAAAGTCGTGGACTTATTGTGAGCTCGGCGGGATCGGCTCGCAGCAAAAACCGCTATTTTTTAACCGTACCTCGAGCAGAAATTAATATGAAAGAAGTTTTGGGTTGGCTAGAGGAGTTTCGCTACGAGCCCAAACTAAAGACCTCTAAAGATGTTGCTTCTCAACTCAAAAAAATCTGGGACGAAAAATAAAAAGGCCCAGAAACCTTTCGGCTTCCGGGCCTTAGTGACAAACTAAATTACCTTTTATCGACCTCAGGCCATGATGGTGAGGGGCTGGCCACGGGCTTCGAAGGTTGATTTTCCTTCTTCATGATTTCTTTGGTGATGCAATCATTGACGCGGTCCGGGCTATTTTGATCTTCGCAGAGATTGACTACTTTTTCCGATTGATACCAGTCTTCAAAAATAATCTGTCCAGCACGACCCCGTTTTGCAACGACCACGTTGGTCTTCTTGCCTGAGGCGGCTTGCGCTTCAGCTCTCAAGGCTTCGGCCTTGGCGACCGATTGTTGCATCTCTTGCTTGAGTTGTAAGAATCGCCCGCGGGCATCAAGCCTTGGGTCATTTGGCCTAAACATCGCAAACGAAACTTTTGGCGGAGGATAGAGCATGAGCTCCACGCCCATGGTTTCGAGCACTTGATTGTCGGCGTATTCAAGGCCGCCTTTCATGAGCATTCCCCCTAAGACAAGCTTAACCAAGTAAAGTCGCGCATGCAGATCGAGATCCTTGCCAAGGGCCAACAGGTATTCATCAATGAGTACTGATCGCGCTTGAGTTCCATCTTCAGATTTAATCACGCGGCTTCGGTAGTCTTCGTTCATGGCACGCAGTTCGTCCCATTTTCCGTTACGAACTAATGGCATCATTTGATCTACAACGGCCGCATACATGCGAGTGTCTTCAAGTGACTTTGGGTTTGCTTTAACCATGGTCGGAAACACGTGGCGAGTCAGTAATAGCCACACGGCTTGCTTAGCTTTAGGTTCGCTGCGAACGGCTAAAATGACTTTAGCTTTTCGCGCGGCGGCCATCGTTCGGTAAAGTTTTTTGGCCTTATTGAGAAGGATGCGGGTTGTGACGCCACTGATGGCGGCGCCAGCGCCAGCTTTTACACCGACTTTAATAAACGGCATAGCCGCGGTGACGTAGCGTGAAAACCAACCGGATGTGGCTCCTGTTGCCGTAGACGCGGCCGTTGCTGCAGCGGCTTGGGCTGCGACTGCGATTCCAACGGTTTCAGCACCTGATTCAACGGCAATCTTGGCTCCAACATTTTTAGCGGCCAACGCAGCAACTTCTTGAGCGGCAATGCGAGTACCGATTCCGCTGATGATTTTTTCAGTAACGAATCGGCTAGCGGCAGTTGACGTGAGGGACATGGCAAACGGTATTGATGCTAAGTCCACGCGATCATCATCGTCGGGAGGAAGCTCGCCGTAAATGGAGGCCATTTGCATAACGGCACTCATTTGGATGATCATCAGGGCTGCGGCTTCCATCGGAATTCCCAAGGCCGCCAGAAGATCGCCATAGCCCATACCGATTCCACCCGGATCAGGGATTCCCGTTCCGTTATCATTTTTCTTAACTATCAGTGAAGTGATGACCGCGCCCGCGGCTCCAATGGCTGCAGCTTTTTTAGAAGCGCTGCTGATGAGATTGTCAGCCAACGTGTCGTCATCTTCATAGCCGTTGCGGCTGCGGCTTTCTTGAACCAGTCGAGTGTAATCCTTGGTTAAAACACCAGTGTACCGGATGAGTTTGGTCCAAATGCTATCGGTAGGACGAACGGTCGCAATACCGTTAACCGTATATTGCGAGTAAACTCCGAATGGATCTGTGGATGGATCACCCCAACCACCATTGCCGCCGCCGGGACCTGAAGGATCCCAAACCGGATCGTTTGAGGAGAAGCTCCACGGAGCCGGATTTTGAGACGAAGCTACGGGCATTTTTGTACCGGTGGCTTGAGCATTGTTGTACCAGCTCGACGGCTGATTAGGATCTACCCCTGACTGACTCCAAAAAATCTCTTTTGAGTAAGGCGGCGGTTCTGAGCTTTGTGCCCATGCGACCTGACCAAAACTAAATTGAACCATTAGTACACTGACGAGCAATGACTTCATTTTTACTCCTTTGGACTTGACGGTCCCCCTTTATAACGCCACGCTTATATAAGCGAAGAAGGACGAAAATGAAAGCTCTGAAAGATACCTTGTTAAAATCTCTCTGTCTTCCTCTGTCTTGGACTCTTTTATTGGCCTTAGAAGTCTTTTACGTCGCTGAAATACGCAACAAAGGGGTCCTTTCTAAGCTTTTCGAGGACCTCGTCATTATAACGAGCTTTCTTTTTTACAGCCCAAACTGGGCCATGAATCCAGCAAATCGCACCTATTGGAGCTGGGCTTTTATGTTTGCCGGGCAGTTTGCGTTTTGGTGGGTAGTGGGAATCGCCTTGTTTTGGGTACTGGGCCGACTTAAAAAGAGCCATGGTGAAGCGGCCAACTGAAGAGTCCATCATCGAAAAAATCCGAATTGCTCTTTCGGATTCCTTTAAACCTTCACAAAATTTAGTGCTTGGGATGGGAGACGATTGCGCCTTATTTAAGGGGGCCGATCAAGATTATTATGCCGTTTCAAAAGATATGCTCATCGAGGGCATTCACTTTCTTCAAGAGATTTCAACTCCTGCGGATATTGGTTTTAAGGCTCTTGCGGTCAACTTAAGTGACTTGGCGGCAAAAGGTGCAGAGCCTATGGGGTATCTCATGGGGCTTGCCATTCCAGAGGAGTTATCCCCTTTTTGGGCCGACGAGTTTTTGTCTGGAATGAGAGAGTGCGCTAACCTTTATGGAGTTCAAATTTGGGGCGGCGATGTGAGCCGGTCGTTGGGTGATATGGCCATTAGTATCACGGTCATTGGAAAGCTTAAGGAGCATCAAGTTAAACTCAGAAAGGATGGTCTGGCGGGCGATCAGATTCTGGTCACTGGATTCTTAGGTGATTCGGCCGCGGGCTTGGAATTGTTATTGAAAGACCGCGAGGCCACGGGCTCGGAGTTTTTAAAATTTAGGCAGCGGAGACCAATTCCCCATGTTTCCGAAGGCCAATGGCTGGCTAATCAATCATCGGTTCACGCCATGATGGATTTATCTGACGGCCTGATGAAAGATTTAGACAGACTTTGCAAAGCGAGCCAGTGCTCCGCAGAAGTTGAAATTCTTAAACTTCCTATTTCAAGCGCCCTCGAAGAATGCTGCTCTGAAACAAACTGGGATGGTTATGAATTTGCCATTTCTGGCGGCGAAGACTACGGCCTCTTGTTGACTGTCAATGATCGAGAAGCGCCGTCGCTGATCGAAGAGTTTAAAAAACAGTTTAGAACCCCAATTACCTCTATTGGAAAATTAGGACCGGGTCAGTCTCCTATGAGTTGGCTTAAAAACGGGACGAGCTATTCTCCGAAAAAATCACCCTTCGAGCACTTTAATCCTGTTTGACCCCTTGAATCTCCCCTGATAGGTTACCGGCCGAATTCAACAAGGGGTAAAGTTCATGAAAAAAGTTTTTTTAGGAATCCTGCTTTTTGCCGGAGCTTTTTCAAACGCAGCCGAAATGTACGACGTCAAATTCGATGATCAAATCAAGCTAGACGGCAAAACTCTCGTTCTTAATGGAATGGGATTAAGAGATAAAACCATTTTAGCCGTGTCCATTCGAGTTTATGTGGGCGGGCTCTATCTCATTTCTCCAAGTTCGGATCCCGATGCCATTTTGAAATCCAAAGACCCAAAAGTGGTCCGCACTCAGTTTAAAAGAAATGTTAAAGCTAAAGACGTCAAGAATGGCTGGAAAGACGGGCTTACGGCCAACTGTGAAGACACATGCAAGGCGCTTGAGCCCACGGCCGAGAAACTTTACCAGGCACTTGTTGATGTGAAAGAAGGGGACGTTCTGGAGTACCGATTTAAGGACTCTTCAAACGTTGAAGTGCTTTTGAATGAAACAAGCTTAGTGAAGCTGACAGACGCTTCGCTTGTCTCGGCTATGCTCAAAACCTGGCTTGGGCCCAAACCCGTAACCGAGGGTCTAAAAAAAGCACTGTTGGGATTATCTAAGAAAAATTAAACCATCCTTTTAAGGAGGAAATAATCATGAAACTCATCACCATTATCGCTGTTGGCTTCTTGTCGGCTCACGCATGGGCAGGCGTAGGCGCTGAAATTGATTGTCAATTCGACCGCTCCGTCAATGAGCGGGGAGTCACTGTGACCACCCGATCAACAAACATCTTGTCAATGCACACCCACTTTCGTGGTGAAGGAGCCAGTTTTGTTTTAATGGGCACAGACGATGATGTTGTATCCCATGCGGTTTACAGTCCAAATGTTGACGCCGAAGTTGTGGAGTTTTTGACATTTGTACCTGTTGACGATGAATCAGTTTTGTCGCGATTTGTCGAACTCCCACAAGGCAAAATCGCCCGTTACCGCGTGGAACGCTCGCTAAGAACAGGCCAAGAGCGAACAGGCGAAGTTTATGTTGAAGTGACGTCTGGTCAGAAAACGATCTCTGATGTTTTCTCCTGCTACGTGGAGTAATTCTTCAGGCGACCGCTTCGGATTTTGCTAGCGAAGCATTTTTGTCCCAGGCAAGATTGAAGATATGGGACTAAAAAAATGGATTAGGGAACACCAGTTAGAAGTCATTCTTTTTGGTGTTCCTTTTTTTATTTTTTTTAGAGGGGTCTTTGGGGATTTTGTTTCTTACGATGATCCGCTCATTTTAATCAATAATAGTGCTGTCTTGAATTTTAACTTAAAAGAAATTTTCCTCAGTCGGCACGGGGGAGATTTCCTTCCGGTTACCTTTTTAAGCTACGCCGTTGAGAATTTTATATTTGGTCTTTGGGCTCCGGCCTTTCATTTTAATAATGTGGTTTTGCACTCGGTAAACGCGGTTTTAGCGTTTTTATTTCTTTGTGCGCTGACCAACAACAATGCCCGTTTGAGTTGCTTTTGGATTGCTCTGCTGTTTGCCATACATCCGCTTAAGGTTGAATCGGTTTCTTGGGTGACCCAACG